>CAYLYE010000348.1:0-4363 GCA_964387325.1 uncultured Planctomycetaceae bacterium
ACGACGCAGGTGTCCCGCTCGGCGTCGGCCGTCGTCTGGACGATCCAGTTGTACTTGGGATTGGCTTACTTTTTCACGGGCTGGTCAAAACTCCATTTCAATCTCGATTGGATCAAGCAGATTCGGCTTGAATACTTGTATCCGGTCATGGACGTTTGGCATGACAGTAACTTTAACCTGCTGGGCATTCCGCAAGCGTTCCATGAGTTGCTCATGGCTTACCCGGCACTCGGCATTGTGATGGCGTTGGTCACCCTGTTTACCGAACTGTGTTGGATTACGGCACTCGTCTCGCGCCGCGCCCGGTTCTGGTTGCCGCTGGTGATGTTCGCTACCCATTTGGGCATTTTCTTCAGCAGCGGCATTGTGTTTTTGCATTTAGCCGTCTTACAAATCGCGGCCATGGCACCGTGGCAGCGTGACTGGCTTCCCTGGCGTCGATCAGAAGCCACGCCGAGCGTCAACACACCGACACTCGGTTGGCGATTTGCGAGCGGTTCGCTTGCCGTGTTGGCCGCCGCGATGGCGATTGTCCCCGCCGTCACGCATTGGAACTTGGCGTGGCTCCCCGATTGGAATCAGTTTGGCTGGAGCTACGCGAGTGTTACACAACCGCAGACCTACTACCGGCTGGGATATCTGAATCGTGATTCAGGTAAAGTCGAGCCGATCCCGCTCAGTCATTTCGGCTTCATGGATTTCCAAGGGGTGACCGCCCCGGGCGTGTATCTAAAATTTATCAACGAGTATGACGATGTCGGTATTCGTAACATGTCAGCCGAAGCGATCGAGACCTTGTTAAGGACCGTTCGCAGTGGTGGCAGCAATCAAGCTTTGCTGGGCCATCTTTACTGCCCCATGCATACCGTGGCCTCGCCGACGCTATGGCCTCAGCACATGCTAGGTGAGCCGTATGTGATTCAGGGGCGACGCTATTACGATCCGCAGCAGGATCGGGTCATCGGCGAATGGGAAAGTCTCGGAGAATTATCGACCGTCGTTGCCGCCAAAACCGGGCGCAACGATTTGCCACGCGTTAGTCGACGAGGCGAACAACAACCGCCCAATGGGGTGTTGCGTCGTTAGGATTCTGCATTCGACGAACAGGTGTTCAACAACCGACGCTGTTACGGCGCGAGGTCGTAACACGCCAGTGAGTTACGCAGTCGCAGATACAGCCGGCCATCGACGATGGCCGGCGAAGTGCAGGCGAGCGGCCCTTGATCGCCAACTTCTTGCTTGAAAATCTTGACCGACTTTTCGAGTCCACCGGCTTCTTTTTCTAGCTTGTCGAGCCCCAGCTTCTCTCGAAAGAACGCTTCGCTGGCGATCAATCCGGTTCGGTCGAACTTGGCCTCGACCAACGGCTTGTATTCCTTGGGGTTCGCCGCGAAGCAAAGTAATCCGTCGTAGGCGTAGAGCACTTTGCCATCGACGGCCACGAGCGACGTGTATTGGGGGTTGGTCAAATCGAGCTGCGCGGTCCACGCGGCATTGCCCGAGGACAACTCGACGCAAGCCAGCCGTTTCTCACCTTGGGCATACACATAATCGCCGACCACGACCGGGCTGCTCCCCTTGTCGCCGAGACCGTTGTAGACCCAAAGTTGCTCGGCGCTGTCGGGCGAGACGCGGAAGCAACGCATGCCGCCGCGACGACTGCTGCCGAGCGTAATCATCCGGTCGCCGACGATCACGGGGGTTGACAAGTTTGCTTCGCTTTTCACCCTCCACCGTTCGCGGCCGGTACGGGGCTCGACGGCGATCGTGTCGCTCCCCGCCACATTGACGATCAGCAGTGACACATCGCCACCATCCCACACGACCGGCGAACTATGCGTGCCGCGCGTGGCTTTGTCGTCCCCTTTCCACAAGATCTCGCCCGTCTGAACGTCGAGCCCGACCAGATAGCCACACAAAACGGTGGCGACCCCGTCGACGACAGCGAACGACGACATGAAATACTCGTCGTGAAAATCGCCGGGCAAGGATTTCGCCCACAGCTCTTTGCCGTTTTGGGCATCGATGCAGCGCGCCTTGCGTCCGGCGCCGAGGATCAAGAGCTTGCCGTCATTGAGTGTTGGGGTGCCGCTATGCAAGAAGCGTGTATAGATGCTCGGCTGTTCGCTCTTCCAGACCGTTTGGCCATTCTGAGCGTCGACACAGGTGATGGTCTCGCGGTAGTCAAATGCCTTGCCGCGATCAAAGTCTTCCTGCCGTCGGTTGACCTCGTACTTCTCGTATTCTTGAGGAGTCAGGTGACCCCGTTTGTCGTCGGGCAGATAGGGGAACTTGCGCGGCGGCAGTTGGGCATCGCTCTGCTGCTTGCGTGAGTGGGTGAACAAGTAGACCTTGCCGTCGGCAACGATCGGGCTACCCCAGCCTCCTTCGAAACCGGCGGCGAACGATTCGCTCTTCCAGAGTGGCTTGAGGCCGTCGGTCGGCAACGAGGATCGGAGCGGTTTTGAGGAGGTGGCCAGTCCGTTTCGGTCGTCGCCACGCCACTGTCGCCACTCGGCTGCGACGAGCCCCGAAACGTCAACGAGCAACATCCCAAAAGCGAGGCCGAGCAAGACGCGTTTCATGGCAAACCTATCGATGACGGTGGTCAAATAAATTCCGAGCGGCTATTGTAGCAGCAAAAGATTGGCGCGACGACAAGCAGATGCCCCCCTCCCCTACCCTACCCTGGCACACATGGCTTCAAGCGGCCGCGACCGCTCATGAGGCCGGCCAGCTCGACGTTGCCGAACAAGGGTACCGACAAGTATTGGCGGTGCAGCCCAATCTGCCACCCGTCTGGCATCTGCTCGGCTCGATCGCCTTGCAACGCGATCAACCGCAGCTCGCGATTGAACCACTGCAACGTTCGCTCGCGCTCGATGAATCGCAGGCCGACTGTCATGCCAATTTAGGTGAGGCCTTTCGCCGCTTGAAGCGCTGGAACGAAGCGGAACACCATCTGCGTCGTTCGCTCGCGTTGCAGCCGCAAATGTCGGCCGCTTACAACAATCTGGCCGTGCTCGAGCAAGACCGTGGCCAGCACGCGCAGGCTTTACAATGGTCTGATCGTGCCATCGAGTGCGATCCTCGCGATGCCCAAGCCCAACACAATCGGGGTTGGATTATGGAGGCGCTCGGTCGAACGGACGAGGCCGTGAGCGCGTACCAGGCCGCAATCAATTTGAAGGGGGATTATCCCGATCCGTATTGTAATCTCGGCGCGCTCTCGTACCGGCAGCACAACGATCGTGCGGCACTTGAGTGGTTCGATCGCGTCGTGTTGTTGCAGCCCAACCACGCGGTGGCGCATAACAACCGCGGCCTAGTCTTGCAGCGACTTGGTCGACCCGACGAGGCGCGCGCAGCGTTCGAGCAGGCGCGGCAACTCGCTCCGCAATACGGCGACGCTTACACAAACCTTGCCAGCCTGTTGTTCGCACAAGGTGACCTGAGCGCGGCGCTCGATCATGCCCAACGTGCTGTCGAGTTGCAGCCGCATTCGGCCACGGCGCATCGTAATCACGGCGTGATATTGGAACGTCTTGGCCGTGTTGACCAAGCCTTGGATGAGTTTCGGCAAGCCATCGAGTTGGACCCGAGCGACGGCGAGGCGCTCGCGTCGCTTGGACAAATCGAGCATGCCCGAGGCCGTTATGCCATTGCCCTTCCCTTGCTTCGCCGGGCCACGCAGTGCGCCCCGCTATCGGCCCGAGTGTGGACCAATTTGGGGATGCTGCTTCGCGACGTGGGGCAACTCGGTGAGGCCCGGACGTGTTATGAGCGGTCGCGGCAAATCGATCCCACGCTTGCCGCCACGTGGAACAACTTGGGCTCGCTGTGCATGTCGTTGGGGCAAGTCGCGGAGGCCTGTCAGTATTTTGAGCGGGCCAGCGAACTTGACTCTGCCTATCTCGCGCCGCAGAGCAACCGCCTGCTGGCCGAGCTTTATTGTCCGCAGAGTGACGTGACTCAGCAGGCTCGACTGCATCGGGAGTGGGGACAACGCTTTGCCGAGCGATACCCGCGACGGTCGGTTGCCTCGCGGTTGCCCCTTGAGCCAGGATCGCCACTGCGCCTCGGCTTCGTCTCGGCCGACCTGCTCAATCATCCCGTCGGGCATTTATTGCTGCCGCTGCTCAAGTATCTTGATCGCACGAAGTTTCATACCGTGCTGTACTCGAACAACTCGGAGCGAGACGAGATCAGCGAGCGATTGCGTCGAGTCGCCGGTAGGTGGCATGACGTGGCCCAGCTCGACGATAATGCGCTCGCGGCATTGATCGCCGATGATGGTATTGACGTGCTCTTCGATCTGCACGGCCACGTGGGGGCCGGCCGAGCAGCACTCTTCGCGCGGCGT
>CAYLYE010000349.1:0-4355 GCA_964387325.1 uncultured Planctomycetaceae bacterium
ACGCCTATTACATCCCCGGCGCTCACGGTGGCGCGACCAAAGACGGTACCCCGGTCGTGCAGCTTGACCTCCGCAGCGGGCAACGCAAAGTGCTCTGCTTTCTCCACGAACACTTTTGGGACAAGTACGGCTACGCACTCGACGGGTCGTTTGGATCGGCGCTCGATGAAAAGGGGGAACGGCTATTTATTTCCTGGGACGGTTGGCGTCGCGGGCAGCCACGCGGCTGGGAGACATGCGCCCTGACCGTGGTCCATATTCCGCCGGAAGAACGCCCATAATACTTTTTCCATTCCCAAGCCGATGGCTTGGCCATCGAGATTGTCGGCGACAAGTCGCTCTCTTGGGGTGATGGTGCCTCGGCGCACGTTTTTGGCTACAATAGTCGTATGTCGTACCGTGTCTTTAAACGTCTATTGGGCGAGACCAGCTTGGAGCGGAAATGCCGCTTCTTGTTTGGCGCGGTGTTGCTGCTACTCATCACTGGCAGCTTCTACTGGTACGGCAACGTCACCGAGACCCTCGTCTTCAAGCAGAACCAGATCAAAGGGCGGCTGCTCGTCGACACGTTGCTCACCCGCACCCACTGGGTCAAGCTCGAAACCGACAACCGTAATCGCGAGTTAGCCGAGACGCTGGGGAGCGACCTCGTGCTGGCCGACTACCAGTGGAAGTTCTTGAAGCCCGACCCGAACGAGCCGCTCAGCGACAACGACGATTGGGAACGTGAGGTGATCGCGCGATTTCGCGACAACCCACCCGCTCCTCCACCGCCCACAAGCGGCGCAACCGAGCTGAGCCTGCGCGACATGCCGATCAACCGCGAGGAACGTTTCTCGCGCGGCGGCGACGGCTACGAATATTACGAGGCGGTCTATGCCTTCGATAGCTCATGCGTGAATTGCCATAGCAAAGGCAAGCCCGGTAACCTGCCGAACCTCAAGTTCGGCGGGCTGATGGCCGTCGCGAAGATCACGATCCCCAACGGACCTACGCGCCGCGATCTGGCCATGAACCGTGCCATTCTACTGTCGACCGGCATCGTCACGGTGTTTCTGGCCATGCTCGCCGCTTGGACCATCGTGCGCTACGTCATCGTCAAACCTCTCAAACACCTGCACGACGTGAGCGATGCGGTCAGCCGAGGCGAACTCGATCAACGCGCCGACATCCACACCGGCGACGAGTTCGAAAAGCTCGCCACGGCCTTTAACCGCATGTTGCGCCATTTGGTCGAAACCCAGCACGAGCTTCAGCAAGCCAACACGACACTCGACCACTCGGTCGACGAACTCGCTCGGGCCAACATGCAACTGTTCGAGTCGAACCGACTCAAGAGTGACTTTCTGGCCACGATGAGCCACGAACTGCGCACGCCACTCAACAGCATCATCGGCTTCAGCGACGTGCTCAGCGCGGTCGATTCGCTCGACGACAAACAGAAACGCTACGTGCAGAATATCCAGAAATCGGGACGGGGATTGCTCGAACTCATCAACGATATTCTCGATTTGGCCAAGATCGAGAGCGGCAAGATGGATCTGCGGCCGAGCGCGTTTCCGATCGCGCAGGTGATCCATTCGCAGGTCGACATGGCCCGACCGCTCGCCGAGCGAAAGAACATCGACCTCGTGGTCGAGATCGAAAGCGAGCTGCCTGAAATGTATCAGGATCAGGGCAAGGTGCAGCAAATTCTTAACAACCTGCTGAGCAACGCGATCAAGTTCACGCCCGAGGGGGGCCGCATCTCGATCGCCGCGCGACGCAACGAGGCCGACCGGCTCTCGCTCACCGTGGTCGACACGGGCATCGGCATCGCCGAAGAGGATCAGGTCGTGATCTTCGAGAAGTTTCGTCAAGGGAGCAGCGTGTTGACCGGCGGCGACGCCATGACCCGCGAGCACTCCGGGACCGGCTTGGGCTTGTCGATCGTCAAGGAATTGTGCAAACTCGTCGGCGGCGAGATTTCGCTGCATAGCGAGGTCGGCAAAGGAAGCGCCTTCACCGTGCAAATGGATTGGGTGCTCCCCGGTAGTGAATCGCGCGTGCCACGCGGGAGCGACTACGCGCGCACCGTCGCTTCGTAAATCGCGCTCCCGTCACCTATCGCATTCGCACCTTTCCTCTCTGATCGCAATAGCAGCCGATGATGGCCGAACCACACAACAGCGATGGTCTTCCCGAGGTGCAACTTTTTACCGACGGCGGATGCAGCGGCAACCCAGGGCCCGGCGGCTGGGCGTTCATCCTGCGTCACCCGACCACCGGCAAGGAGATGGAAAAAAGCGGGGCCGAGGAGAACACGACCAACAATCGCATGGAGCTCCGCGCCGTGGTCGAGGGATTGCAACAACTTACGCGCCCGACGCATGTCGAGTTGTTGACCGACAGCGTCTATGTGGGCAAGGGCTTGAGCGAGTGGATGGCCAAATGGAAGGCGAACGGCTGGCGACGCCGCGAGGGAAGCCGTTGGGCCGAGGTCAAGAACGAGGATCTATGGCGCAAGCTCGACGAGCTCATTGCTCAGCACAAGCTCACCTACACGCGCGTCGCCGGTCACAGCGGGCACATCGAGAACGACCGCTGCGACGAGCTCGCCGTCGCAGCGTATCAATCGCTACTGCGAAGACGGAAATAGCCGACGCTAAACATATGCCGCCGGTGGACGATGAGAAAGGACGTTTTGACTCGTTCTTCAATGAGCGGGAGTCGTCAGGCTCCCGATACGGTTGAATCACCCAAGCGGTCAGCAACGCGACGATATCGGGAGCCTGACGACTCCCGCTCTTTGAACATCTATGTTATCCGGCTACTTCTTCTCGCTCGTTGCGTCCTGCTCAGGAATCATTTTCAGCGACGCGAGCCAGCGGAGCGATTGCGCTTGCCAGGCGTCCCACATCGGGCCTTTGTAACCGTTCAGACCGTGTCCGCCGCTGGGTAGTTCCAAGTACTCATTGGCAATCTGCTTCGCTTTGAGTGCCGCGTGCAATTGCCGGCTGTGCTCGACCGGCACCACACGGTCGTCGACCGGATGCGCCGAGAAAATCGGCGGCGTCTTGTCAGTCACCTGCTTTTCGTTCGAGAACAGGTCGATCCGTTCCTGCGAGGGCATCGGGCCGAGCAGGTTGTTCCGCGAGCCTTTGTGCGTGATTTCGCCCATCGTCACGACCGGGTACACGAGCACGGCGAAGTCGGGTCGGCAGGAGACACGCTCGATCGGGTCGCTCGCGTCGGCCTTGCCATCATCAAAGTGGGTCGCGGCGGTCGAGGCCAGATGCCCACCGGCCGAGAAGCCGATGATACCGATGCGACGCGGATCGATGCCCCAGGCGGCGGCGTTGGTCCGAGCGGTGCGGATGGCGCGCTGCGCGTCGAGAAGCGGCACATGCGAGCGTCCGCGCGGCAAGCGGTATTCGAGCACAATCCCGGTGATGCCGTGCTGACCAAGCCACTGGGCGATACCGTGCCCTTCGGCTCCGGTGACCAGTCCGCCGTAGCCGCCGCCGGGACAAATGATCATAGCTGCGCCATTACGCTTGCTCTCGTCGAGGCGATGCAGCGTGATGGCGCTCTTGGCATCTTCGGTCGTGCCGTCGCCGATCGGAGCGGGACTATTCCACAACGGTAGCTTCTCTGGCTTAGCTGGGTCGGCCGCGAGCAATTGGCAATTCGCAACGAGCAGCAGTCCCGCCAGCAATAGCACTCGACGGCAGCAAGGTAACGAGAAGAACATCGCAAGACCTCACAAGCAGACGAGTGGCGTGAAGAACGATTACTTGGCGTCGTGAGCGCGGCACCAGGCGATTTTTTCGGCCGTGGTGGTCGGCTTGCCCGAGGAAGATGCAGCCGGTGCGGCCTTGGCCTTCGGAGCGGCTGCTGCGGGAGCGGGAGCACTCTCGACTGCGGCGGTTGCCGTAGCGGCGGGAGTAGCACCCTCGGCCTTGTTCTTACGCGCGGCGGCTAGAATGTCGGCCGTGGACATTTTCTTCGCGCCTCCGGCAGCCGGCTCGGCTTTCTTCTCAGCGGGTGCTGGAGCTTCCACCGCTGCTTTGGGAGCCGCCTTATTCTCCTCGGCCGCCTTGCTCTTGTCGACCTTCGGCAACGGCTGATCGATCACCCGCAAAAAATCCAAGCCGATATCGTACCAGCCGATGTTGTTGTAGGCATCGAACTCGACGAGCGCTCGGCCGTTCATGTTCACGGTCTTGACCTTGCCGGTCAGACCTGCAAAACGGGCCAGCTCAGGTCGCGACTCGTCGACAGCGACCAGTTTGTCGGTATAGGCACTCTTCAGCTTTTCGATCGTGTCGAACATCGCCGCAGCGACTCCTTGACATGGCTCTTGGGTTGCGAGC
>CAYLYE010000350.1:0-4320 GCA_964387325.1 uncultured Planctomycetaceae bacterium
CCCGCATCGGTCAATATGCGTGTCACCTCTTGAGCCTTGCCGAGAGCATACGCCTGAATAACGGGTACCTGTTCGCGCTGGAGTGTCGCTTGGACGATGTCGATCAACTGTGCGACGACCTCGGCGCGGGGCGTGAGCCGATAGCTGGGAGTACCGTAGGTGCTCTCGATGACCAGAATGTCGGCGCGCGGCAACTCGGCCCGCTCGCAGGTCCGTGGCTCATCGAGCTTAAAGTCGCCCGAGTACAGGAGCTTCTGACCATCATCCTCGCAGAGTAGCATAGCTGAGCCGAGACAGTGGCCGGCCGGATATGTGGTCAACCGCACGCCACCCCAGTCGACCGTTTTTCGATAAGGCAACTCGAACACCGCGCGCGGGCCGAGTCGATGGCAGTACAATTTGCCCGTCTCGGGCGTGCAGATCGCTAACTCGTGTCGCCCCATGTGATCGCTATGGGCATGCGAGACGAACGAACGGGGCTGACGTCGACGAAAATCGACAGCGAGGTCGGGCTTCGTCAGTTTCAACCCACGATCGTAATGAAACACATGGCTACCGTTTTACGGCCAGAGGGGCAAGTTTGCCTGCGGCGTTGAGCCCCGCGGCTTTCCAAACCAAATCGAGATGAGCGCCAGCCGCTTTAACAATCACGTCGCGACGCTGCCCTAGGGCTCGTGCCGGGTCGGGCGCAGGCGTCAAGGGGCCATCATAGCCTAGCTCCACTAATCGAGTGAGCAAAGCCACCGAGTCGATCTTGTCCCCTTCGCCCGGTAACAAGCGATTTTTCATCGGCCACTGCTTGGCGGGCAACTCTTCGGCCGCGTCGGCTAATTGTACCGTGACGATATCGTTGCCGACCAACTTATTGAGCGCCTCGGCAACCGTCCCACCCGAAGCGCAAATCTCCCACGGATCAAACACGATGCCAATCCCCTTGGCGGGAACCATCTTTACAAGCATCATCAAGGCATCAAACTCGCGGACAAATTCATAGGCATAGCCACTCGCTCGATCCGCCGCGGCTTGAAAGCCCACGCCCAGGCGGATACCCAACGGTTCAAGCGTGCGAACGATTTCGATCAGTCGCTGACGGCAAAACTCGAACTGCTGATGATACGGGCGTTCGTCACTGCCCGGTTCAAGCAGTGTGATGGCCCGCGTGCATCCGACCTCGGCCGCAACCTTGGCATGCTCGGCCAAAATCGCCAGATCGGCCTTAAACTTGTCGGTCTCGTCGAGCTGCCAGGAGCTTGAGAGTCGGAAGTAACCCAGTCGCAATTTGGCACTGTCGATCAGCCGCCGGGCGTAGGGCAGCCCGCGCTCGCGTGCCTGTTCTGCGAACTCGCGAAGATGGAACTCGACTCCCTTAAAACCGAACGACAAAGCCAACTCGATCATCTCGCCAGTTTGGGCCGAGAGGCCCAAAGCATCCGGACTGAGACACTTGAACATCCGCAACTCCTGCTCTTACCACAAGTCGGTCACCCCCAAGAGGTTGGGGCTAGACCGTGAGACGCTATTCGGGGGTAGCTCGGCATTATGCCGCAGGCCGTCGTTCATGCCAAGTGGGTGAATTTGCAAGAATCGTCTTCAGGACGTTGACGTTGCGCCGCGAGCCCCTTTAGACTAGCCCGATTCGTTTTCTGGGGCCGATTTTTACACTTTGTTGCTGAAGGTACCGGTTTTCGCATGGCTTCCACCTCCACTCAGGTTGAACAACTCACGGTCAACACCATTCGCACCCTGTCGATGGACGGTGTCGAAGCGGCTAACAGCGGTCACCCAGGCACGCCGATGGCACTGGCTCCGGTCGCCTATAAATTGTGGAACGACTTTTTGCGGTACGATCCGGAAGTGCCGACATGGCCCAATCGCGACCGGTTCATTTTGTCGTGCGGCCATGCGTCGATGTTGCTCTACTCGCTGCTGCACCTCGCCGGGGTCAAACAGTATGACGAGTTCGGTGAGCCGACGGGCGAAGACGCGGTCCCGCTCGATCACTTGAAGAAGTTCCGCCAGTTGCACAGCCGTTGTCCCGGTCACCCCGAGAGTCATGAAACCAGCGGGGTCGAGACCACGACCGGCCCGTTGGGCCAAGGGGTGGCCAACAGCGTGGGGATGGCGATCTCAAGCCGCTTTTTGGCGCAGCACTTTAATCGTCCCAGCTTCGAGTTGTTCAACTTCAATGTTTATGCCTTATGCAGCGATGGCGACCTGATGGAAGGGGTCGCGGCCGAGGCGGCCTCGTTGGCCGGACATCTGAAGCTCTCGAACCTCTGCTGGATCTACGACGACAACAAGATCACGATCGAGGGGGATACCGAACTTGCCTTTAGTGAGCAAGTTGGAGTGCGCTTCAAAGGTCTTGGCTGGAACGTGCTCACGATCGAAGATGCCAACGAGCTCACCGCGCTCGACGGCGCGTACAAGAAATTCGTCCGCAACGCGCGGATGAACAAAGGCCCCACGCTGATCATCGTGCGAAGCCACATTGCCTGGGGCGCGCCCAACAAGCAGGACACACATGGTGCCCACGGCGCGCCGCTGGGCGAGGCCGAAATCCGTCTCACGAAGCAAGCTTATGGCTGGGACCCCGACGCCAAGTTTCTCGTGCCGGATGAGGCCGTGAGCCACTTTCGCGGCAGCCTCGCCAATCGTGGCGGCAAGTTACAGAAGTCGTGGCACCGTAAGTTCAAGCAGTACAAGAAGCAGTTTCCCGACTTGGCCGCGCAGTGGGATGCGATGTCGCGGCGCGAGTTGCCTGTCGGTTGGGACAGCACGATTCCGAGCTTTGCCACCGATGCCAAGGGAGTTGCCAGTCGCGTGAGTGGCGGCAAAGTGCTCAACGCCGTGGCAAATCAGGTCCCCTGGCTCATCGGTGGCTCGGCCGATCTGGCCCCCTCGACGATGACCAACCTCGGGTTCGAGGGAGCGGGCGACTTCGGACCACACGGCGTCGGACGAAATTTTCATTTCGGCATCCGCGAGCATGCCATGGCCGCGGCCTGCAACGGCATGGCCTTGAGCGGCATACGCCCCTTCTGCTCGACGTTCTTCGTGTTCACCGATTACCTGCGCCCCTCGCTGCGACTGTCGGCAATCATGCAATTGCCGGTGATCTATATCTTCACGCATGACTCGATCGGCGTCGGCGAGGACGGACCCACGCATCAACCGGTCGAACATTTATCGGCGCTCCGTGCAATCCCGAATCTCATCACGCTCCGTCCAGGTGATGCCAACGAAGTCGCCGAGGCGTATCGAGCCATTATGCCGCTCAGGAAACAGCCCGTGGCCTTGGTCTTGTCACGTCAGAATCTACCGACCCTTGATCGGGCTAAATACGGCGCGGCATCGCAAGTGGCACGAGGGGCATACGTGTTGGCCGACTGCGGTGAGTCCGCGCCGGAAGTGATCCTCATCGCGACGGGGAGCGAGTTGAGCATGACGGTCGACGCTTACGAACGGCTCAAGGCCGAGGGGATCAAGGCCCGAGTTGTGAGCATGCCGAGCTGGGAGTTGTTCGAGGCTCAAGACGCCGAGTATCGCAGCGCCGTGTTGCCGTCGTCGATCAAGGCCCGCGTCGTGGTCGAGGCCGGCATCCGGCACGGCTGGGATCGTTACCTTGGCGAGCAAGGAGTCTTCGTGGGGATGACCGGCTACGGAGCCAGTGGCCCGGCCGCGACGCTCTACAAGCACTTTGGCATCACGACCGACAACATTGTTGCCCAAGCCAAGCAATTGTTGGGGAAATAGCCATTCGAGCCGGTTTCAGACTCGTGGCACGCTCGGGATCGTTTCCAGCGCATCTCATCGACGCTTAAACGGTGTCGAATCGAGTTGTGCACGACCGCAGCGTGCGAGCCTTCAACGCCGACTCGGGCGAATGCCTGTTAACGTTTACAGCTGCGCCGTTCGATGAACGAGCGAGCACAAAGATCAATTTTGCTTGGCGGCGGCGAGCGCCGCACGATAAATTTTCCGCGCGTGCTCGTAGGCCTCGGCGGCCGCAGCCTTCTCGCTCTCGCGGATCCGCGGCTCCTTTGATTTCCAGCACACATCCACCGCCTCGAGACACCACTGGGCACTCTGTCGACTGGCATGGATCGGCTGGCCGTCGACCTCGACAAAGAACGGATTGGTATGCGAGCTGGGGAAGACTCGCAACGCCACCCAACTCGACTGCTCGGGGGTCCAATCGAACTCCAGGTCGACCGTCTTGCCATCGGCAACAAGGGGCTTGGTCTCAACCGATCGACCGTTGACAATAAGTTCAACTGGCACCGTGTTCGTCGCGCCGATGCGGGCGCGTTCGACGTG
>CAYLYE010000351.1:0-4307 GCA_964387325.1 uncultured Planctomycetaceae bacterium
ACACCCCTTCGGAGCAGGTGAGGCCGACGTGCGACCAGTGCTGCGCGAGTAGGTGACGCAGGAGCCGACAGACGATCGTCTTGCCGTTGGTTCCGGTGACGGAGATGAGCGGAATTCGGCCCGTTTCTTCGTTAGGAAACACGGTCGCGACGATCCACTTGCCCACCGGACGGGGCGTGCCGTACTCGGGCTCAAGATGCATGCGCAAGCCTGGGCCCGCGTTCACTTCAATGACCTTCGCTCCCTGTGCTCGCATCGGCTGCGAGATATCGCCCGCGATCATGTCGATGCCAGCGATGTTCAAGCCCACCACACGAGCCGCGAGCACCGCCGTCTGCGCAATCTCCGGATGCACAAGGTCCGTGACGTCGGTGAGTAACTCACCGTTGTAATGAATGGTCACGGTTTTGTGTCGCGGCGGAATCGACTCGGGTGTGTAACCTTGCTTGGCCAGCATGATGATCGCCACGGGATCGATCTCGATCTT
Source organism: uncultured Planctomycetaceae bacterium (assembly GCA_964387325.1). Taxonomy (GTDB): domain Bacteria; phylum Planctomycetota; class Planctomycetia; order Pirellulales; family PNKZ01; genus CAZZBK01. The sequence continues at coordinate 488 of CAYLYE010000351.1, forward strand.
GTACAGTGGGCTGGCCCAGTCGTCGCCGCGCCGCGGATCGCGATTGATCTCGTCGACCAACTCGCGCACGGATTGCTTACCGTCGCCGACGACTTGCTCCGGCTCGCCTCGAGCCGCGGCGACAAATTTACCGTCGATCACGAGTAAGCGATGTTCACCCCCGAGCACGAACTGCTCAACAAGCACGCCGTCCCCCTCGGGCAGCGCCGTGTCGTAAGCCTTCATGATCTGGTCACGATCGGTCAGATTAATGGCCACTCCGCGACCGTGATTCGCATTGCGCGGTTTGACCACGACGGGCAACCCGATCTCGCAGGCGGCTTCCCAGGCGTCCTCGGCGCTCTCAACCGCTCGCCCACCCGGCACCGGCACACCGACGCTGGCGAGCAACTGCTTGGTAACTTCTTTGTCTTGGGCAATATCTTGAGCAATCGCGCTCGTTTGATCGGTCTCGGCCATGCGAATGCGATGCTGTTTGCAACCGTGCCCCAGTTGCACAAGGCTGCCGTCGTCGAGCCGGCGGACCGGAATGTCCCGTTCACGGGCAGCCTGCACGATCGAGCCTGTGCTGGGACCAAAGCACACCAGATTGGCAACGTCCCGCAGACGCTTAACCGTCTCACTGATATCGTACGGACGATCGTAAACGGCGGCGAGCACCAGATCGTGCGCTTCGCGTATGCAGGCCCGAGCGAGCCGTTCCTCTTCGAACTTAATGGCAACCTTGTACACCCCTTCTTCGCTGGTTTCGCGCGCGCGGCCAAAACCCATGTCGCTGCCGGCCAGGGTTTGTAGTTCCAGGCTGACGTGTTCGAGAATATGGGCCATGTACGTGCCACGACGCAGCCGCTCGAAGAACCCGCCGCGCTCACCGATGCTGCACCGATGCTCGATCATCGACGGCAACCAATTCATCAGCCGATCGTTGAAACCGGGAATCGAATCGGACGGGGATTCCTTGAGTTCTTCTAGATCGACCCAGGCTTCGAGCACGGGTGAGCGGGACCAGATGTTGGGGCCCCGCAGAGCGTAGATATGGCGAATTTGCATGAGTGGGTCCGAGAGGGTCTGCGGGCAAGATCGTCGAACACCCGGAGACGCTTGGCGACCGGGGGCATAGGACGAAAAACGTTTTGTGCTATAAATATAAGGATATTCCATCGGTGGCCGACTCGGCAAGGACAGTTGCTGTCGGTCGATCGGGTCCCCCGCGCGGCTCGGTCGACGCTTTGACGCTTCGAGCGGGCGCCGATCATGGTCTCCATTCCGCTTCAGAACCCTGACGTTGAACACCACCCCTCAGCATGGATGAACTGTCCTCTCAACTCGATGCCTTGCCGACGAGCGTGCGGGCTGAAGTTGCAGAGCAACTCGGCGGCAACGAGCAGATTCTGGCATGGTTCGCACCGAACTTGGACCCACGCCTGCATTTTGCCACCGGGTTCGTGTTACTCACCGACAGCCGACTGCTCAGCCTGGAGCCCGAGTCGTTGAGCTTTCGTCGAGCGAGCGGTAGCGGTCGTCGCATTTGGGCTTCCTGGCCGCTCGAAACCGCGCTCACGCTCAAAGCACGTGAACGGGCCGGCCTGGGGACCCTTGAGCTGCATGGCCCCGAGGGGACCGTCGCCGAGTGGCGTTATACGGTCGGCCTGAGCCGTGAAGTGCAGGCACTCGTTCATCGATTCGATTCAGTTCAACGGGGTGAAGAGCAAGTCGACGAAGAGCTGGACGAAATCGACGCACCGGTCGCCGTCGAGGACGCCGCGCCACGCAACACGATCGCGCTCTTCAAGCTCGTCCGATTCGCTCGCAACCGCATGGGGCTTATCCTGCTGGGCTTTGCGCTCACGCTGGCGGCGACCGCCGCGGGGTTGATCCCACCCTACTTGACTCAACCGCTGGTCGACAACGTGCTGGTGCCGCACAGCGAAGAGCTTGCTTTGCTCAAAAAGCTCCCGATCGAGCAGCAACTCGCTCAGCAGGCCGCGTTCGACGAACGCGTCGTCGAGCGGACGGAACTCGTCATGTGGTATCTGGGCGGGTTCGGCGGCGCAAGCATTTTGGCCTGGCTGCTCTCCTGGGGGCAGGGCATCGTCATGGCCTGGGTGAGCGAGCGGATCAGCGCTGACATGCGCAATGAAACCTACGCACATCTACAACGCCTTTCGATCGAGTTCTTCGGCGGCAAACGGACCGGCGATCTGATGGCACGCATCAGCACCGACACCGATCGCATATGCAGCTTCCTCAGCGACAACATGGTCGACTTTGTCAGTGATGCACTGATGATCGTCGGCTCGGCGAGTATTCTCGCGACGATCGACCCGATCCTGGCGGCAGCCACGCTCTGTCCGATCCCGGTGATCGGTTGGCTCATCTTTCGTGTGCGAGAATCCTTGTCGCACGGTTTTGGCCGGGGCGGACGTGCCTGGGCCGAGATGACGAGCGTGCTGGCCGACACGATCCCCGGCATTCGCGTGGTCAAGGCGTTCGCCCAGGAGAAACGGGAAATCGAGCGGTTTCGCCGTTCCAACAACCGCATCCTCGACGCCAACGACCGGGTCAACATGGTCTGGACATTCTTCTGGCCGATGGTTGCGCTACTGAATCAGATCGGCTTGCTCGTCGTCTGGGCCAGCGGTGCGTATCAGGTCTTTCATCAGGCCATTACGGTCGGCACGCTGACCATGTTCCTCGCCTACATCACGCGATTCTATGGTCGACTCGAATCGATGAGCCGGATGATTTCGGCCACACAGCGAGCCGGGGCCAGTGCGCGCCGCATCTTCGAGATTTTAGACCGCAAGCCGAGTGTCCCCGATCCCGTCACTCCCGTGCATCCCAGCAACATTCAAGGGGAACTCGAGTTCCGCGGGGTTGGTTTCCGCTACGGCAATCGCCAGGTATGCGATGATATCAGCCTGACCGTCCATCCTGGCGAGATGATTGGCCTGGTCGGTCCCAGCGGAGCCGGCAAGAGTACCCTCGTCAATCTGGTCTGTCGATTTTACGATGTCGACACCGGCGCGATTCTAGTCGACGGCACCGACATCCGTTCGTTTCCGGTCGAAGAGTACCGCCAGTACATTGGCATTGTGCTGCAAGAACCGTTCTTGTTCTACGGAACGATTGCCGAGAACGTGGCCTATGGTAAGCCCGACGCCACGCGCGAGGAAATTATCTCGGCGGCCAAAGCGGCCCACGCCCACGACTTCATTCTCCGACTGCCACTCGGCTACGACTCACTGGTTGGCGAACGAGGGCAAAGCTTGTCGGGAGGCGAACGCCAGCGAATTTCGATCGCGCGCGCTTTGTTGATCGATCCGAAGATCCTGATCCTCGACGAGGCAACTTCGGCCGTCGACAACGAGACCGAGCGGGAAATTCAAGCGGCGCTCGACCGACTGGTGCAAGGACGCACGACGATTGCCATCGCACACCGGCTCAGTACGCTCCGCAAGGCCGACCGACTCGTCGTGCTCGAACGAGGCAAGATCGTTGAGATTGGCCATCACGAGAGCCTGCTCGCTGCCGGAGGGGTCTACGCTCGACTGCACAAAGCGCAAATGGATCTCACGCACGGCACTTCGACCGACGCCCCCCAGCCTGAACAGGTCGACTGACGGTCCAAGCCTGTCTGGACGTCTCACCGTGGCCCCTGAGATTTGGGCCGATAGCGTTGTTCATTTGGTGGGGCTCTTTTATAATCTTCCCACCGCCTCAGCGAATACAACACAGCATGGCGGCGCACGTGAGAACCACTCCGAGGCGAGGATCGTCGATGGGAAGCGGCTATACGTTGTTCATGACCGAGTTTGTG
>CAYLYE010000352.1:0-4282 GCA_964387325.1 uncultured Planctomycetaceae bacterium
ACTTAAAAGCGACTGAAATCTCTCCTTCGGGCCGGCCGTTCACCGTCGCCAACGATGGAAAGCCGATCGCAGAGTTGTTTTCGTGATGGCTGCTGTGGCAGTCAAAGTTGCCTTGTTGTCGGCGTCGGACGTAGGCATATAGTAGTCCCAATCGAAGGAGTAATCGACAGCGGAATGGCACGGGGACACGGTCGATGAATTCTCAAAATGTAGCCGACTTGAGGTAATCGCACTTCGCGACGTCGCAACGTGCGGCACGACTTGTTCACGCAAGATGTGTTTTGCGGCGATTGTTTCGGTTATGGACGCATTGATTTCGACACCTCGCATGATGCATTAGGTATTACTTGCGTCACTGGTGAGGTTGATGGCAACTCGCTTCGGTCACCCTCTACCGAAGCGACTTAGCCGCCGACGTACACCCGTACCAAATCGCGGCTGTAGCCAACGATTCGCCGGTCGCCTCGGAATACTGCAGGTAGTTGTTGGCTAGCGTGGGGGACTTCGCCTGCCCTGTTCCGGTGTTCGATTTCTTGGATCAGTCATGCCACGGTCTCATCGGTAGCTGCATGAAAACGCAGCACTCAGCGACGACTGCGATCGACCCAGTTCATCGAGTGACGATCGTTTGCCATCGAGGCGGATGTATAACCAGATAAGAGGCTGCGCTCGACGACTTTCAGTCAACGGGCGACTGAATCAATCTCTGACGGTGGCCTATAACTATTGATCTGTAGGTTTCGTGGCGGCGATTTTGTAAAATCAAGGCGTCACCTCCGCTCGTCGAATAGGAGCGCCACGATGCCCCACACCGTTGGCTCAGTTCGCCATTCGTCAGGTTTGTGCGGTCGACAGGTGGGCACATCGCGCAATGTGCGCGATGTCAGCTCGCGTTATGCCCAAATCGCGCACAGACTCACGGTCGAACGACTGGAGACCTTTGACTACGAGGAATGCGAATGGCGTGAAATCTTGCTCGAGGATCGCCAGGCTGGCCCCGCCGAAACGGCAGCTGCTCGGATCGACGTAAGATCGCCAAGACGCTAGCGCGGGGGGAGACGACCAACAAGGTGGCCCACATGTTCGGTTTGACGGCCGGTCGGGTTACAGACACTGTTTTGGGTCGATGCCGACAAATCGATCCTCGCCCGTTTCGCCGAAGTGGACGGCACCAGCTATTTCGGTGTCGTCTAGCTGGAGGGTAAACTTTAGATGGACTGCTGCGACACCGAAGCCTCTGCCTCTTCCCCGCCAAAGTCCCGATCGCCGCCGTGGCGAGACGGTCGCTTGGACACATCAGACCACTTTGGTCACGCCTGGGTGGAGCAAAACCTCGAATGACCCAAATCAAACAAAAGACCTACGAATGAAAACAACGACTGTCCTCCTGCCATGCCTGCTTTTGTTGGCGACAAACCTTGTTCGCGGAGCTGATGCGCCGCTCGATATCGGCTCACGTCGTGAGTTGTTCGTGGATGACTTCCTCATTGATAAGCTCACCGGCAAGGCGGAGCAGCGCCTGCATCATCCGCAGCCGCAGGAGATCGTCATCAAGCACGATCAGCCGTGGGAAGGCAGTGGCAGCGGCTACCACAGCATCTTCAAGGACGAAGACAAATACCGCATGTATTACAAGGCGTGGCAGCTCACGGTCACCGCGCCTGGCGTGTTGAACAATCGCGAGCATCCGCTCTTCACCTGCTATGCGGAAAGCGATGACGGCATCCATTGGCGAAAGCCGGACTTGGGCTTGCATGAGTTCAATGGCTCCAAGGCCAACAACATCGTGATCCCGCTGGAGAAGATGGGCGATGTGATGCCGTGCCCCGGCCATCCGGCGGTCTTCAAAGACGAAAACCCCGCCGCCACTCCAGACGCCAAATACAAGGCCATCCTGCGCTCACGGGGCCCCATGGGCGTGCTCGTCCTGAAATCGCCCGATGGCCTGCGCTGGTCGCTTTTTGCAGACGCGCCGGTGATCACGGACGGGGCTTTCGATTCGCAGAATGTCGCCTTTTGGGATGCTCACAGCGGCCAATACCGCGCCTATTGGCGCTACTTCACCGAGGGAACGGTCACGGAGAAGATCTGGAAGCCGGCCGGTGTCCGCGCCATTCGCACCGCTACCTCCAAGGATCTCATTCACTGGGAGAATCAGCACGATTTGAGCTACACCGACTCGCCCAGCGAGGCTCTCTACACCAACTCGGTGAAGCCCTACCATCGCGCGCCGCACGTGCTGCTGGGCTTTCCCACGCGCTACATCGAGCGCCCGTTGTCGGACAGCCTGCGTGCGCTGCCGGATGCCGAGCACCGCGAGTGGCGCTCGAAGGTCAACAATCGCTATGGCACGGCCATCACCGAAGGTCTCTTCATGGCCAGTCGTGATGGCGTCACCTTCAAACGCTGGAATGAAGGCTTCCTGCCGCCCGGCATCGAGCGCCCCGGCACTTGGAACTATGGTCAGCAATACACGGCCTGGCATCTGGTGGAGACGAAATCTGCAATGGAAGGCGCGCCGAACGAACTCAGTCTTTACGCGAGCGAAAGCTACTGGACCGGACGCAGCAACGAGCTCCGCCGCTACACGCTGCGGCTGGACGGTTTCGTCTCCATTCATGCGCCGATGAGCGGCGGCGAACTCGTCACCAAGCCGCTGATCTTCCAGGGCGGTAAGCTCAACATGAACTTTGCGACCTCTGCGGCGGGCGTTGTGAAAGTCGAGATTCAAGATGCAAATGGCCGGCCGCTGCCCGGTTTCACGCTCAAGGATTCGCGAGAGCACTTTGGCAACAGCCTGGAGCGGACCGCCGTGTGGAAGCGCGGCACCGATGTCAGTTCGCTCGCCGGGACACCCGTGCGACTGCGTTTTGTGCTGCAGGACGCCGATTTGTATGCGCTGCAGTTTGTTCCGTAACTCGGATTTCGGAATCATGAAGCGAAGTTACTCCTTCCTGACCACCGTGTTGCTCACATCGCTCACGGCGCTACTCGAATGCCGGTGGCAACGATACCGCGCTGCTCTACGGCACGACTGGCAACGAGACCCTAAACGCCTTGCCCACCTATAGCATCCTCAGCGGCACCGCGTTATTTAATCAAGCGATCGGATTCAAGCAGGCGATTGGTTTTGGTGGTGGAGGCTCCGACACCGCAATGCTCTACGACAGCGCCGGCGCTGACGTGCTCACGATGTTCCCCACCTATTCGGTCATGGTGGGCACCGGCTACTTAACGCAAGCGGTCGAGTTTGCCTCGGTCTATGGCTTCAGCTCGACCGGCAACGACACGGCGCAGCTATTCGATTCGACCGGCAACGATGCGCTGACCTCCTATCCAGGATATGTGCTGCTCTCAGGCAGCGGCTATTTAATCGAAGCCGTCGGCTTTGCCACGGCGATCATCGATGCCTCGGCCGGCGGCGTCGATAGCGCGCAACTGCTCGACTCGTCGGGGGCCGACACCTTGACCGTTAGCGGTAGTCAGGCGGTGTTTCAGTATTCAGCCAGCAGTGGCAATCGGCGCGTGACCCTCAAACGATTCGAGAATGTCGCTGCGCGGCGAACCACCGGCGCCGACAGTCTCGTGCGTGCCGCCGCAATCGACTACGCGCTCACCACCTTCGGCGGTTGGTAAGTGATGACTGCAATCGCAAGTCTAGGCTACTAGTCGAGCGAGATCATGCCCATTGATAACTCTGTGGTGTCCTATGCCAACGAATCTTGAGTGAACGCATGTGAGTTGCGGTTTTGCCGGTATTTTCGGGGATACTGCCCCTGAAACCGTCGGTGCGAATGCACCTGCGAGCTGATCTTTGACAACATGATGCAAGATTCGCGCTGGAAGGCCATTCAGCGCGCACGTTGAGTGCAGATCGCTCAACGTGTCGCGACGGTCGTGACTAGGCAGCACGCTGGACGCGAACGATCGGCAAGTGCTTGCAGTCCGCCAGGAACTCGATGTCGAGTTCGACTGAAGTGCCAGGACTGCCCCGCACTAACGCCCAGGGTAGCGATCACGTCGAACAGCAGTTCAGCGCCCGCCTTGGAGGCCGGCACGTACACACCGTGCCGGTAACGATGCCGTTCGCTTGTTTATAAACTTCCCAGGCCGCTGCCGCGTCTGCACGACTTGAAAACTGTCCAGACGTGGCCGCCTGGAACTTATTCCACGTGCGGTAAAGCGGCCCGGTCGCCGCACCGCCTGTGGATGGCGGAACGGACACACATGAGTCGTCGTCACAAATCATGAATAAGATTTGCGAATTGCAAGGCCAGGTGGA
>CAYLYE010000353.1:0-4275 GCA_964387325.1 uncultured Planctomycetaceae bacterium
GCGAAGATCCGCAGGCGTATTACTATCGCGGGTTGAGTTCGTTACGGCAGGGACAGACGGACGAAGCAACACAAGACTTTCAGGCCGGCGCTCAGCTCGAGCTCCGTACCGGCAGTAGTGCCTTTGTCGCCGGGCGATCGCTCGAACGTATCCAAGGCCGCGATCGGCTGTTGCTGCAGCGGATTCGCACCCAAGCTCGAGTGATGAACACGCCGCAGCGCGAGCAACAGCAGCTTGCCAACGTGAATGTTCCAGCGAGCACGCCAGCTGCCGAGAGCGTTCCGACGGAAAATGCCACCCGCACGCCGCAACCACCAATGCCGCCGGCCGAGAGCGATCCGTTCGCGCCCAAGACTCCGGCCCCTGCGGCGACACCTGCGGTGGCGACTCCAGCGCCTGCTCCGGCGACTCCGCCGGCCGACCCCTTCGCGCCGAAACCAACCTCGCCGGCGCCCCCTGCTCCGCCGGCTCCCGCTCCCGCGCCAGCGACTCCTCCGGCCGATCCGTTTGCCCCGAAGCCGGCTGCACCTGCCCCGGCAACACCGACTCCGCCTGCTGATCCATTCGCGCCGAAGCCAGCTGTTCCGGCAACGCCCGCTCCGGCAACGCCCATGCCCCCGGCCGATCCATTCGCGCCGAAGCCAGCGACACCCGCTCCCGCCGCAACGCCTGCTCCAGCTCCTTCAACTCCGGCTCCTGCAACGGCCGCTGTCGATGTGAAGTTGCCCGCCGAACCCGACGCCGCCGTCCTCGAGCTGTTCAAGCTCCTGGCCAACGGCAAGCCACAGCAGGTTTGGCAAGCCGCGCTGCCTCCCAAGTATCAACAGGACATCGAGTCGCTCGTACAAGGCTTCGGCGCGAAGATGGACCCCGAGCTGTGGAGCAAGGGCTTTACCCTGCTGGGCAAGGGGGCCAAGGTCATTAAGGACAAGAAGGATTTCATCTTCGCTCATCCGCTCGTGATGGGCGCGATCTCGCAGCTCCCCGCCGAACAACAAGCCAGCGTCGAGGAAGGCAAGGCCCAACTTGTGGCGGGCATGACTGCCTTTGAAGGCTTGCTCACCAGCGAGATTAGCACCGTCGATGGCCTCAAAACCCTGAAGGTGAACGAGTTCTTGGCCGGCCCCATTACAAAGTTCATGCAACAAGCCTTGGCACTGAGCGCCGAGGCCCAAGGCCAGACGGTCGACGAATACTCGGCCGCACAACTGGCTAAAACCAAGGTGTCGCTCGTCTCGACCGACGCCGACGATGCCGAAGTGACGATCGAAGTCGAGAACGCTCCGCCGCAGAACGTCAAGCTCAAGCGGGTCGACGGGCGCTGGCTCCCGGCCGACTTGGTCGACGCTTGGGACGGTCAATTGGCAGTCGCCAAGCTGGCCGTCGAAGGCTTGGACTTAAGCGAGCAAAAGCCGCAGGTGCTCGGCGTCGCCTCGCTCGTCGAGACCACGCTCGACGGTCTGCTCGCAGCCGAAGATCAAGACGCCTTCAATGCCGCGATCGGCACCGTCACCGCGCTGGTCGAGCAGTTCCTACCCAAGCCCGCCGCTCCGCCGCAAGACAACAGCAACGGCAACAATAACTAGCCGCCGTAGGGTACGCACCCTGTGCGTACCATTCGCCAGTCGCAATAAACGTGGTACGCACGGGGAGCGTACCTTCGCTTGTTACACTCGACTCTCGCCCCTGATGATTACGTCCGAAATATCTTTCCCGGAGCACGCCAATGACCGAACGGAAACAAGATTTCGAAAACCTAGCAAGTGAGAGGTCAATTCTCCAGAGCTATGCTAACCAAAAACAGGAGTTTGAAACTACCGTAACCGAAGTGGATGGGGAGAGTACGATCCTCCTGCCGGATAAAAAACAGGATGTTCTAGGGCTATTTCGTAAGCGTGAAGCAAGTAAAGCGGTCATTGCAGATATGGAGCTGCATAAAAGCTTTGCAGCGTCAAATTTAACTATACCTTCTTTTTTAGAAGCAGGTCCAAGGCCCGCATTGAAATATGACCCACTGACTGTTAGAGCGGCTGTCGTCACAACTGGCGGTGTTGCTCCTGGCCTGCATTGCGTCATCCATAGTATTGTTAAGCGTCATATCGATACTTATTCAATGAGTGCAGCAACGGGAAGAATATTCGGTGTTTTCAATAGTTTCAAAGGAATGTGTGCGCTTGCCGATAACATTACAGAGTTAACCCCTGGAAGGACTGAGGAATGGCTGGATCAGGGGGGCTCTAAGCTCGGCAGTGTTCGCTTTTATCTGAAAGATAAGGGCGGTCAAGATCTTCCAGTAGGCGATGCAATTCCACGTTTAGCTGATGAAATCACGAAGAATCTTGAAAACAATCGAATCGATATTCTTTATGTCATAGGTGGCGATGGGTCTCTGAAAACAGCCCATGAGATAGCGCGGCGGAATCCAAATCGAAGTATTGTTGGAATACCTAAGACGATGGATAACGACGTTCTTTGGGTTTGGCAATCGTTTGGATTTAATACTGCTGTTGAACAAGCAACTCGGGTTATAAATACACTCCGTAGTGAGGCAGAAGCTGTCCGCCGTATTTGTCTGATTGAGCTTTTTGGTGCGGAGTCGGGTTTTGTTGCAGCTAATGCAACACTCGCAAGCGGTCATGTTGATGCAGTGTTAATCCCGGAAGTATTCAAAGCTCTCGCCCCTAAAGAAGCTGAAGGTTATTTGGGTCAGCTTGTGGAATATATTGGCAAGCGAGTTGGTGATATGGATGAACGGAAGCATAGCCCTCACGCTGTAGTTGTGCTTGCAGAAGGTGTTGGGACAATACTGGAGAAGAATGGTGTTGAGTTCCACGGAACGAAGGTGACCAAGAAAGGATTTGTCGAACTCTTTGAATCTCAGCTTAAAGGTAAAATTAAAGATGCGCACGGTGAGCGTCTTGTTACATTCGTTAACCAGCCTCGTCATCACATACGTGCCGTTGCTGCGAACTCGTTTGATCAGATATACTGCGAACGACTGGGGGCTTTGGCCGTTGACACTGCACTTGCTGGATTTACCGATTGCATGGTGTCGCAGTGGCTGACGGAATTCGTGTTAGTCCCCCTCAATCTTGTTATGCTAGGTAAAAAATGCATTCCGATTAATGGGATGTTTTGGAAACAAGTGGTAAGTAGCACTGGGCAACCGCTATCACTCGCAGAGCGGATCAAATAGGCTGGGAGTCGCATTCAACAGCCGACGCATGGTCCGCACGGGGTGCGTACCCGACGAGATGTTTGTACAGACCGCTTACCTCCGCACTCTTCCGCTGGCGGCGCCGCCGACGAGCGCTTCGATCTCGTCGCGGCCGACGAAATTAAAATCGCCCTTGATCGAGTGCTTTAGGCAACTCGCGGCCACGGCAAACTGCAAGGCCCGCTGCGGATTGTCTGAGCCGGGCGTTGTGAACGAATGGATCAAGCCCGCGCCGAACGAGTCGCCGCCGCCGACCCGGTCGACGATGTCGCGAATCTCGTAAGGCTTGTAGTGGCCCGCGGTATCGAGCGGCGCGAGATAGGCGCGGTTCGTGGCTTTGTCGAAGAGCAGGCCGCCCCAGTTGTTGTGGTCGGCCGAGTAACTTTCGCGGAGCGTGAAGGCCACGCGTTGCAGGTTGGGGAACCGCTGGATCATCTGCCGCGCGACGTCTTCATAGCCCGCCGCATTGATTTGGCCCCCTTCGATATTGGTCCCCTGGGCGTGAATGTCGAGCACGTCGGCCGCGTCTTCTTCGTTGGCAATCGCCAAGTCGACATACTTGAGGATCTCGCCCATGCATTCGCGAGCCAGCAAGTTCGCGGCGGTACCGCTCCGCCAGCGCCACAGTTTCTTGCGGAAGTTCAAATCGCACGAGACGGGAATCTTGCGCTGCTGCGCAAGTTGCACGAGTTCGAGTGTAGCGCGGTAGGCCCGTTCGCTGAGGCTCGGCGTGATGCCCGTGATGTGGACCCAGCGGACTCCTTCGAGTGCGGCGGCGAACGTGTACTCGGCCGGCTCGGCCAGGCTGATCGCGCTATGGTCGCGGTCGTAGATCACGGTCGAGCTGCGCTGATTGGCGCCGGTCTCGACATAGTAGACGCCGAGGCGACCGTCGTTGCGGCGAATGAGATGCGAAGTCTCGACCCCCAGCGAACGGAGGTTCGCCACGCAGGCGTCGGCGAGCGGGTTGTTGGGCAAGGCGGTGACAAATCGGACCGCTCGGCCGAGCATCGCCAGCGACGCGCTCACGTTCGCCTCGGCACCCGCAAAGGTCACGT
>CAYLYE010000354.1:0-4274 GCA_964387325.1 uncultured Planctomycetaceae bacterium
GTTTTCAGCCGTGATGTTGTGTAGAGAGGCCACCATGCCGATTCAGCAAGACGTAGCCGTGTTACCACACCCCCGTCTTTCTCTGGGTCGACTACTGCACGCATTGACGATACTCATCATTGCAGCAGCTAACCTTCCGCTCGGAATATGCTACACATTCGCCGATCATTTAGATGACAAGCGAAGTCGAACCAATATCGTCCTGATTCTCGCCGATGACCTGGGCTACAGTGACCTGGGGTGCTACGGAGGCGAGATTGCTACGCCGAATCTTGATCGACTGGCCAGCGGTGGCTTGCGATTCACGCAGGCTTATAACACGGCCCGTTGCTGGCCGAGCCGCGCAGCGATCATGACCGGCTTTTACGCGCAACAGGTGCGGCGCGACGCGCTGCCTAACATCGAAGGAGGCGGACGATCGAGTCGGCCCTCGTGGGCGAGACTGCTGCCTGATTACCTTAAGCCGCTCGGCTATCGGTGTTATCACAGTGGCAAGTGGCACATCGATGGCCCGGTGCTTGCCAGCGGTTTTGATAAGTCGCTCGACATGCAAAACCAAGGGAACTTTTTTACCGCCAAAGGGAACTCGATCGACGATCAGCCTGTAAAGCCTCCCGCCGACGAGTCGGGCTACTACGCCACGATCGCCACGGCCGACCATGCGATCGATTGCCTCAAGGAGCATGCCGCGCAACATGCCGATCGGCCTTTCATGCAGTACATCGCCTTCATCGCTCCGCACTTTCCCTTGCATGCGCTGCCCGAAGACATCGCCAAGTACAAGAATCGTTACACAGCCGGCTGGGAGGCACTCCGCGCCGAACGGCATCAGAGACAACTGAGCGCGAGTCTGCTCTCGGCCAAGCTCTCGCCGCTGGAGCGTGAAATTGGCCCGCCGTATCATTTTCCCGATGCGATTAAAAAGCTCGGCTCGGGCGAGGTCAACCGTCCACTGCCGTGGAGCGAATTGACGGACGAGCAGCGCGCGTTTCAAGCCACGAAGATGGCCATCCACGCCGCGATGGTCGATCGCATGGATCGCGAGCTAGGGCGAGTTCTCGATCAGTTGCGCGCGATGAACGCGCTCGATAACACACTCATTCTATTCGGTTCAGACAACGGCGCGAGTGCCGAGATCATGGTTCGCAATGGCGGACACGATCCTCAAGCCCCACCGGGCTCGGCCGCCAGCTACTTGTGTCTCGGCCCAGGCTTTTCCAGCGCCGCGAACACTCCCTTCCGCCGCCACAAGACCTGGGTCCACGAAGGAGGCATCAGCACTCCCTTTATCGCGCACTGGCCACAAGGGATTGCGGCCCGAGGCGAGTTGCGTCACAATCCGATCCACCTCATCGACGTTGCACCGACGGTGCTGGAGATTGCGGGGACGAAGCTGCCTGCCGAATGGAATGGAGTGCCGCTCCCTCCGTCACCCGGACGCAGCTTGCTGAGCGCGTTCAAGCAAGACGGCACGGTCCAGCACGATTGCCTGTGGTGGCTACATGAGGGGAATCGGGCCATTCGTGTCGGTGATTGGAAGCTCGTGGCGGCCAGGGGAGATGCCTGGGAACTGTACAATCTGGCCGTTGATCGCAGCGAGACCCATAACCTCGCAGGGCAGCATCCGGACAAAGTTCGCGAACTCGAAGCGCGTTGGCAAGCTGAAACCGACGCCATGATAAAATTAGCCAAATCGAGTCCGGCCGTGAAGAATACGGCCCCGAAGAAAAAGAACCGTTGAAACTTACGACGGACCGAACCTGCTGAGAGTTGAACGTGGATTTTCATTGCTGGGCCAACGACGTTCGCACGCTCAGCAACGCGGTCGACAAGTTGCACTCCGAGGCCGCGACGCTCGGCGCGCCGACGTGTGAGCACCGCGAGTGGCACGAGTTGTTGCAACACAAGCTCCTGCCGCAGGTGTTGGGCGAACCGCTGTTGGTCGTTGCGGTCGTCGGTGGCACGAACGTTGGCAAGAGTATCGTCTTCAATCACCTCGCCGGCGAGGTGGCCAGCGGCGTGAGCCCGCTCGCCTCGAAGACTCGACATCCGGTCTGTCTAGCGCCTCCGGGGTTCGTCGATGAGTCCGCACTACGTAAGATCTTCGTGGGCTTTGAACTCGCGGCGTGGAAAAACCCCGAAGACCCGTGGGACGAAGGGGAGACACATCGACTATTCTGGCGCAGCGGCGCGGCGGCGCCACCCAGGTTGCTGTTGCTCGACACGCCCGACGTCGACTCCGACGCGCTCATTAACTGGCAACGGGCCGACATCGTGCGGCACGCGGCTGACGTGCTCGTGGCTGTGTTGACACAACAAAAATATAACGACGCGGCGGTCAAGCAGTTCTTTCGCAAGGCGGCGGAGGCCGACAAACCCGTGATCGTCATCTTCAACCAGTGCGATCTGCACGATGACGCTCCGTACTGGAGCCACTGGCTGCAAACGTTTGTTGCCGAGACGCTTGCGAGTGTCGAGCGGGTGTATGTGTTGCCGCACGATCGCCCGGCGGCGCGCGAATTGCGCCTGCCGTTTTACTTCGTAGGGGCTGACGGTCACATGCCTCCCGCCGAGCAAACGAGCTTGCGCGACGAACTGGCCTCGCTCCACTTCAATGCCATCAAGCTCCGCACGATGCGCGGGGCACTGCGTCGCGTGGTGGATGAGGAGCACGGCTTGCCTGCGTGGCTGCGCGAGATCGCCCGCTCGGCGCAAGATTTGGTCGCCGCGGCCGACTCGCTGCGCAACGCCACGGGACTGGCTCGCGTCGAGTGGCCAAGCCTGCCCGTCGAATTGCTGATCGCCGAGATTCAACAATGGTGGGACCTGCGCCGCGGCACATGGTCGCGCCGCGTGCATGGCTTCTATCGAGCGTTGGGGGCTGGCGTGACCTGGCCTCTGCGCAAGGCTTGGCAGGCCTACACGGGACCGTCGCAAGAACCGGCCGAGCGATTCGCCGAACAAGAACGCTCGGCGATCATCGAGGCGATTGGACGACTGTTCGACGAACTCGAAAGGTTAGCCCAGCTGGGCAACGAACGACTTCGTCCGCGTTTGCAGCAGTTGCTCAGCGGCCGCTCGCGCACACAATTGCTCGAGCATGTGCTCGCCGAGCACCAACGGTTGCCGGCGATCGACGAGTCGTATCGGCAATTCCTCGCCGCACGACTCGATCAGTGGAGCCGCGACAATCCGCTCTGGACCAACGTGCTGCACGCGACGGACCAGCTACTCGCGGTCGCCCGACCGGCACTGACCGTTACGCTGTTCGTAGGTGGCGGCGCGTTGGCCAACGAGATGCTGCACCAAGCGACCACGCAGGTTGTCACGCACACGGCGACACAAATCGCCACCGATGCCGCGTTCGCCAGTGGCATCACCGCGGCCGGCGAGACCGTTGTCGGCGCGGCTGGCAAGACGCTCCAACAGGGGCTCGCGCAACTGATGCGGCAACTCGATCGAGGCTTCACACAACAACGGGCCGCCTGGCTTGTCGGCTTCATCCAGCGCGAACTGCTCGGCGATCTGCTCGCCGAACTTGATCGCGGCACGTTCCTTATGCGCAGCGAACCGATCGAGACCATTCACACGATCTTACGCCGCTGGCAATCGCAATGAGCGCCACCAGCGGCGTGCAAGGCACGTGATTTATCGCAACTTGCGAGCCACGTCACTGAAAATATTGAACAGCACGTCGAGGTACTCCTGAGCCTCGGCCAAGGGCATCACCAACGGCGGGCTGACGCGAATGACCTTGCCCGCCAGCGGGCCGAGCAGGTGAATGGCACGCCCTTGCGCATCGCCGAGGTAGCACGCCTCGACACATGCACGGGCCACCGCGTCGGCCGCGGTCGAGCCGAGCGCCGCGCACTCGATGCCCCAGACGACCCCTTCGCCGCGAACATTGACGACCACGCCCGTCTGCTTGAGTCGCTGCAGTCCGGTTTCCAAAAGCTGAGAGAGTTGCTTAGCCTGCTTCATTACGTCGGTCGTCTCGTACTCGTCGAGGGTGGCCAACACGGCGGCGCTGGCCAACGGATTGGCGCTCCACGTGTCGCTTCCTTCGCCATACTGCATGTTCGCGAACACATCGGCGCGGCCGACGGCGGCACTCACGGCGACACCGTTTCCCAACCCCTTGCCGAGCACCACGATATCCGGTTCCACACCGTACTCGGTGAACGCGAACAGCGAGCCGGTCCGACCGAAATTGGCTTGCACTTCGTCGAAGATGAACAGAATGTCGTGCGCGCGGCAGAAGCGTTCGAGGAGTT
>CAYLYE010000355.1:0-4252 GCA_964387325.1 uncultured Planctomycetaceae bacterium
CTACACCTAGCTCAAGTGACTTGGCGCAATTTGCAGACGGTGAGCCCGAAGAAGATCGACATCGACGACCTGACGAAGATCGTCGCCACGCAGGTTCTGGATGCCTCGCCGGTTTTGCAAGCCGTGCTGCCGCGCATGGTCGACCAGTGGACCAGCATGAGCGAAGGGCGCGCCGCCGCGCAAGCTCTGCTCACCGCGCTGCTCAAGTCGCCCGAGAATGTTCGCTCGAAGACGTTTGCAGGGTGCCTCGACATGGTTGCCAACAAGATATTCTCGGGCGAACTGCCACCGTCCGAGGCCGAAGGCTTTAACGCCGTGGCCCGCGAGGCCGCTAAGGGACAACCCACGCGCGAGGTCGCCTTCGCCGCGGCGGTCATCGCCGGCGTGGCCAAAGAGCCCACGGCCCTCGACACGCTGTTTCAACTCGCCTCGCGCGACGGCGAGTCGTCGCAACGGCGCTCGAAAGCCTTCGAGACGCTCGTCGTCGCTGGCGACGAACGGTACCTGGATCTGGCCGACCGCTTGATCGATGATGGCGCGGTGCCGCTCGACGTGCGTCGAGGTGTCTTGCTCGCTCTAACCCGGTCTCAGGCGGACGGCGCGGCCCAGTTGCTGATCGCCGAGTACACGCACCTCGACCCCGAACTGCAACCCCTTGCCATGGAATTGCTCACGCAGCGACCATCCTGGATTGGACAATTGCTCCGCGCGATCGAGGACAAAGATATCGCCGCGAGCGATGTGAACATCAATCAAATCCAACGACTCTCGAAATCGAAAGACTCGGCCCTGGTCGAGCGAGTCAAGTCGATCTGGGGTAACGTGCGGACCGAGCGTAACCCGGCACGAGAACAAATTGTTGCCGAGATGCGAAAAGTACTCACCGCCAGCAACGGCGATCCGCACAAAGGCCTCGCCGTGTTCAGCCGCGTTTGCGGACAGTGTCATAAAATCTACGGTCATGGCCAGGAAGTGGGCCCCGACATCACCGTCAACGGCCGGGCGAGTATCGAGCAACTGCTGAGCAACTTGTTTGATCCGAGCCTTGTGATTGGCCGCTCGTATCAAGCGTGGACAGTCGTGACGAGCGACGGTCGCACGCTGACCGGCTTGCTTACCGAGGACAGCCCGCAGCGCGTGGTGCTCAAGACTCAAGGGGGCAAGATCGAGACCATCGCCCGCGCGGATGTGGACGAAATGGAGCAGAGCAAATTGTCGATGATGCCCGAGGGGCTCGAAAAGCAACTCAAGCCTGACGAACTCGCGGACTTATTCGCGTTTCTGCGGCTCGACAAACCGCCGACCGACCCCCTGGCGAAACCCCTGCCGGATGTGAAAAAATAACTGCCGAGCGATGCGCCCTCTGTTGGCTCGCTCAATGCTCACAGCACGACTGCCGAGCGCGGTGTGCTGTTGCTATCCTTTCAAACAATCGAGATCGATGATGCGATATATTTTGTGGACCCTGGCGGCTTTTGTCTTGTTTTCTGTCGCGACGGCGCAGGCTCAACCGCCGAAGCGCCCGGTCCCTGAGATGCCTGCCCCGCAATTCCTCTGGCCCGCCGGAGCTCCTGGCGCCGTTGGTCAGGATGACGTCGACAAGCCAGCGCTCTGGACCTTCTTACCACCGAAAGAGAAAGCCAACGGCACGGCGGTCGTCGTCTGTCCCGGAGGCGGTTACGGCGGATTGGCCATTGGTCACGAAGGGAAAGACGTGGCCGAATGGCTCAACTCGCAGGGAGTGGCCGCGTTCGTGCTCCGCTACCGGCTCGGCCCCCGCTACCGACATCCGACGATGTTGCAGGACGTGCAACGGGCGATTCGTACCGTCCGCTCGCAAGCCGCGCACTACAAACTCAGCCCGCAGCGGATTGGCGTGATGGGCTTTTCGGCCGGCGGACACCTAGCCTCGACCGTTGCGACCCATTTCGATCGTGGTCAGAGCGACGCGAGCGACCCGCTTGATCAGGCGAGTTGCCGGCCGGACTTTGCCATCCTCTGCTACCCGGTCATCGCCCTATCGACCCCGTATGCTCACGCGGGCTCGAAGCGAAACTTGCTCGGCAACGAACCGCCGCAGGAGTTGGTCGACAGCCTTTCGAACGAAAAGATGATCACCAGCGACACGCCGCCAACCTTCTTGTTTCACACGAATGAAGACGCTGGCGTGCCACCCGAGAACAGCGTGCTTTTTTATCTCGGGCTACGCGCTGCCAAGGTGCCTGCCGAGTTGCACATCTACGAGCGCGGCCGGCATGGTGTCGGGCTCGCGCCGATGGACCCGATCCTCTCGAGTTGGAGCGGTCGCTTGGCCGATTGGCTCAAAGGTCGCGGGCTGCTCGACAAGGCCGCAGACGTCGAGAAATAGCCAACCCGAGAACCCCGAGATCATCAACATCGGGGGAGGAGAAGCGACGAGACAACGTTTTAACGCGGGGCTTTGCATCGCGGGGCAGACGAGCATGCGTGATCCACACTTGTCGGAATGTGTGGAGTGGGCACGATTGGCTTAAACGTCGGGCTCAATAAACCCCAGGTCCGTTCAGTCGCGCCGAGTTGTTGCTCGACAAACCGCTGAGCGCTTCGGCCGAGTTGCTCTCGATACGAGACGTCTTCCAGACAGCGTCGCACGAAGGCGGTCATCTCGACCCCGTCATGGACCACGACGGCCGCGTGACAAGCGAGCAGCGACGCGACAATATCGCGGAAGTTCTGCGTATTTGGGCCAAACGAGACCGCCGCACCATAGGCGGCGGGCTCGATCATATTCTGACCTCCTCGGGTTGACAAACTACCGCCGACGAAGGCGATGTGAGCCGTGCCCCACCATGCGCCCAGTTCGCCGATCGTGTCGATGAGCAACACCCGCTCAGCAGGACGAGCGCCGTCGAGCTGCGAGCGACGCGACCACGGTACGCCAGACCATTCAAGTTGCCGGGCGACCGCATCAAACCGTTCGGCATGACGCGGCACGATCACCAAACGCAATCGAGGGAACTCTTTGCTGAGCGACTGATAAGCGGCGAGTGCGAATGCTTCTTCCGGCTCTTGCGTGCTGCCGGCGAGAAACACGATGTCGCCCGGCATGATGCCCGCCAACTTGGAAAGCCGTTGCGTACTGGTGTTCTCGCGGTCAGTCTGCGCACCGTCGTACTTGAGCGAACCGGTGATGGTGACCTTCGCGGGCTCAGCCCCGAGCGCCACGAATCGGTCGCGATACTCTTGGTTTTGCACGGCGATCACGTCGACCTGACGGAGCGTTCGCTCTATCCAAGGACGAATCCGGCGATAACCGCGGAAGCTCTTTTCACTCAAGCGACCGTTGACGATCGCAACCGGCACGAGCTGCGACTTGGCCGCGGCGATCAGGTTGGGCCAAAGTTCCAATTCGGCTAACACGAGCATGCTCGGTCGGATGCGTTGCCATGCGGTGCGGACGGCCCAGGTGAAGTCGAGCGGCGCGTAACAGACGATCGCGTCGGGATATTTTTTCTGCGCCAAGGCGTAGCCGGTGATGGTGGTCGTCGTGATAACAAGCTCGATGTCAGGTCGACGCTCACGGACTACACGCACCAAGGTGGCAATCAAATTGACTTCGCCGACGCTGACGGCATGAAACCAGATGCACGGGCGATCCGAGAGCCGGCGCGGCACGAGTCCCCAAAGCTTGGCCGACCAGCCATCGCGATACTTGCCCGTCCGCAACGCTTGCCAAGCGAGCCAGGGCGCTGCGAGCATCAAAAGCAGCAGGTAGACAACATTCAGCAACACTCGGGCTTCCCTTCCCGACGTAACGCACAGGATTTGCTACGGTCGAAAAACTATGCTGCGTCGACGGCGCCGCCTTTGCGGAGGCAACAATTCTTGTACTTCTTGCCACTCCCGCAAGGGCAGGGATCGTTACGACCGACCTGCTGGCCTTGATTGCGAATCGGTTCGACCTTTTCGGCTCCTTCGCCGCTCTGCAGCGCCTGTTGTTGTTCGTCGGTCAGCAGCCCGGCGGAACCAGACGGCAGAGACTCATGAACGGCCCGACTCTTGACCCATGTCGAGGCAATGAAGCTCTCGTCGAGTTGTTCCATACGGAAGATCAAGTCGGTAACGCGATCGGCAACCGAGGTCCACATCGTTTCGTATATCCGCATCCCTTCGCGTTTGTACTCGACTTTCGGATCGACCTGCGCCATGCCGCGGAAGCCAACGGCGCTCTTCAGGTGGTCCATTGCCAGCAAGTGCTCTTTCCAGGCTGAGT
>CAYLYE010000356.1:0-4228 GCA_964387325.1 uncultured Planctomycetaceae bacterium
GCGATGCGCACGCCGACAAGACGGCCAGCTCGATCGAACGCTTCGGGGATCGCATGGCCGGCTCGCTCGATCGCCTCACCGACGAAATTCGCCGCCGCCCGCTCTCATCCAACTGAGCCGCCCGCCATGCCAGTACCTTTCAACCCTGCCGCCCATCCGCTGATTCGCTACTACGTTCCGCCGATCTCGGACGTGCCAGCGGCCTACTACAAAAGTGTCAACAAGACGGGCGGCCAGGCCTCGCTCGCCGGTGATACCGTCGGGTCGATCGACATGGGTGTGGGTGGCCTGATTTTCAATTCCGCGCTGGGGCCGCCCGACTATCGCCCCGTGCTCGCGTCCGACGGACTGGGCCGATTCGCCGTTCAAGGGGCAACCGGGAAGGGCTTCGGCTACAACACGGCCAGCTATGGTGCCCCGCTGCACCAAAACGACCGCCTTTTCATCATCGCCTTCTTGAAGCCGTCCATCGCGCTAAATGCGCAGTGGGGTACCACGTTGTTCGACAACACGAACAACGCCAACGACTCGGCCACCAACACGCCAGGTGTGTCGTTCGGCCTGCAGGCCGTAACAGCCGGCGGAACCATCGGCGGTGTGTTCCAGGCCGCCAACGGCTCGGTGTGGCGACTGCGCATCAAGAACGATGCCAACAACGCCACCTCGCCCCACCTCAAGCTCATCACCGAGGAGCCGCTGAACGAAGCGGTCAGCACGCCGCACCTGGTCTGGGCCGGCCACTTAGGGGACGGCCTGTTCGGTGCGCAAGTCGATCGAGGCCGCATCTCGCGCGAACGTGTGAGCGGAAACCCCAGCGCGGCCAATCCACCGTTCGGGATGTTCTTCCTGAATCGCGCTTCGCTCGACGCGCAGTACTTGCCCGCGATGGTCCACGCGGCCGCGATCTACTCCGACTACCCCGGCGCCGACGAAGTCCAAAGCTGGGTCGACAAGTTCGGAGTGGGCAACATCGCCGGAAGCCCCGAAATTCGCGTCGGGGACATGATCGGGAGTATCAGCAAATCGGGAAGTTACGCTTCCTATTGCTTGTGGTTCGCCAATCGTCGCATCTCCCCGCAGTCGCCAACCGGCGGAGCGGAAGATGGAGAAGGGTGCGTCTTCAACGACGGGGTCACCGGCGGAGGGTGGGGAGTCGACGGCTGGCGCGGCTCGGGGGCCCATGGTTACGAAACGCTGATCGGAACGCCCACCGTTTCGGTCGACGGGTCACCGCCCGCGCCCGTGGTGAACGGGTCGATCTATCAAGGCGAGAAGGTCGTCAAGATCCGCCGCCAATCGACGATCGGCGTCTCGTTCACCCACGACGAACAAATCACGTGGGAAACAAACTCCCGCCGGACGTGGGTCAAGCTCACGCGGCTGGCCGATGGGCGAAACATTAACCCGCTGTACATCATCCGGAGCGCGCGCACCCGGGAGAACGAGGGGACGCTGTGCTTCGACATCGACGGGAACATCCTGCTCGACACGACGATCGCCACCACGACCAACAGTCTTATCGACATGCCCTACAACCCCACGCGGACCATTGCCGTCGCACAGTGGGCCCCGGGGGCCTCGACCATGTCTCTCACCGTGATGCTCAAGGGATACGAGCTCAACCACCGATTCGTCATCGTCGACGACACCTACAACCGCCGAATATATCAGCGAGTTTTCGACGTCTCGACCGTGCCTGGCAGCACGATCGAGATGGAGATCCTGTCGAAGCATTTCCTCACCACGGCCGGTGAGTGGAAAGCGCTGGCTCAAGCCGAGCTGCTCAAAGCTTTGAACCCAACTCCCTCGCCGCTGCTGCTGGCCTTGCAACAAGAGGTGCTTTAGATGCGTGACGTGAAACACGGGTCGACCGATCAAAGCGTAGTGCTCCGGTTTCTGAACAGCCCCGACGGTACGCCGGCCACGGACATCGACCACACCTGGCCCGAGCTCAAGCTCTACTACCGACGCGAGGGTGCGGCCGTCGTGCAGGTGAATCCTGTCTCTCTGGCCACGCTCGCCACCGCTCACGCCGACGGCGGAATCAAACACATGCAGGACGGTCGGGCGCGCGTCGACTTTCCCGACGCCGCCTTTGCCGCCGGCGCCGCGGGTGTGTACTGCTGGGCAGAAGGAAACGACCTGCAAGTGATCGGCTGCTACGTCGCGCTGGTCTCTTTCGACCCGTTAGACAACAGGCTCGGGATGGTAGGTATTCCCACCCAAGTGCCCGGCCAGGACGGAGGCCTCGCCACGGCTTTCATTCTGAATGGCCTGGTGCCCATCATTACCCAAGCTCGCGACATGCTGATCGCCACCCGAGTCGTCGACACAAACGTCACACCGTGGGAGCTCGTCTACATCAAGGCCGGGACCGGCCAGCTTGGGGATGAAGGGGCCGTCGAGCTCTTGCGTCAGCCGCTCTACGACACGGCCGGGAACCCCGTGACTTCCAAGAATGCCGTTATCGGAAAGGCCCTCAGCGAATGATCAATCTACTGGGCTGGCCAATGCCCGTGGTGTGGCCACTCACGGGCTTCGGAAACAACACGGTTGTCGCGAGCTCGATCTACCCCATCGAGTTCTACCTCACGCTCGAAGTCCCTCTCACCTTTTACGTGTGACCCATGCCCATCGTGCTCGGCAAACCTGGTGACCTTCACGTCAACGACATTGGTGTGAACCTTCGTTGCACCGTGCGCGCGCAGGACGGGTCGCTGGTCGACCTCTCGACGACGACATCGCGCGTGCTCAACTTCGAAAGGCCGGACGGTACCAGCTTTGATCGCCCGGCCACGCTCATCGACGAGGGAGCCAATGGCCTGATGCAGTACATCACTGCCGACGGTGACCTCGACCAGCCAGGCTATTGGTACCTGCAAGCTCGCGTCGAGTTCGAGTCGGGAGCCGAGCTCAAGGCCAACCGCCTGCGCGTGCGCGTGCTCACCAACAACGTCAGCCCCGCTCCTTGACCTGGTCACTCGTCGACCTGGTCAGCCGACGCCCACCCCCCACCCGCTGCCAAAACGCCGCGGGTCCTTCCTACCGCCCACCCTCGACGCCTGCCCCCTTCGGGTACAGTCAGGAAGAGAGAGAGAGTTACGTACGCAGACCATTTCGCGCGTGATGGTCACCAAACCATGACCGACATCGAATTCGACGACAACCTGCTCAACCCCGACGACTTCCTCTTCGATGACCTGGTCAGCGACGACGTCGACCCGCTCGAAACCACCCACAAGCCGGCCGCCCGCAAAATCGCGATCGATGCCAAGCGCCGCATGCTCCGCGCGAAACGTGAGGACGGCCTGCGCGACGTGCTCGACGGCCTGCCCGCCGCCGGCGAGCAGTTGCACATCGTCAGCGCGGCAAAGTTCGACTATTGGACGTGGGTGCCCGTGCTGATCAATTGGCTCGGCACCGCGGACCACCTCTATTGCACCACGTGGGCGCTCAGCCGCAACAACGCCCGCGAACTGTTCACGCTGTGGGACAGCGGCGCAATCACCAGCCAGGCCGTCAACATCCTCACCGGCACCTATTTCAAGAGCCGCGAGTCTGACGTCTACGCCTACCTGGTCGATGGCCTGCGCAGCCGCGGCGGCCGCTACCGCGCATTCGCGAATCACTCCAAGGTTTTGCTGCTGGCCAACGCCAAGCGCAAGACCTGGCTCACGATCGAAGGGTCGGCCAACCTGACCGGTAACCCCCGCGTCGAGCAATACGTGCTGACCAACAACCGCGAGCTGCACGACTTCCACCGCGCGTGGATGGATGAAGTACTCGCCGCGGAGGCCGACGCCCATGGCTAAGAAAAAGCCCGCGGCCGACGAGACGCCGCTCCCCGAAGACCTGGTCGAAAAGGTGATCGTCCTGCTGGTCACCATTCGCAGCCGCGCCGACGTGCTCCGCTTCTGTGTGACGCCGGCGGCCGACGGGGCCGAACGCAAAAAGGGAGGCCTTGGTCTCGGCGAGCTGCTCGCCGGCCGCATCATCGCCGAAGCACTCCAGCGGATCCAACTCGCAGCGACGATCGACCATGACCTCGAGCTCGGCAAGGCCCAGACTCGCCTGGCCGAGTTGTTCCAGAAGGCCAACTCGATGCAGGACTTCAAAACAGCCCTCGCCATCCAGAAAGAGCTGAACCGCTTGGGAGCTCTCTACCCCGGCAAGACCACGGCAGGTACAGCACGAACAGCAGCGGAAAAAGCAGATTGTAGAGCAGCAA
>CAYLYE010000357.1:0-4193 GCA_964387325.1 uncultured Planctomycetaceae bacterium
TGGGCGTACCGCCGCCCAGAAACAGCGTCTCGACCGGGCGGGGCTCGCCAAGCTGTGCAAGTTCGCGCTCGAGTGCGTCGAGATACGCTTCGATCAGATCATCGCGCCCGGCGACAAGCGTGAAGTTACAGTAACCACAGCGATGGGCGCAGAACGGTACATGCACATAAGCCGCCCGCGCCTCGCCGCTCATCCGACAAGGCCCAAAAGTTTCCGAGCATTGCCGCGATAGATCTTCTCTTGAACCTCGACGGGGAGATCAATTTGGCCATACAACTCAAGTTGCGGAACGTTCTGACCGGGCGAGAGGTAATCGGTGCCGAACATTAGTCGATCGGCTCGGCGGATCAGAAATTGACGACCGAATTCGCTGTCGCGACGGATGGCGCCGGTGCCGCTGCCTGCCGACAGGTCGCCGTACAGGTTCGGGTATTTGTCCATCAATGTGTCAATGGCGCCGCCGGCAACAACGCTCCCGCGTGGATACCCGCCCAGATCGGCTTGCGTGACTCCCGCACTGATCGAGGCCCACCAGCCGGGTCCGTGACCAATCATCACCAGCGTGGGGAAGGTCTTGAGAATGCGTTCCAGACCGGGCAGGCCCGGCGTGTCCATGTTGCGTTGATTGTCGAGGTGGAAAAGGACCGGAAGTTGCAACTCGGCGCAGGCTTCGTAAAGCTTCATGTTCAGCGGGTCGTCGATCTTAACCCCGGGCTTGTGCTCGCCGAAACCTTTCGCGCCAGCGTCTTTGTACGCTTGCAGCATACCGAGCAAGCCTTTGGTCGAGCCGTTATAACTCGTTCGCGGATCGATCGAGCAGAACGGAATCAAGCGATCGCGATGAGCTGCCGTGTCGCTCAGCACCAACTGCGTCGAGATGGGATACGACGACGATTCGGGCGAGACAAGCGGCAAGACCACCGCCTGTGCCACATCTTGAGAATCCATCCACCGCAGCAAGTCGCTGGCGCTCAGTAATTGCGTCGTGTTCCAGACCGTGCCGATATGCGTGTGGACGTCGACATAGCGTCCTTTGGGGAATGCGGCCCGAGCCTGACTGCCGCCGAGCAGGTTGGTCATCGATCCGAGCGCGACGGTAGCCGCCGCGCGGCGAATCACCGTGCGTCGAGACACTTGATCACAAGAAGCGTTTAGAGCCATAGGTGTAGTCTTCCGTCAAACATGTCTGGTGCGGCCCGTTCGACGAGCTTGCGAATGTGCTGATGATGATACCGTGTACTGAAGTGCGCCGCGATAATTAACTCGTTATGAAATCGCGCGCGGCGTTCGATGAGGTCGTCCAGGTGGATATGCCCAAACTTGTGGATCTTCTCTTTGCGATGACTGGGAGCCACGAAGGTCAGTTCCGTGATCAGAACCTGGGCCTCGAACATGGCCGGGCAGTTGTCGAGTCCCTCGGGAGCCGAATCGCCCACGTAGGCCAGTCGCGGCACGCGCTTTTCTTCTGTCACGTCAGTTCCGAGCAGGCGCAGGTCGCGGATCTCGTTGCCGCTGAGGTTCAGGTACTCAGTCTTGAGCTTGCGGCGACGCTCCCAGACGACAAACCCCAGCGAAGGCACACGATGTTTGGTGGCCGAGACGGTCACGACATGCTCGCGCGACAGCTCAACTTCGTCGCCGGGCTTGAGGCCGATCAGTTGGCAAGGCATTCGCCCGCCATCGAGCCGCGTGAACACTTTGAGCAGGCGATCGACGTTATCGACGTTTTGCTCGGGCAGATAGATGATCGGTGGTTCCATTTTCATCATGCGACGTCGAGCCACGTACACCGGCAGCGCCGCGATATGATCAAGATGCGCATGCGAGACAAACCACGTGCCGGTCCCCATGAAGTCCCAGGGGTGAGCGCCGAGGTCGAAACCGATTTTCAGCTCCGGTATCCGCCAGTAGGTTTGCACCGCCGCCCGGGAGTACCCTTCGATCGTGAGATTTTTGAATAGAAGCGATTTGACGGGCAGGTTCTGAATCACGCTAAAGCTCGACTGAATAAAAGCGGGCGAGTGACGTGGTCAAGTGTAAACGAGATCGTCGACAGGGCAAGCCGACCCACACGCGTCCGCCGACGATTGTGAATACGGCTGCGACTGTGATTAACGGGGGTTTACGGGCGGGATGGGCTCGATCGGCGCGGGAGCAGCCTCGTCGGTCGTGGCGACGATCGGTTGATCGACTTTCGGGCCGGGGGTGACATAGATTTCGCCAAAGAGTTGGCTTTGGTCGACTTGCACCGAGTGATGGCGAATCAGTTCCAAAATAGCGAGGAACACGCCGACCAGCCGAGACTTATGCATGCCCGGCTGAAACAAGTCGCCGAGCGCCACGCGCCCTTCGCGCAAGAGCTGTTCGCGAATGCGATCCATGTGGACTTCGATCGGCGTGTCGTCGTAGACAATGTTCTGACTGGGACCATGCCCATGCTGCTGCATGATCCGGCCGAAGGCGCTGACCAAGTCCCACATTTCGATCTCGCGGATCGGCTCGTCGGCCAAGCTGCGCTGTCGCGGCGGCACGTCGATCGCCAGCCGCGGATAACGCTCCTGCCATGAGCGACTTCGCTCTTCGAGCATGCTGGCGGCCTCTTTGAACTTGCGGTACTCGAGCAGTTGTTGAACGAGCCCCTGCCGTGGATCTTCGATCTCCTCGGCGACTTCGTCGCCATGAGGCAAGACCATTCGCGATTTGATCTCGAGCAGTATGCTCGCCATTTCAAGGAAATCGCCGATCGCGTTGACATCCAGCTGTTCGAGTACGCTCACGTAGCTCAGGTACTGATCGGTGACCGTCGAGAGCGGGAGATCGAGAATGTCCACCTCATGCTTGCGTACTAAATACAGCAGCAAATCGAGCGGGCCGCGGAAAATTTCGACATCGACACGAAACGTCATGCCACAACTCATGCTAAGGCAACTCGATCCGCGAGCGGCGACACGAGCGCGCTGCGACAGTAAGCCACGATGGGATCATAGGGGTCGGTACCCGTGATTGACAACAGCGACTTAGAGGGGCCGTAGTTGGACTTGTTGTAACCAGTGGCTGGTCATAGACTTCCAGTATTCAAGCTTGAGCATGTCGAGGTCATTTTGAGTAACGAACAACTTTGGGCCCCCTGGCGGCTCAGTTACATTGTCCGCGATCCGGGAGATAAGGCCCGCGAGGTCGAACGCGCGGCGGCACTCAAGCTGCGCCCCGGTGGCGAGCGGTCGTGCTTTTTATGTCGCGCGGTGGTCGATGTCCATGATCGCGAGAATCTGGTCGTCTGCCGTCTGCAACACGTCTTCGTCATCCTGAACCGGTATCCGTACAACAACGGCCATGTCCTGGTCGCTCCGTTGGATCATCGAGCCCGGCTGGACGAGTGCCCAGTGGAAGTCCATGCCGAGGCGGTCGGCGTACTCTCGCGATTGGTCACGGTGATGGAACGGGACATGAACGCCCAGGGATTCAACATTGGCTTGAATCTTGGTGGCATCGCCGGAGCCGGTGTTCCCGGCCACTTGCATTGGCATTTGGTGCCACGCTGGTCGGGAGACACGAATTTTATGCCCGTGCTCGGCCAGACGAACGTCATCTCGCAATCGCTCGATGCGTTGTACGAACTGCTCTCGGCCTCGGCCGAGCAACTGCGCGGAGCGACCGCGTGAGCGAGACGACTGTGAAGCAACCGTTGGCCACAACTCCACTTTCGATCGCGGATCGCGAGCAAGCTTTGCTCGCCCCCTGGGCGATGCACACGGTCGACTCGCGGGGGCGACGCTACAGCGAGGCCTCGCATCCTTATCGCGGGCTTTATCAGCGCGATCGAGACCGGATCGTTCACAGCTCCGCCTATCGACGATTGAGTGGCAAGACACAGGTATTTACGGGCGAACTGGGTGACTATCACCGCACGCGACTCACGCATACGATCGAAGTCACCTCGATCGCACGGACGCTGGCCCGGGCTATGCGGCTCAATGAAGACTTGGTGGAATCGTTGGCCATGTTTCACGATCTGGGGCACCCGCCTTTTGGCCACGCTGGCGAAGATGTGCTCGACGAGTGTTTGCAATCACACGGCGGCTTCTCACACAACCGCCACGCGCTCCGGATTGTCGACGCGCTCGAGCAGCGTTACGTCGAGTTCCCGGGCTTGAATCTCTCGTGCGAAGTGCTGGAGGGGCAACAACACCGCA
>CAYLYE010000358.1:0-4184 GCA_964387325.1 uncultured Planctomycetaceae bacterium
CGAATCGCCGGAGCAAGTCGTTGGCAAGCTGTTGAGTTGCGTTTATCAGTCAACGGAGAACAGTTCATCGACCACGCGCAACGCCGCACGCAGTGTGGCAGAGGCGATCGGGGCTGAGTTCCTCGAGTTTGACGTCGACGCGCTCGTGAAGCGTTATATCGAAATCGTCTCGCATGCCATCGGTCGGCCGCTCGACTGGGGCCAAGACGACTTGGCGCTGCAAAACATTCAAGCGCGTGTCCGCTCGCCCAGCGTGTGGTTGTTGGCCAACTTGCGTGGCGCGCTGCTCGTGTCGACCAGCAATCGCTCCGAAGCCGCCGTCGGCTATGCGACTATGGATGGCGATACCTCGGGCGGATTGAGTCCCATCGCGGGAATCGACAAAGCGTACTTGCGACAATGGCTTCGCTGGCTTGAAGTCGAAGGGCCCTGCGGCATCGCCCCGATACCAGCCCTGGCCGCGGTCAACGTGCAAGCGCCGACCGCCGAGCTGCGGCCGAGCAGCTCGAAGCAGACCGACGAAGACGACCTCATGCCCTACGAGCTGCTCGATGCCGTCGAACGCTCTGCCATTCGCGACAAACTCATGCCTCTCGATGTTTTTCAGCGCACACGAGCCGAGTTTCCGCAGTACAGTGTCGCGCAGCTCCACACCTGGGTCGAACGTTTTTTTCGCCTCTGGTGTCGCAATCAGTGGAAGCGAGAACGCTACGCGCCATGCTTTCATCTCGACGACGAGAATCTTGACCCGAAGACTTGGTGTCGGTTCCCGATCCTGTCGGGCGGCTTCGATCGTGAACTGGCCGAACTCAAGGCCTATGTGCAGCAACTCTAACCGCTGGTTTCGCTCCTTTTCTTGTCACAGGATGACCTCATGCAATTCGCGTCGGCCTTGTCGACCCAGCCCGAGACGCAAGACGCCCTTGAAGAAGTCTGCCGCGGTGTGAGCGAGCAACTGGAGAGCGCCGATCTGGCCGTGCTCTTTGTGTCGCAGCAGCATGGCCCCGATTTGCAGCGATCGTGCGGGAAGTCCACGAGCGATTGCGCCCCAAGTGTCTGATTGGCTGTACGGGCGAATCGATCGTCGGTCGTGGCCAGGAAGTTGAGGACGCGCCGGCCATCTCGCTCTGGGTGGCGCAGTTGCCCGGTGTTCGGTTGACACCGGTGCGACTCGAGTTCGTGGCAACACCCGAGGGGGGCAGCTTCACAGGCTGGCCCGATTCGACGACCCACTCAATGACGGACGATACGACGCTGCTCTTATTGGCCGAGCCGTTTAGTTTTCCGGCCGATGGGTTGCTCGAACGGCTCGACGAGGACTGGCCCAACTTGCGCGTGCTGGGAGGCATGGCTAGCGGAGCCCATGCTCCCGGCCAGAACTTTGTCTTTGCCGCAGATCAGGCATTCAATGCCGGCGCGGTGGGCGTGCTCGTCGACGGCGATGTACACATACGCTCGGTCGTGTCACAAGGCTGCCGGCCGATCGGCCGCACGTTTGTGATCACCAAGGCGGAGCGGAATATGATTCTGGAAATGAGCGGCAAGCCCCCCTTGGCCCAGTTTCAGGAAGTGCTCGACACGCTCACGCCCGAGGAGCACGCCCTTGTCCAGCGCGGGCTGCACGTGGGGCAGGTAATCGACGAGTATCGCGAGAAATTCGAGCGCGGCGACTTTTTGATCCGCAACGTCATTGGAGCCGACCGCAAGACCGGCGCGATCGCGATCGGCGACTACGCGCAGGTCGGCCGTACCGTGCAATTTCATCTTCGCGACGCTGGCAGTGCCGATGAGGATTTACGGAACCTGCTCGGCGCGCGCGGCGAGGCAGCGGCTCAAGGCGCGCTCGTCTTCACCTGCAACGGTCGTGGCACACGATTGTTTGACGCGCCGCATCATGACGCCCAGGTAATTGGCGAGCAGTGCGGCGATATTCCGCTCGCCGGATTTTTTGCCCAGGGGGAGATTGGTCCCGTCGGTGGGCGCAATTTCTTGCACGGCTTTACCGCCAGCATCGCGCTGTTCCAACCCAAAACGTAAACCGAACGAGACACACGCTCGCCTAGCGCACCAAGCTCTCGCCGTGGTCGACCGTGGGCGCTGCGATGCCTCGTAGCTCCTTGGGGAGCGCGAAGTGGACCTCCTCCTCGCGAACGCTGCAATGCTCGACCGAGGCGCCAAAGCGTTTCTTGAGAAACTCGACGCAGTCTTGTACCACCAGTTCCGGGGCGCTGGCTCCGGCCGTGACCAAAACCGTTTCATCCCCCTTGAACCAGTTCAGATCAATATCGGCTGCGCCGTCGATGAGGTGCGCCGGAATACCATTCTCGCGCGATAACTCGGCCAGCCGCTGGCTATTCGAGCTGTTCTGACTGCCTAAGACGAGCACGACGTCCGCCTCTTGCGAGAGCAGCTTGACTGCCTCTTGTCGGTTCTGCGTGGCGTAGCAGATATCTTCCTTGGGCGGATTGGCAATCTGTGGGTAGCGTTGACGCAACCGGGCGATGATCCGCGTGGCGTCGTCGACCGAGAGCGTCGTTTGCGTCAGATACGCCAATTTGGTCGTGTCGCTCAAGGTGAGCCGATCAACATCCTCGGGCGTTTCGACCAACACGATCGCATGGGGCGCTTCGCCCATTGTGCCAATCACCTCGTCGTGGCCATTATGGCCAATGAGGATAATCGTATATCCCTCGGCAGCGTATTTGATGGCCTCAAGATGCACCTTGGTGACGAGTGGGCAGGTGGCATCGATCGTTCGCAGCTTGCGCTGGCTGCTGATGCGTCGCACCTCGGGAGCTACGCCGTGGGCCGAGTACATGAGCCAAGCCCCCTCGGGGACCTCTTCGAGCGTATCGACGAAAACGGCCCCTTTGTGGCGAAAATGATCGACCACGTACTGATTGTGGACAATTTCGTGATACACGTACAGCGGCGTGCCATACAGGCGGATCGCGAGTTCCAGGCTCTCGATCGCCATGTTGACGCCGGCACAAAATCCGCGCGGATTAGCTAGAATGATGCGCATCGCACTTGGCCTCGGGGTGATTGACTCATCATAATGTTCGCCTGTCGAAACGAGTAGGGCCCCCGACGTGCTGAGTGAGCGTGAATACCTCGCGTGACCAACCGCTGAATAGTGAAGTGCCCCCCACAAGCGTGCCGCCCGCGACACCGTCGTTGGCGGAGAGCCGCGCCTACTGCGCGCAATTGGCCCGTCGCCATTATGAGAACTTCACGGTCGCTAGCTGGCTGCTCCCACGCACGTTGCGGCCGCATTTTTATCATATATATGCTTATTGCCGCACCGCCGACGACTTGGCCGACGAGACTGGCGACCCCGCACGGAGCTTGCGACTGCTCGATGATTGGCAGCAGCAGTTGCTCGACTGCTACGCCGGACAGCCACGGCAAGCGGTTTTTGTGGCCCTGCGCGAGACCATCACGGAGTTCGACATTCCCGAGCAACCATTTTTGGATCTGCTCACGGCTTTTCGTCAGGATCAGCACAGCGATCGCTACGAGACCTTTGACGAACTGCTCGGCTACTGCTGCAACTCGGCCAATCCCGTGGGGAGATTGGTCCTGTACCTGGGACGCTGTCATGACGAGCAACGTGGCGTGCTGTCGGACCAAGTCTGCACGGGCCTGCAACTCGTGAACTTCTGGCAAGACGTGGCGCGTGATTACGTCATCGGACGCATTTATTTGCCCCAAGAAACCCTCGGCCGGTTCGACTGCGACGAGCGACCGTGGCGCGAACGCCTCGCCACGCCCGAGTTTCGCGCGGCTCTGGCGTATGAAGTCGATCGGGCCGAGGACTATCTGCGGCGCGGTTTGCCTCTGGTGAAGCTTGTCCCGTCGTACCTGGCTGCCGACATCCAGTTGTTTATCGACGGCGGACTGGCCATCGCGCGGCAGGTTCGTCGACTGGACTACGATGTGTGGTCGCAACGGCCGAAGGTGGGCCGTTGGGAGCAACTTTCGTTGCTGGCTCGATATCTCGCGCGGCGATGGCTATTTGGCGGGGGGCACACGGAATGAACCACCAAGTCGAAGCCAGCTACGCCGAGTGTCGGCGTTACACACGCCGCGCAGCCACCAACTTTTATCTGTCATTCTTGTTGCTGCCTCGCGCCAAGCGGAACGCGATGTGTGCGCTGCATGCTTTTCTGCGGCAGACCGAC
>CAYLYE010000359.1:0-4129 GCA_964387325.1 uncultured Planctomycetaceae bacterium
CGGAAGAAGGCCCGGTGGTGAGCCGCCCCACACCATCGATGAGTTCCGCGCGTTGGAGTTGGGAGCAAACGGCTTTGGCCGCGGCGCTCAGTCGAGCTTCCGAGCGACAAGCCGAGTTTCTCACACCCAGTGGCGAGCGCGTCGAGCGACTGTACACGCCCGACGAGTCGGCGGCAAGTGATTATCTGCGGCAGCTCAACTTTCCGGGGTTATATCCGTTCACGCGCGGTGTGCAGAGCACGATGTATCGCGGTCGTTTGTGGACCATGCGTCAGTACGCCGGTTATGGCACGGCCGAGGAAACCAATCGCCGCTTCCGTTACCTGCTCGAGCAGGGGGGCACGGGCTTGTCGATCGCGTTCGATCTGCCGACTCAGATTGGCTACGACTCGGATGCTCCTGAGGCCCGCGGCGAGGTGGGGCGCGTCGGTGTGTCGATCAATTCGCTCGCTGATCTGGAGCGGCTGTTTGCGGGCATTTCGCTCGACGAGGTTTCGACCTCGATGACGATCAACGCCACCGCGCCGATCCTGCTGGCCATGGTTGTTGCGCTTGCCGAGCAGCGCGGGATCGCCCCGGCGGGGCTCAACGGCACGGTGCAGAACGACCTCTTGAAGGAGTACATCGCGCGCGGGACCTACCGCTTTCCGCCGCGACCGTCGTTGCGGCTGACCAGCGATCTGTTCGCCTGGAGCGCGCGCGTCGTACCGAAGTGGAACATGACCAGTATCAGCGGCTATCACATGCGTGAGGCAGGTTGCACGGCCGCCCAGGAAGTGGGTTTCACCCTGGCCAATGCGATCTGTTATGTCGAGAGCGCGCTGCGAGCCGGTCTGGCGATCGATGACTTTGCGCCGCGATTGGCCTTCTTCTTCGCAGCGCATACCGACGTGTTTGAAGAGGTGGCCAAGTTCCGCGCCGCGCGGCGACTTTATGCCCGGCTGATGCGCGAGCGTTTCGGAGCCCGCGACGACCGTTCTTGGATGTTGCGGTTCCACACACAGACCGGCGGCGTCACGCTCACCGCCCAGCAGAGTGACAACAACGTCGTGCGGGTCGCGTTGCAGGCGCTGGCTGCCGTGTTGGGTGGCACTCAGTCGCTGCACACGAACAGCCGCGACGAGGCCTTGGCGCTCCCCACCGAGCAGGCGGTCGAGTTGGCTCTGCGGACGCAGCAAATCATTGCTCACGAGAGTGGCGTGACGAACACGGTCGACCCGCTGGGGGGCAGCTATTACGTCGAGGCGCTGACCGACCGCATCGAGGAACAGGCCCGCGAAATCATTGCCGAGATCGACCGCCGCGGCGGCATGGTCATGGCCATCGAGCAAGGGTACCCCCAGCAAGAAATTGAACGCGCCGCGTATCAATACCAACAGTCCATCGAGCAGCACGAACGAAAAATCGTGGGAGTCAATTGTTACTCGAGCGAAGTCGAGCCGGACGCGGAACGCTTCGAGTTCGACGAAACCACCGCCGCAAGACAGGTGGCGTCGGTGCAACAGCTGCGCGCGAATCGCGATGCGCGGCGCGTCGAGCAAACGCTGTTAGCTCTCGGTGAGGTCGCCCGTTCGATGAATAACATCATGCCGCCGATCCTCGACGCCGTGCGGGCCTATGCCACGGTGGGAGAAATTTGCGACGTGCTCGAATCCGTGTTCGGGCGTCATGAAGAACCGAGCTATTTGCCCTGAACGACCTCACGTATGGGTTAGGTACAGAGTACCTGATCTGCGAAATGATCAACGATCGGTCATCATCATGCATACGTTGACAACGGAACTCGCGAGTACGATTCAGGTGCGCGGGCTCGATCATCTGGGGATCGCTGTCCGCTCGCTTGACGAGGCCCGAGCGTTTTATGAGTCGACCCTGGGAGCCTTCGAGGAAGGGACCGAAGAGGTCGCCGAGCAAGGGGTGCGGGTCGCGTTCTACCGACTCGGGAGCGACCCGTCTGCGCTCAAGATCGAGTTGTTGGAACCGCTCGACGAGTCCTCGACACTGATGGTTTTTTTGCAGAAACGGGGCCCCGGCGTGCATCACGTGGCCTATCGGGTTGACGATCTGGCCGAGTCACTCGCCGCCTTGCAAGCCGCGGGGGTGCGGCTGATCGACACTCAACCGCGTCGCGGCGCTCATGGCAACTGGATTGCCTTCATTCACCCACACAGTGCCGGCGGCGTGTTGACCGAGTTGTGTCAACCCAAGGATGCGACGTTGAGCCACGGTCGATAGATTACGGTGAAGCATCGCTCAGGTCGCGCTAGGAGCGTGTTGCCAATCCTTGATCGCCGAGTCGGCGACCTTGACGAGCGGCGTGTAGCGCGGATGACGTGACTCCTTGTAAGGATTGTTCCGCGACGCGTTGTAACAGCAGATCAACGACCAGCGCGGGTCGGGCGAGCTGTTCTTGTCACTGCGATGCAACAGATTGCCATCGAAGAACAGCGCGTCGCCCGGGTCGGCCTCGATGTACTGCAGCTCGAGTCGCTCGAGCGCGGCGTTGACGCGCTCCATGTCGGCGCCGGTCTGATCGCCGACCTTGA
The DNA here is from genome assembly GCA_964387325.1 of uncultured Planctomycetaceae bacterium. Taxonomy (GTDB): domain Bacteria; phylum Planctomycetota; class Planctomycetia; order Pirellulales; family PNKZ01; genus CAZZBK01. Next base: position 2,547 of record CAYLYE010000359.1, read on the forward strand.
TATGATCGATGCGTCCCAGGTGGTGCGAGCCGCGCAGGACTTGCAAACAACCGTTGGCTCGAGTCGCGCGATCGACGGCAATCAGACAACTGGCCATGTACGGGTACAGACAACCGTTGTTGTACCAATAGCCATAATCCTGATGCCATTCCCAGGCGCCGCCGACGAACGGCTCTTTGAGCATCATCTTGGTATGATAGTGATACACCTCGCCGTTGAGCAATTGTTCCATCGCACCCACGATCCGCGGCGAGCGTGAGAACATGCTGTAGAGATCGTCGCCGGCATAGTTCCAGAGCGCGAGTTTTGTTTCGTTCCCCTGACTATCGCGGCGCGCGTACGCGGACTGCTGGAGTGCCGGATCGGTCTTGGCATAGCGCAGCAGAATTTGCATCTCTTCCGCATCGAACAGCTTCCGCACGAGGACATAGCCTTCGCGGCGATAGTGATCGAGCTGGGCGTCGTTGAGCTGGGTGCAGGCCGGGGTCGAGATCATGCGACGGAATCCTCTACGATGATTCAGACACGGTCAGAGCCTCTCAGGCCGAGTGTAAGATTGATCGTCTTGCGGGGCCAGTCAAAATAGAATCAGTTGGTAAACAAACTGATATGACATTGATATCGGGATCGACCTGCGACTTGAGCCGCAGGGGAGCTTCGAGTGTAGGCTGTTCGCGACCGGATATAACGATCGTAAGGCATTTACTGACAGATGGTTAACCGATTCTGGCCGACAATCGTCCAAGGTGTGGGAAACGGATTTTGACCGAGGCCGTTTTGTGGCGTAACTTTTCTTGCTAGGAAGAATTTGTCGCTTTGATCGAGGATCTGCCATGAGCATCGTATCGGACCCCGCGACCGCATTTGCCGACCGTCGGACAACCGACTCGTCGGGTACCCCACCGGCTCGTGAGCGTCGTCAGTTTTCGGACTCACGGTCGCTGTTATCGGCCGACGCCCAAGAGTTGTCGACAGCGATCGACAACTACAAACTGGTGCATCGCCGCCGATTCATCACCTACGAAGAAATGCTCAACGTGATTCTCTCGCTTGGCTACCATAAGTAGTCGCGAAGCCGCTAGCATCGTGGGTTGAGGCCGTTCGGTCATAAGTTTGTATGCTTACGTAATCTGGGCGATCATTTTAGCTCTACAGGCGACTCGCTTGGCAAGATTTGCCGTCTGAGTCGACTCTATCGCTATAGCGAGCGATATCAATTAGCCGACATTTCCAAAGGGTCGGTCGTTTTGATCGGACGTGGCGCTCATTTTGCCTCGCCGATACGAACGATCGTTCGACTCCACGGGAGATGTTACACGGATGCACATCTCGGCATCGTCGCAATTAGAATCGGTCTCGATGACGCTCCGCTCAGTACGAGCATTGCGGAGGGGGACGCTCGCGCTGGCGGTCTTGGCTGGTTCGTGGGTCAACGATTCTTGCGGAGATGAGTTGAGCGCGGACCCAGTCCCCTCGGCGGCGATTCTTGGCGCAGCGGCCGACGCGCCTGCTCCGGCCGCGCCTCCGCCAGCCACGCCAGGTAAGCTGCCCGAGGCGCGTATCCCGGCGATCATTCCCTTGCC
>CAYLYE010000360.1:0-4072 GCA_964387325.1 uncultured Planctomycetaceae bacterium
GGCGGCTTTGGTGTCCTCGGCCACCTTTAACACCGCTTCGACCTGCTCATCCGTGCTGCCCATCATGAATTCACCGGGCGGAATCAGAACCATCTTCGCCCCGACTGAGTTCACGGTTTCAATCTGCGTGCCAAGATGCTTGGCCCAAGCTTCTTGATGGGCCTTGGCTTGAGCGGCGTCGAAGGGGGCTTTCGCGATGGGAGGAACGGGGCCGGTCGGTTTTGCAGCCGGCGGCGGCGTTACAACCGGCGGTGTGGAAGTGGTGACGCTCGCCGTCGTTGCCGGGGTGGCGAGTTCTCGCACAATTCGGAACCCGATGCCGTTGAAACGGTACGATGGCGGAACTTCAGTGCGATAGGCACTGCGACAGCTCGAAGCGGTGGGATTAAAGTAGCCGCCACGGAGCACACGTTTGCCGCCGGTGGCCGGGCCGTTTGGGTCATTTGACGGGGATGTTAGATACCACGACTCCCCAAAATAATCGCCGCACAATTCCTGCAAGTTGCCGTGCATGTCGAACAGTCCGAAACCGTTCGCTTGCTTTGTGCCCACCGCAAAGGTTCGACCGTCGGCATTTCGGCCATACCAAGCATATTGATCCAACAACATCACGTCGTCACCAAACGAATACTGAGTCGTCGTACCGGCCCGGCAGGCAAATTCCCACTCCGCCTCGGTCGGCAACCGATAACTTGTTTTTTCTCGTTCACTCAACCATTTGCAGTACGCCACAGCGTCATTCCAGGTGACTTGTGCGACCGGCGAATCGTCGGTCACGGCGTAGCCGGGGGTGTGCCAATTCCGTTGCTTGTGTCGATCGGTAATTTTGTCCGTTAGGATTTTCTCGGCCGAATCACCAAAGCCGTATTGGTCAGCCTCGGTGACATACTTAGCGGCTTCGACGAACTTACTGAACTGGCCAATCGTGACTTCCGTGGCTCCAATCAGAAATGGCTTGGTGATGACGACTTTGTGTTGAGGTTGCTCATTTTGTTGGATCAATCTTTGGACCGCTGCATCGTAGGGGAATTTCTTACCCGCATTCAACGCCGCCTCAACCTGCTCATCAGTGCTCCCCATCAAGAACTCGCCGGGCGGAATGAGGATCATCGTCTGTCCGACGCTGTTGACCGTCTCGACCGTCGTGCCTAGATGCTTGGCCCACGCTTCTTGATGCGTCTTGGCCTTCACGGCATCGAACGGGGCTTGGGCGAGCGGCGGGGCGGGACCGACGGGACCGACGGGAGCGGCGGGGGTGGTCGGCGGCGGTTCCGCGGGATCGGCGGACGCACCCCCGGTCCGCGTGATTTTGCAATTCGGAAGTTGCTTTTGCAGCGAGGCGATACCAGCGGGCGTGACATTCGTAAGGTGAAAGTTCAGCTTCTTGAGATTGCTCAGTGCGGCGAAAGAAGGGAGGTCTTGGTCGGTGATTGGGCTAGACTGGATGTGCAACTCCGACAGTTCGGGCAATTTCGCCAGGACGGCCAACGCCGGCTCCTCAATCATCGTCTTGAGGTAGGCAATTTTCAGCACTTGCAGATGCGGCATACCCTGCAAGGTTTCGGCACCTTTTTCGGTCACGTTTGGGCAGCTAACTCGAAGACGACGCAGGTTTGTCAGGCCCGCCAAATACTGAATGACTGCGTCGGAAGGCCCTGAGATATCGAGATCTTCCAGCTTGGGAAACGCTTTTAGCTCCGCCACTTCCGGCCCCGCCTTAGGCGGACAGGTCAAAGTGTTCAGTTCCGTGAGGTTCTTAAGAGTGGCAAGCGTCTTGGTCGTCAACTTGGAGCAGTTGACGAGGTTAAGCTCAGTAAGATTCGTCAGGTTGCGGAGATGCTCCAGGCCCGCATCCGTAATGTCGAGGTAAAGCAGCTCCAATTTACTCAGCGTGGTAAGTCGGCTCAGGTGCCGCAGGCCATTGTTCGTTAACCCCTTCACGCGGGAGATGACCATATGTTTTATGCTGCTTAAGTGACTTAGCACTTCGAGTTCTTCGTCGGTGATCGTGATAAACGAGAGCTGATAAAACGTCACGGAATTCACCACAAACCGACCCTGCGGTAAGTCCTTGGCCGCCGTCACGGTCACTAAGTTTGTCTTGCCTTCGGGAATCACACCTACCCGAACAGCGAGACCGCCATCGTCTTTGCTCAGCACCCAGAGAGCCGCCCGGCGTTCTGGATCGGCTTGCACGGCGGGCGAGGTCGTGGCGGCGGTGGTCGTAGTCGGAGCGGTGGTCGTAGGCGTCGCCGGAACCGGCTGCGGCGGATTGTTTTTGGCAGGTACCGACGTGTTGTCGGGCTTAACCTGAACCGAGCCGCCTTGGGGCACCTTCACCTCAACGGTGTTGCCATCGGGCACCTTCACTTCGGCGACGGTCTCGCCCCGGTTGTTCTTAATGACGATGATGACGCCCAAGAGCACGAACAAGAACCCGGCGGCACCGGCCCCGATGAGCAACTTGGTGTTCTTCCAGGGCGGCTGCTTGCCCTGGCCGACGTTCTTGGGCTTGAGTTTCGCCGCCTGCTTGGCCTGTGGCATCGGCAGGGACGAAACGACCTCACTCTTGGGGTCGGTTTCAATCTCGGGACCGGCATAGGCCAGCGTCTGCTCGGTCTTCACACCCGTCTGCAAACTCGGCTGCACCGTCGAAGTCGCAGTCCCCTTGGGTTGATTGAGCGACTGAAGAAAACTCGATAACTGAGCATCGCTGGCTCGCGAGGCTGAAGTCCCCCCATCGGCACGCGGCGAATTCCAGGCTTCAAGATCGGCGACGAGTTGCGAGGCTTGCTGGTATCGGTCTTCGGGCTTCTTAGCGACCATCTTTTGAAAGATGCGGTCGATCTCAGCCGGACACTCGGGACGCTTATTCGGGAGCGACGGAATCGGTTGGCCCATGTGAGCCAGAATCTTTTCGACGACCGTCGCCCCCTCGTAGAGATTTCCACCCGTCAGCAGTCGATAGAGCGAGCATCCCAGACTGTAGATGTCGCTGCGGGCATCGGCGTTGTGCGTATTGGTCGCCTGCTCGGGCGACATGTAATCGACGGTGCCCATGACGGCACCGGTGTTCGTCAGTTGGTGATCGGCAACATCGCCTGACGAATCAAACCGGGCCAAGCCCATGTCGAGGATCTTGACCACTCCTTTTTTGTCGAGCAGCAAGTTCGCGGGTTTGATGTCCCGATGAACAACCCCTTCGGCATGGGCGAAGGCCAAGCCGCGAGCGGCCTGCAAGATGCAATCCACGGCTTCAGGAACCGGCAACGGCCCACGCTCTTTGACAATGGCCGACAAGTCGCGGCCCTCAACGTACTCCATGACGAGATACCAGACGCCACGTTGCACACCGGCGTCATTGGCATGGACTATATTCGGGTGGGACAGTTTAGCAGCGGCTTCAACTTCACGCTCAAAACGCTTGATCGTGGCTTCGTCTTTCGTCACGGAAGCCGGAAGTATCTTGATAGCGACCAAACGCTTCATGCGACGGTGGTTGGCCTTGAAAACCTGTCCCATGCCTCCGGCACCGATCTTGCTGAGTAGAACGTAGTCGCCCAATACAAGCGGCGTGCCGCTACCGCTGAGCAGTTCCTGGGCTTGGAACTCGTTGAGCCGCTCTCGTTTCAGCAATACTGACGAGAACGATTCGCCGTCCTTGGGACGCTCGGCGGCGGGTAGCTCAGACCACAGCGTCTTGAGTTCGTCGGTCGTCATCAGACCCGACGCAACTAGCGCTTTGCCGAATTGTTCGGTCGTCAGTGGCACGAGTTGCCCCCTAGGATGACAAGTAAGGTGCGGATACCCATCATAGTCGGGGGGCAGCTAATGGTAAATCTGCCTGCTATGTCTGCTTGGCCCACTCGTGCCTGTACTCTGAAAACAAGGTCCGAGAACCCGTCAAATACCAGCTAGTTGTCTCGCAAGCTAGCTCCTGGAACGGCAGTGCTATCCGCATCCAGCCTGCTTCGGTTTAACACACCGAAGGCATCATCCCAAGTGCGATTAATTCATATCCGCGCATAAAATCGGCCACCGAGGTGGGGCAGAACCCGGGTGGCCTGTCGTT
>CAYLYE010000361.1:0-4027 GCA_964387325.1 uncultured Planctomycetaceae bacterium
TCGTTGGCGACGGTGAACGGCCGGCCCGAAGGAGAGATTTCAGTCGCTTTTAAGTCGATGCCGAGGGCTTGCGCAATTGTGGCGTTGAAGTCGGGCATCGTCGCCGGATTGTCGGCGACGCGTTCCCCAGTTGCATCCGAGCGTCCGTAAACGTAGCCGCCGCGAATGCCGCCGCCGGCCAACCACCAGGTGAACGCGGCCGGATGATGGCCGCGGCCGGCCGTTGTCGCGCTGATTTGAGGCGAGCGGCCGAACTCCGTGGCCATCACGACGAGCGTCGTCTCCAGCAGGCCGCGCTCACCGAGGTCTTCCAGCAGCGCGGCCAACGTGTGATCGGCTGTCGGCATCATCTTGTTCATGCCGACGACATGATCGTTGTGCGTGTCCCAGTTCTGACCTTCTTCGACCTCGATAAACCGCACGCCGTGCTCGACCAGCCGACGCGCCAGCAAACAGGCTTTACCGAAGGTGTGGTCGCCGTAAAGTTCCTGCGATCGCCGGCCTTCTTTCGTGATGTCGAACGCTTCCAGGTCCTTGCTGCGCATCAAATCGACGGCCGCTTCGTGCATCTTGTGATACGCAGCGGCCGTGCGATGCGGGGTCCGACGGAGGAAGCCGTCGCCCAGCGACTGCGCGAGCGCCGTGCGCCGCGTAAAGTCGGACACCGTCGAACCTGACAAGAGCGCCGAGTTTTGCAGCCCGGACGCGGGATCAACGATTGGCAGCGGCGCGAGATGCGATTCCATGTAGCCGCTGCCCGGATGTTGCGGACTACCGTTAATGAGAATGTTGCCGGGGAGCAGGGCGTTTTCGGTCCCCATCCGTCGCAGGGCCCACGAGCCCAGCGCCGGATGACCGATCGTCGGCGTCTGAAAGTAGCTGGTGTGGGCGAGATAGTTGCCACGGTCGTGCACACCCTGCGTCGACGTCATCGAGCGGACCAAGGCGACCCGGTGCATCTGCCTCGCCATCTTCGGCAGCAGCGCGGACACTTGCACGCCGTCGGCACTGGTGTCAATCGCTTCGATGCCCGCCATCTCGGGACAACCCGGCTTGGGGTCAAACGTATCGACGTGCGACAGGCCGCCGCGCAAGTAGACGTATATGACGTTCTTCGCCTTGGCCGATCCGGTCGAGCGTCCCGTATCGGCCCCTTGCGTCGCCTGCGAGCCAAAGCGCAGTATGTTGACGCCGAGATAGGTCTGCGCGAACGCGGTGAGAAAATGCCGACGCGACGATTCCTGACGCCAGAGTTTCATGGCTGATCCTATTGCACGAACAAAAACTCAGGTGAATTGAGCAAGGCCCAGATGATATCGGCTTCGCGCACGGCACTTTCCGCCGAGAGCCGTCGGCAATGCTCCGCTTCGTCCGGCGTCGGACTGCGAACCAGCACCGAGAGGTACAGGGCGCGAAGCCGTGGCGTCGGGTCATCCATCGTTCGCAATTGGGTGCGGAGATAGGAATTCTCGGCTGTCGCCTGCTTCGTCAGCTCGCCGTTCATCAGGGCCAGCGCATGCGTGATATTCGCCGACTTGTTAAAGGCGTCGATCTCGCGGCGATCCGATTGTCCGAACCGGCGCAGAAAATGTCCGAGCGCAAGCGGCAGTGGGATCTCGGACGCACGGAAGTGAGTTGAGGGCGTCTTCTGCCATCGTGGATCAGCGTCCTTCACCGGAACCGGCCCTTCGATGCGCACGACATCACGGGCGGCGTCCGCTTTGGCCGTGAGGGCGTCGATCTCCGCTTCCAGGCGATCGACAGCCGCAGTGTCGCCACGAGCTTTCGCCTGCTTCAACGCCGCTTTCTTCTCATCGAGTTCGAGTGTGTACCGACGCAAGTCGACGCGAGCCGTCGTCAACAACTGTGCTTGAGCCAACAATTCGTCAGGCGACATCTCCGCCAGCCTCCGCCAGGGGCGATGTAGCTTCGCAAGTTGTTCCGCTCGGTACGGCTTGCGCTCGTCCACGTCTTCCACGAGCAACGTCAACATCGAATCCCATATCTGCTCCGCCGACAGGCGCCGCAGTTGCGGACCGCACAAGGCAAACGGCACGCCCGGCTCCGGATCGTTGCGATCGGACTCGCTTTGATAGAGCCGCGAATTGAGCAGCACGGCGAGAAATGCCCGCTCGTCGAAGCTGAGCCGTGCGATCGTTTCCGTCAGGAAGTCCAACAGCTCAGGCTGCTCGGGCCGATTTACCGGCGACAGGCTATCGACTGGCTCGATCAGCCCCACCCCCATGACTCGCTTGAACAGCCGATTGGCGATGTTGTGCGAGAATCGCGGGTTGCGAGGCGAGGTCAGCCATTCGGCAAAGGCCTGGCGACGATTCTCGCTTGTCGCCACCGGTGCGTCGCCAAAGGGGGTCTGCAGCTTGACCTCTTTTCCGCGCAAGGCGGGATCGTTGACGTACGTGTCAGGAAACCTCAAGCGATGTTCGGTGTCTTTCGTCAGCCGTTTGAGCGGGGCGACCGTGCCGCTGGCGTTCTGCCGCACCGCCTCGGGCGCGTCGATCGCGTCGAGCCTAGCCAACAGGGCGTTCCAATGTTTCACGTTGTCGGTCGAGTATCCGGCCGACGAGTAAAGATTGGAAACGCCGAAGGTGAAGGCGGTCAGTTGGTAGAAATCGCGCTGCGTGATCGGCTCGAACGGATGATCGTGGCATTGGGCACACTCGATGCGGGTGCCGAGAAACAGCCGCGACAGGTTCGACATGTGGTCGAGCGGCATGCCCAGGTCACGGAGATAAAACCCGACGGCCCCATTGTCCCATAAATACCCCTCGGCGGTGACGAGCCGCCTCACGAACTCGTCATAGGGCATTTGCGTCCGGACGGCCTCCTTGACCCACGCGTCGTACATCCAGCCCGGCTGACCTGGAAAGCTCTTGGTGATCAGACGCAGTTGATCGGCTTTCCAGTTGAACGTGTGGCTGACGTGCCCCTCTCCATTGAGCAACGCGTCGATGAGTCGGGCCCGCTTGTCGGTTGTGGTGTCGTCGAGAAACCGTGTCGTTTCAATCAGGCTGGGGATGCGGCCCGCGACGTCGAGATAGACACGGCGAACGAAGGTCTCGTCGTTCACCGGTGGGTTGAGTTTCGTTCCCTTGGCGGCGTGATATCGTTCGACCAACGCATCGACACGGCGCGACAGAGCCGGGACATCCGCGGGGACCAGCTTGGCGCCGAAAAACTCTGTCGCAGTCTGGCGATGATTGAACTTCCGCCAGGTCCCGGTCGGCGCCCCGGCGGCAATCCAGCGATGCAACAGATCGCGTTCCGCCTCATTGAGCGGCAGACTACCCCCTTTGAGCGGCGGCATGAAACTCTCGTCGGAGGTTGGCAGCGAGACTCGGCGCAGCAGTTCGCTCTCGTCCGGCTTACCGGGCACGAGCACTTCGCCGGCTGCGATTCCCTCGACCGAGTCGAGCCGGAGACCGGCGCGAGGCTCGTCCGTCTTTTCGCTGTGACAACTAAAGCAGCGGTTGTAGAGCAGCGGCAGAATTTGCCGCTCGAAGTCCGGCGTCTCGGCGGCCGCGCGGATCGCTAGCGTCGACGCCAGCAGCACGGCGATCGCGAGCGACAGCGGTAAACGATTCATCACGTTTTCATTCTTCATTCTGTTGCACGAATTAAAGCCGAGGCGATCGCACCACTTAGAAAGCGGGTAACGTCTTCGCCGTGCAAGAACCAAGCGAGCAATGTCTGCGAAATGTCCGGCGAACCCTTCCGGCAACGTGCGATTACGGGGGGGTATTATATGACACGCCGATGCGGTTCATCAACAAAATCGGTCTCCAGCCTGACTGGAAAGCAGGGCAAGTACGGCATTTGTATATCGGGGAAGTCGAGCGTTCCACGTAGCGCGACTTCGGAGCCCCGGCATGGTCGGCAAGCCCACGTCCAGCTGCCGATGGTTTGCAGCAGAAGAACGATTCAGGAAATGGTTCGACGCTCATCCGTTGCAGGGCAGGCTTGTCATTGGGGATCCGTGTTCCGAATTCCGCCGTCGACTTAGGCGGCC
>CAYLYE010000362.1:0-4020 GCA_964387325.1 uncultured Planctomycetaceae bacterium
ACTGATGGATTGTCAGCCCCATGTGTGCGTCGAGTGAAATAACGGCGCGAGTTTTGTTAACGGCGGGGTATGAGCGCCGGATTGGTCGAGTAACCGCTATAGACTTGTGCCGCGGGCAATTCGATCTCGCCGGAATCAAATCCGTTCGTGGGCGAGGGGGTGAAGCCGTTGTTCAAGAAACCGTCGCCGTTGAGATCGACAAACTGTCGCACGCCGCCGTCGAGAAACAGAATGTTGCAGCCGCCGCGACGGCCACCATGCACGGGTCCAAAGTCGCGGTAGTCTTGCAGAGTTTTGTTCCAGTACGGCACCCAGGTCGCCATGCCCGCGCCACCCGGCATTATCGGCACGCGCATCGTCGAAGGATCCACCGGACCATTCGTGGTCGACTCGGTCAGTTGCGTGCCGACAGAATAGATGCCAACGCCCGACTGTAAGAATCCGTTGCTGGCATTGGCCACGTTGGCGCAACCGAGCAACGGGATCGTCTCCGACTTGAGCGCCGAGATGCCGATGCGGTTTTTATTGAAGGGCCCCATCGTCGAGGCGCGATTCATCAGCGAAGTCGGACAATCGCCGCCGCCGGTCAAGTTTCCTTCGATGTCGAGCCGCACGTCGCTGCGGGTTAAATACCAGGTGGCCACGTAGTTCGTGTTGAAACCGTCTTCGAGCAGCTGTTCGAGCAGCGGCACGCGATCGTCGGGAGACTGGCCGGACAAGAGGCGGCAGATATTATCGACGCGCTTCCCGTCGACATAACGATTCGTGGGTCCCAGCGAGTCGGCGCAGGTATTGCCGTTGGGTTCAAAGCCCAGCAATTGAAAATACTGCTCGTTGAGCTGTTGGGGGTTCGAGGGGCACAGCAATTTGCCGACCGGGATGCCGCTACTGACCAGATCGGCGACCCAGCCGGTCTCGGTCACGCAGCCGTCGTGTTTCCAGTCGAACGCGCCGCTGCAGAGCGTGTTGTGGCTGTCGGCATATTGCATCAATCCGATGCCGAGCTGGCGAAGATTGCTGCGACAGACGGCGTCGCGGCCATTTTCGCGAGCGCGGCTGATGGCCGGAACGGCAATCGCCAGTAACATGCCCATGACGGAGATGACCACGAGCAGCTCGACGAGCGTAAACGCACGACGGTTCGGGGCGCGAGGTGTGATGATTTTCGAGACGCGTGACATGAGTTCCTCTCCCTGGAGGACGATTTCCTGGCCAGATCGAACCATCGACCCGGCTGTTGGCTGGCATTTTGGAATGGTTTCTTTAGTCTCGTGTGGCCAACGTGTTAGAATCGATCGAGAGTCGGGTTGGGGGGCGCGCGTGTCTGGGCTGAATTTGATGAGGCACACACCAAAGGCTAATCAAATCGAAACATTCACGACCTAGAATCACGCTCATGGAAACCACAATCATGACGTACGCGACGCATCGCCCGACAACCCAGGTGACGAGACCCCCAATGGCCAAAGAACGTATCCTCGTCGTTGATGACGAAGAGGATTTGCTGGAGTTGATTCACTACAATCTGGCCAAGGATGGGTATCGAGTCAGTTGCGTTGCATCCGGCGAGCGGGCGTTGCAAGAGGCGCGCAATCAGGTCCCCGACTTGATCGTGCTCGACTTGATGTTGCCGCGCGTCGACGGTTTGGAAGTTTGTCGGCAACTCAAAGCCGATCCGAAGACCAAGCATGTGCCGATCATCATGCTGACGGCGAAGACCGAAGAGGCCGATGTCGTGACGGGGCTTGAGATGGGCGCCGCCGACTACGTCACCAAGCCGTTCAGTCCGCGCGTGCTGTTGGCCCGTATCAAGGCGGTGCTGCGGCGCGATGACACCCCCCCGGTGGACGAGGGTCAAACGATCCGCATCGATCAGCTATTGATTGATCCCGGTCATCATGAAGTGACCTTAGCCGACGAACCGCTGGTGCTGACCTATACCGAGTTTAAATTGCTGCAGTTTCTGGCCACCAAGCCGGGTTGGGCGTATACTCGCAGTCAAATCGTCGATGCGGTTAAGGGGACCGATTACCCGGTCACCGAGCGTTCGGTGGATGTGCAAGTCACGGGCTTGCGCAAAAAGCTCGGCGATTATGCGCACTATATCGAGACGGTGCGTGGTGTCGGGTATCGATTCAAGAAATAGCAATGGGCAAGAAACGGCTGCTCTGGCAGCTCTACGCCTCGTATCTGTTGATCACGATTGTGGCGGTGCTGGCGGCCGGTTGGTCGGCCTCGCGCACGATTGCTTACTTCTTTGCCGAGTCGGGGCGCCGCACGCTTCAAAGCCGCGCCGAATTTATCGATCGTCGGCTCAGCGACATCGAAACGCTTGAACCCAACTTGACGATTCGACGGGTGTGCAAGCAGGCGAGCGACGCGACGCTCACTCGCATTACGTTGATCCGCAAGGACGGCGAAGTCATTTTCGAATCCGATCGACCGTATGGGGGAACCGTTGAAAGCCAACCGTTAATCGACGAGGTATTAGTCGCAATGCAGGGTCGGGTTGCTCATAGCGAACGCTTCAGCGACACGATCAACGCAGACCTTCAATACGTGGCGATTCCCATGATCCGGAAGGGCGAAATCGTCGGCGTGATTCGCGCGGCCGTGCCGCGTGAATCCATCGATAGCGAGATTCGCGCCGTGCAGAGCCAAATTGCGCTGGGTGCCGTGGCGATTCTCGCCATCGCCGCGCTCGTGGGGCTATTGCTCTCGCAACGCATCGCCCGGCCGCTCGAAGAAATGCGCGTCGGTGCCGAACGCTTTGCTCGCGGCGAATTTACCAACAAAGTCGTGGTCCCCGAAACGCTCGAAATGGCTCGACTTGCTGAAACCCTCAACCACATGGCCGCTCAACTCGAGGAACGGATTCGCTCGATGGCACGTCAAAGCAATGAACAACGGGCCGTCCTGGCCAGCATGGTCGAAGGCGTGCTCGCGGTCGACCAGCAACAACGCATCATTAGCCTCAATCAAGCTGCCGCGGATCTGCTGGGCTTCCCGCACGCCGCTGCCGCCGGACACTCGTTGGTCGAAGTGATTCGCAGCATCGAGTTTCGCAAACTGGCCGGCGAGGCGATCGATTCGACCGAACCCGTGTTTGGCGACATTGTCATGCGCGGCGAGAAAGAGTGCGTGTTGCAACTTCACGGCACCGCACTCCGCGACGCGCAGGGCCACTCGATCGGCGCGGTTATCGTGCTCAACGATGTGACGGAATATCGCCGACTCGAAAATATGCGCCGCGATTTTGTCGCCAACGTGTCGCACGAGTTGAAAACCCCCATCACTTCGATCAAAGGGTTTGTCGAGACCTTGCTCGACGGCGCGCTCGACGAGCGCGAAGACGCCGTTCGTTTTCTGAAAATCATTGGCAAGCAAGCCGAGCGTTTGCACACCATCATCGATGATCTGCTGAGCCTGTCGCGCATCGAGCAAAGCGAAGGCAGTCAGGACATCGCGCGCGATGTTGTGCGGTTGTCCGATGTGATTGCCGGCGCCGTGCAAGAGTGTCAGGGGCGCGCCGCCGATCGCCAGGTCGATATCCGTGTTGAATGCGATGAGTCGTTGCGCGTGTACATCAATCAACCTTTGATGGAGCAAGCCATCATCAATTTGCTCGATAACGCCATCAAATACAGCCACGATGGGGCCCATGTCGAAATTCGAGCGACCCCCCGCCAGGAACAAATCGAAATTGCCGTGCGCGACGACGGCTGTGGCATTCCGGCCGAGCACTTGCCGCGCATCTTCGAGCGGTTTTACCGTGTCGACAAAGCGCGTAGCCGCAAGCAAGGTGGTACGGGCTTAGGACTTGCGATCGTCAAACACATCGTCGCCGTGCATCAAGGAAAAGTCCTCGTCGAGAGCACACCCGGCAAAGGTAGTACATTTTATATTCTCTTGCCGCAGCAAGCTGTCACAAACTTGCCGGCTCTCATAAAATCCTAATTGCAGTTAGCCATAATGACGGGACGATTTCCAGCGAGGACGCTGAATTCCACTGCCGCGATG
>CAYLYE010000363.1:0-3972 GCA_964387325.1 uncultured Planctomycetaceae bacterium
CCGCGGCCTGTTGCAGTTCAACGCCTATCACAAGTTCACGGTCGACGAGCACAGCCTGCGCGCGGTCGAGGCTGCCGCGGCCATGATGAACGACACCGGCCCGCTAGGTACCGTCTATCGGCAACTCAAACGCAAATGGCTATTGCATCTGGCGCTGCTGTTGCACGACTTGGGCAAAGGCTTTGTCGAAGATCACAGCGACGTCGGGCTGCGCATCGCCGCCGAGGTCGCCGGGCGTTTGCAGCTCGACGATGCCGATGCCGAGACCCTCAAGTTCCTGGTCCACAAGCATCTGAACATGTCGCATCTCGCGTTCCGCCGCGACACGAGCGATAACGACGTGATCGTGCGCTTCGCGGTCGAGGTGGGCAGCGTCGAAACCCTCGAAATGCTCTTTTTGCTCTCGGCCGCCGATCTGGCTGCCGTCGGCCCGGGCACGCTTAACGCCTGGAAAACCGAAGTGCTGGCCGACTTGTTCCATCGCACCATGCGACACCTGAGCAGCGATGATCCGACGCTCGACATGGACGCCGCGCATCAACGTCGCCGCGACGACGTGTTGAGTCGATTCCGCAACCGCATCGACTTCAATTGGTATGAGCGTCAAGTGGCCGCGATGCCCGGCGCGTTGATGCGAACCGTCGAGCCCGAGGTGTTGGCCGACGACCTGGAGCAGCTCCGCCCGTTGACCAAGAGCGCGGTGTTTGCGCGCGGACGTTACCAAGCAGAGACGGGCACGGTCGAGTACCGCGTCGGCACGTATGAGACCATCACCCCGGGCATTTTCCACAAGCTGACCGGCGCGCTCACCAGCCAGGGATTGCAAATTCTCTCGGCCGAGATCATCACGCTCTCCGACGGACTGGTCTTCGATCGATTCAGCGTGCAGGATCCGGACTTTGGCGGCGAGCCACCGCTGTCGCGGATCGACGACGTGTGCCGTTCGCTGACTCAGGCGCTGCAAGAACACGAGTACCGACCGCCGATTTTCCGGCGATTGTGGAACGCGGCGGCTGCACGGTCGATGGAGAGTGTCGCCCCGTTGCCGACGCGCGTGCTGTGCGACAACAGCACGTCCGATCGTTACACGATTCTCGATATTTTTGCCGCCAATCGGATGGGGCTGCTCTACACCATCACGCATACGCTCTTCGAGCTGGGGCTAAGCGTGTCGGTGGCCCGAATTGGCACCTATCTCGATCAGGTGGTCGACGTGTTCTACGTGACCGATCAGTCGAATCACAAGCTCGAAGAAGGGGAGCGGCTCAATGAAGTCCGCCGCCACTTGCTCGACGCCATCGCGAATCTTGAACAGCAAGAGACACAGCGCTCGCGAGTCTAATGAGGCGTGCGCTTAGAACTCGATCCGGCGAATGAATTTGCAGCCGACCAGAAATGCCTGCTGGCCGCCGTCTGCCATCGCGCGGCAGTGCATCACCTCGGCCGACAAATACAGCGTCTGTTTGCTGCCCGAAAACGCCACCAGCAGCCGATCCGACTCGGGCACGTGCGGCGAGTAATACGAGAACCCGCCCGACGAGAGATCGCGGCACAAGACCTTGTGCATGTCGTCGCGGCGCGGCAGGCGACCGTCGATGATGGGCCCCACCTCCTGCTCGACCGCAAAGCGGTTTCGGCCCTTGCCCCGTCGGTCGCTGTCGTCTTCGGCAGGCTCGCTGAGGATCCGATGTACAAGCTGGAAAAAGCTGGCGTCATACGCCGCCGTGTGCTCGGCCGAACCACCCCAGCTCGACACGCCGTAATTCGTCGTCGGGTTCATGCCGGGCGATCCTGAGAGCAAAAAAGGAATTTCGACCTGAAGTTGCGCTGTACAACTCATAGCTCACAACCCCAGTCGAGGCAAATTCGACCCGTTCTAATCGATACAACCGCGACCACCACACGGTCGCGCCCAACAAAATCGGCGTGTACACACCCGTCCGGGGGCGGTACATTCATCGCACCGACTTCGTGCCTTTTCTGCCCCCTGAATGTGTGAAACCGCTATGTCGTGGAACCAGATTTTTGGACGTAAATCGATCGAAACCTTGCTCGCGGAAATGGCCGGCGAACATCGCCTGCACCGCGTCTTGGGACCCCTCTCGCTAACAGCCCTGGGGGTCGGTGCGATCATCGGCTCGGGTATCTTTGTCATGACCGGCCGCGCCGCAATGCAAGACGCGGGACCCGCCATCATGCTCAGCTACTGCGTGGCAGGCCTGGGCTGCGCGCTGGCCGCGTTCTGCTATGCCGAGTTCGCCTCGTTGGCCCCCGTCGCCGGATCAGCCTACACCTACGCCTACGCCACGCTCGGCGAAATCTTCGCCTGGATCATCGGCTGGGACCTCGTCCTCGAATACGCCATGAGTTGTGCCACGGTCGCCTCGGCCTGGAGCAACTATCTGAATGTCTTCTTACATGATGTCTTCGGTTGGCAAATTCCCGCGCGGTTCATCACCAACCCCTTCGACTACACCGGCGGCGGCTTTGCCATGAACGTCCCGGCCGTCGCCATCATGGCGCTGGTCACCTACATCCTGGTCATCGGCATCCGTGAGAGCGCCGTCGCCAACGCCATTCTCACCTGCGTCAAGCTCGGCGTCGTGCTGTTCGTCATCGCCGTCGGGTATCAGTACATCAACACCGATAACTGGACCAAAATCTCGATGGTCGAACGCCGCACTCCGGCCGAATCGTTCGTGATTCCAGGCGTTGTCAAAACGTTGGTCGAACAACGCGACAAAAAAGCGGGCGGCAACTTGACGCAAGAACAGCAAGAACAAGAAGTCGCCGCGATGATTGCGATGGTCTCGGCCGAGTACCGCTTGGAACACATTCCCGAAGAAGTCGAACGACTGCATAACCTCGGCAAATTCGACGACGCCGAGGCCAAGCAACTCATCGAGAAAAATCGTGCCAAGTATCAACCGCTCGGACCCCAGACCGACGCCGACAAAGCCTTTGCGCACGAAGCGCTCGCCACCGTGCGGGCCAAGGTGCATGAGACCCTGACCGACAAATGGGGCATCCTCGGCTACATCGGCCTGAACACCACGCTCACCAAAATCGACGACTCGGTCCGCAGCAACTTTATGCCCTTCGGCATCTCGGGACTCATGCTCGGCGCCTCGATCGTCTTCTTCGCGTTCATCGGCTTCGACTCGATCTCGACCCACAGCGAGGAAGCCATCAAGCCGCAACGGGACGTGCCGATCGGCATCATGGCCTCGCTCGTGTTGTGTACACTGCTGTACTTGGCGGTCTCGGCTGTCATCACGGGCATGGTCCCCTACCCGGAGATCAACGCCAAAACAGCGGTCGCCTCGGCCTTCAGCGAACGCGCCAAGATCGACAACAACCCCACGCTCCGCTTCTCATCGGCGCTCATTTCGACCGGCGCGCTCGCCGGCATGACCAGCGTCTTATTGATCACGTTCTTAAGCCAGGCGCGCGTCTTCCTGGCGATGGCCCGCGATCGCCTGCTGCCCGCCTCGATCTTTGGCGCGATTCACCCCAAGTACGGTACGCCGCATATCTCGACGATCGGGACGGGCGTGGTGATTTGCCTCGTGGCCGCGTTCACGCCGATTCATAAGCTCGAAGAGATGGTCAACATCGGCACACTGTTCGCCTTCGTCGTGGTCTGCGCCGCGGTACTGATCTTGCGATTCCGTCGGCCCGACATGCATCGGCCGTTTCGCACACCGCTGCTGATCATTGTCGCGCCGCTGGGCATCATGGTGAATCTGCTCATGATGTTCTTTTTGCCCGTCGATACCTGGATCCGACTATTCGCCTGGCTGGCGTTGGGCCTCGTCATCTATTTCTGCTACGGCATGCGTCACAGCGTGCTCGGGCACGAATTGGAGCGGCAACTCCGCGTTCACGGCGCGTCACCCACCGACGCCCCGCTCGACTCGTAAGTCGAACGACTTGATAATCTCTAGTTCGTTAGCCGCGACGCGCCAGCGG
>CAYLYE010000364.1:0-3970 GCA_964387325.1 uncultured Planctomycetaceae bacterium
GATAACCGCTGGCCGTTCGATCCCACGGATGGCCGCGACTATGCCTGGAGCGAGCCGGAGAACTTTGGGCCGACGATCAACGGGCCGGACGATGAGCTGACTCCTAGCCTCACAGCCGATAATTTGCGACTGATTTACGGGCGTCGCACCGCCACACTTGGGCACTATCTGGTCGAAGCGGTTCGTCCCGGCGCGGGCCAACCTTTCGGTCCACCACAGTTGACGCCGGGGATGCAACCGAGCGACCCGGTGATCAGCTCAGACGGCCTGACCGTGGCTTACTCGGTTCGCGGAGATATCAAACTGCGTCATCGCACCTCCTTCGATCAACCGTGGGGAGAAGCAGTCGATCCCGGACCACAAGTGAATAGCCCGCAACTCGATAATCGGCCGACCCTTTCTCCCGACGGACTGACCTTGCTTTTCAGTGCTGATCGCACGCCTGGCAGCCAAGTCACGAACATCTGGATAAGCCGCCGATCGTCGCTGGCAGCCGACTTCAGCCCCGCCCAAGAACTGGGACCACCGATCAACACACCGACTAACTACGAGTCGAAAGCGCAGTTGTTGGGCGACGGCAGAATGTTCTTGGTTTATCGAAGCGGAAATTGGCTCGTGGTCGACGCGGAGCAAAAAAACGGGGCCCGAGGTTTTACATTGGAGAACGTTCCGTTTGCGAAGGAAACAGATACTTGGTTCACAGCCGACGGCCGCGCTGCATATTTCAGTGCCGATCGCTCCGGCGGCCTCGGCGGCAAGGACATCTACGTCACCCGCCGCGTACCGAAGAGTCCTGCTCTCCCCTCGTCCCAAGCCCCTAACCCCGTCGCGGTCGTTTATCTCGACGACTTGAAGGAGCTCGAATCGGCGGTCGGATTTCAAACCTTGATGAAGCACGGAACCTCATACGGACGACCAAAACTCAACTGGCGCGGCTCGCCGGTGGCGCATTCGCTCTGGATGCGACCGAAGTTAAACCACGTCTCCTTTGTGCGTTACCGGCTCGACGGACAGTACGCCCGGTTCGAGTCCGACGCCGGACAGATTCCGGAAACAAACGCGCCCCCGACATCGCCGATGACGTTCCGAGTGCTCGGCGACGGTCGCGAATTGTGGAAGTCGAAGCCGATTGACACTAAGGATGGTTTCGATACGGTTTCGGTCGATGTCCGCGGCGTGCGAGAACTGCGGCTGGAAACGACCTGCGCCGGCGGCGAACACCTTTGCGAGGCCACGTGGTACAACCCGCGCCTGACGCCCCTCGCCCCGGCTGCAACTGCGAATGGGGCTCAAGCCGCGCCCCGTTGGCCGCTCGCACCGTCGAAGCCGGAAGATATCACCTGGCTGCAAGGCTTGAAGGCGACGCTCACGTTGCGGAGCGGACCGACAACCGAGGTCGTGGTCAAGCCGACCGACGCGCCTCCCTCTGGACCGGCGACGATCGTCGGCGTTGCGTGCAGTTATGACCAGGGGCCGGGTATCACCGACGAGATGCTGGGGCGCGTCGCGAGCTTGGTCGACCTGGAGACGTTCGTCTGTGCGCGCTCGCAGTTCTCCCCGGCTACGAAGAATGGCTTGCCGCAACTCGCGGCCTTAACGAACCTCCGTCATCTCTCGCTGGGTCGCGTCGGCCCCCCCGACACCGACCCGGCGTTTTTGGGGTCGTTCCGGCAGTTGGAGTCGTTGAAGCTGCATTACACGGCCTACCCAGGCTGGGAACAGCATGTGGCCCGCTTGACGTCGCTCAAGAAACTGTCGCTCTATTCCATGGACGATGTCCATTGCGAGCAACTCCAGCCCTTGCCTCAACTCACCGAGATTGAGCTGGCGGGCTACGCTACCGGCCGGGCGAAGCGTGACGCGGCGGCCAAACAGTTGGCAGGGTTCCTGCCATGGGCCCGCATCCGGGTGCGCGATTCCAAAGCTGAAGAGAATGTCGTCATCATCGAGCCGACCGCCCCGCCGCCGGGAGCGAAGGCCAGGGCCGCCGCCCCGCCGGCGGCCGTGTTTCCCTTCGATGCCGCTCAAGCCAAATCGCATCAAGAAGCGTGGGCCGCGTATCTCGGCGAACCGGTCGAGACGACCAACTCCGTCGACATGAAGTTCGTCGTCATTCCGCCCGGCGAATTCCTGATGGGCGATCCGACGTTGAAGCACGGTCACGTGCCGGTCACGATCACCAAGCCCTTCCGTTTCGGCGTCCACGAGGTAACGCAAGGGCAGTGGATGGCGGTGACGGGGAACGCTGCGAAGTCCGATGGCAAATCCCGCCCAGGGGACAACTTTCCCGCGAGTTGCGTGAACTGGAACGACGCCGTCGACTTTTGTCAAAAGCTCACCGCCCAAGAACGTGCCGCCGGTCGTCTACAAGCCGATCAGGAATACCGACTTCCCACAGAAGCCGAATGGGAGTTGGCTTGTCGTGCCGGTACGGTCACGAGGGAGTTTTGGGGCGCCGGCAAGAATACGGATTACGCCTGGTTTGGGAACAACAGTCAAAATGATAGCGGCGGCAATTCGCACTATCCCCATGAGGTCGGTCTGAAAAAGCCCAACCCTTGGGGACTCTACGATATCAATGGAAACGTCTCCGAATGGTGCTCCGACTGGTGGGCTGAACGACTCACGGGGGGCATCGATCCCCAAGGGCCAACGACCGGGACTCAACGCGTCTGCACGGGCGCCGCCTGCGGCTCGCCGTCTGGCTCCGTCCACTCTTCGGAACACTTCAGCAAACCGCCTGAGTATTTTACTACACTTGGCTTGCGAGTCGTCTTGACTCGCACGGGCAACAATGCGATTCCGGCGCAGGCGAGGCCGGCCACGAACGGCGTAAGCACGACACCCTCCGGCGCCGCCCCGCCGCCGGCCGTGTTTCCGTTCGATGCTCGGGCGGCGCTCAAGCATCAAGAAGCGTGGGCCCAGTATCTCGGCGTGCCGGTCGAGTTCACGAACGGCGTCGGCATGAAGTTCCGGCTCATTCCGCCGGGCGAGTTTCAAATGGGCCTCGGGGCCGAGTTCACCGACGAAGAACTGATCCGGCTGACAGAGGCTAAAAATGGGCAAGTGATCAAGCAATTGCTCTTTGCCCGGCCGGCACATCCCGTGCGAATCACGCGGCCGTTCTACATGGAAGTCGAAGAGGTTACATCGGGCCATTATCGCGACGTCATCGGACAACTGCGAGCGGAGATGGAGCAAAATCCGAACAAGCCTTTGCACATTCACGTGACGTTTCCCGACGCGATCGCATTTTGCAACAAACTGAGCGAGCGCGAAGGAAAACGGCCCGCCTATCGGATCGATAGGGAGCAAACCACGCTCGTCGACGATGCCGACGGTTACCGCCTGCCCACCGAAGCCGAATGGGAATACGCCTGCCGTGCGGGCACCAACACGCTCTGGTATTTCGGCAACGAAGGCGGTGTCGACCACATCGAGTTCAAGAAACGATACGCTGCCCCCAATCCGTTCGGATTGACCGGTCTCTACGCCGGTTCCAACGAATGGTGCTGGGACGGCATTATTCGCGACGGAAGCCCCTACTCGGCTGCGCTGCTCAGCCGTCGCGACGATCCTCGGGAAGACGTAGGGACGGTTCGTATCAAGCGCGGCGGTTCGGGCAGTGACAGTGGTGGAGGAGATCGCCGGACAATCAATAGTTTCGCACGAGGGCTGTCGTCCGTCTCGGAGTCGTCGAATTACTCCGGCTTCGGTCGCGTCGTGCTGCCGATCGCCGCGGAAACCAAGTGAACCTTCCCAGTACCTGTCGGACCAACAAAGCTTCAATGAGGCCGCGACTGATCTGCCGCAGAAACCTCTGCACAATCGCACTTGGCGACCGCGCGATTCTCACGGCCGCGAATGCGTTCGCAGTTCTCATCGAACAAGGCGACGCGCTTTTTTGTTCCTGGTAGAGTGTAGTACCAGCAATCGGTCTGCTTCCAATGCCAAGCCGAACCGTGCGAAT
>CAYLYE010000365.1:0-3967 GCA_964387325.1 uncultured Planctomycetaceae bacterium
GGGATCTTCGGGATTGAAATCGGGGCTCGGGTACTCGTACACGCAATGCACATGATCGTCGACATCGCGGTCGTGCGGGAACAGCGAGCGAACACCGACGGCCGACACGGTCAGCGGCAGGGCCTTCTTGCCGTCCTTGCGTTGCGCCGTGCAGAAGATGCCCGACGCGTCGAGTTGGTGGCTCCCCAGTTCGGCCATCAGGCCGCCGCCGGTTCGATTGAACAATCTCCAGCGGATGAGTTCTTCGAGCGGCGAGACATCGCCACCGGGCAGCTTGTATTGCTGGTAGCCGTATTTCTCGGCCTCGACGATGCGATCCTCGATCTGCTTTTCGATCTGCTCCTTGCGGCGCATCAGATCGGCCTTGCCCGGGGTCTTGTCCAATTCCTTATTCAGCGACGCAATCTGCTTGGCGAGCGCTTCGTCGCCGGGGAGCGGTTGCTTCCAGCTATCACGGCCGGGCAGATTGCCACGGTGCCACTGGGCGCGAATGTGATGCACGTCGCCAATCAGGCCCCGACGGATCGTGTCGACGGCATTGTCGTACAGAATGCTGTAGTGACGCTGATGGCCGGTGGCCAGCAGGAGCTTTTGCTGCGCGGCGACGCGGGACATCTCTTTGCATTGATGCACGCTGTGCGCCATCAATTTTTCGGTGAGCACGTGCTTGCCGGCCTTCATGGCCTCGATCGCGGCGACGTCGTGCAAGTGGAGCGGCAGGGCGATGATGACCGCCTCGAGGCCGGAGTGCTTGAGCATCTCCTTGTAGTCGGTGTAGACCTTGACATGCTTGCGAGCCTCGTCTTCGCTTTTCCATCCGCGCTTTTTGAGCAACCCCGGCCGAGCCGCGGTGGCGTTGGGACTCGACCAGTCGCCGTGAAAGGCGCGCCAGACGTTGTAGGGGCGGATGTCGCAAATGGCGACAATGTCCACGTAGTCGGGCGTATGTGCGCCGATGAGGACTGAGCCTTCGTCGCCGGTGCCAATCACACCGACACGGACCGGGTCGCCGGCGAATTTTTCATAGCCAAAGTACATCGCTCCCAGGCCCGTGCCTGAGACGGCGCCAGCGGCCAGGGTCTTCTTCAAAAACGCGCGGCGAGTGTATTCGCTGCCGACGACGTTGTAGAAGTTATCTTTTCCGATCTGACGTTCTTCAGGGGACAGGTTCATGGCAAGTCCTTCGGCAAATCGCGCCGAAACAAAACGTGATGAATCAAGGCGTCGAGTCCGCCCCAACGACCCACGCGTGTCGTTGCCAGGACGAACAAGGCCATCATTTCAATAAACTCTTTATTCACGATCATGGAGCGTCCCGCCGACGGATGCGGTGGCGGGTACAGGCCGGGCAGATCGGGCTGAGCGGCGACAATCTGCGCCAAGAACAACACTCCGCCCAAGGCCGCCAGTCGGGTAAACAACCCCACGATCAAGCAGACGCCGATCGCCACATTGCTGTACATCACCAACCGGTCGGTCGACAGTTTTTCTTTCCAGCTCAGAGGAATGGATTCCCCTTTTGACTTGCGCTGCTCGGTCGTCAACACGGCAATCAAATCGCTACGGTGGCGATTGGCCAAGCCATCGAGCGCGGTTTGCCAGCTCTTCACTTTACCGCGTAGGCGTTGTTGTTCGTCCCAATTGCGTTTGCGCTGATAGGGGGTGTCTGGCGCCTGTTTGTTCTTGTCGAGGCGACCCAATTCATGAAAGTATTCTTGCAGTTCGTCGCTGTGGTCGTTGAAGTACTCAACCACGCGATCCTTGGCGGCCTTGCTCGCCTCGTGGGCTTTGGTCGTTTGAGCCTCGCTCAACGCGAAGTACTGCACGAACTTGTCTTGGTATGCGTCGAGTGCCAAGTGGGCGCGGGTCACGCCTTTCGGCAGCGAATCGGGCTTCGACTCGTCGACCGGGGTGGGGTCAAGTCGCTCGCGGCCGTCGATGTCCGGAATCAACGCGTAAAAATGATCGGCAAAAGGGCCTTTCGATTGGGCCAAAAAACCGTTCGACGTAAAGTCGCTCTGCGAGAGCTTGTCGATACCGGCATAGAGAAAATGCCAACCGACGCTGACCCGAAGCAGCACTAAGGCCACTTTGGTTAACCAGTTCATATCGCTGTGCGGACCGATCAGAGTAACCTCCTGGCTTGCTCGCGTGCCACTCTCGGCACGGGCACTGCACTACGAAGCAAACACACGGGGGGCCATCCTATCGTGAGGAAGGGCCCGGGGCGTTCGCGATTTCGATGCGGCGGCGCGGCCCTCAACCGTCGAATGGGCCACGACTTCAGTCGGGGCACGATTCTAATCGAGAAGCCGGTCGTTGGCCACTATCCGTAGCGAAAAATCAGCAGAAAGGCCGAACTCGTCAACAGCCATGACGCAGTCGATTTGGCCAACCGACCCGAGGAGGTTAAGGTGGTGAAATCCCAACCACAACTCCAGGAGCGAGCGATATGCAACGTCGAGACTGTCTGTCAGCCCTGGTTGGTACGCTTTCGACCACCGTGATCGGGAGCCGGTTGGCAGGCTCTGCCGACGATACGTCAGCATTTCGGGTCCACAACTGGCAACGCGACCAACGCAATCCGGTTTTGCCGCCCGGCGGCGGGCCCTTTGATGTGAGTTGCTGCATGAATCCGTTCGTCGTGATTCACGAAGGGGAGTACTGGCTGTTTTATGCCGGGGGCGACAAACGTGGCGCGCGACGGATTTGCCTGGCGAGGTGCCCCGTCGATGATGTGACCCAATGGAAGCGGCACGGGCCACTCTTCGACCTGGGGTCAGCCGACGCCTTTGACGCCACCTGGTGTGTGCTTCCGTGCGTGCATAAGTTCGGCGATCGTTGGCATATGTACTACACGGGGCGCAGTGGTGATCGTGGCGTCGGTTTGCAAGGTTTCCGCGGCATCGGATTGGCCGTCAGCGATGATCTACTCCATTGGAAAAAAACGAGTGACGAACCGGTGTTACTTGGCGATGGCTTCGCTGAATTTCCTGGCAATCGCGGCATCGCCGGAGGTGGGCCGATTGTCGAAGTGCCGCAAGCCGACGGCCGCAAGCTCTATCGACTTTACTACACGCTGGCCACAGGGAAGCCAAGCAAGGACTTGCTCGTTGACCAAGCCAAATATGCCGTCACCGCCGAGAGCGAGGACGGAAGGAATTGGACGAATCGCCGCGTCGTGCTCGGCCCTCGGACGGATGCGGCCTATGAAAATGCCGCGGCCATAGCCTTGAACCCGTGGCGAACAACCGACGGCTGGCGCGCGATCTATGCCGGCATCGGCACGCAGTTCGGGGCATATTCAATCTGCGAAGCTGTGAGTGACGACGGACTCACATGGCGGCGCGGCAAACCGGGCGAGAACTTGGCGCTCGCGCCCAGCGGCAAGGGCTGGGAAAGCAAGATGGTCGAGTATCCGCATGTGGTCCGTGAGCGAGACCAACTGCGGTTGTTCTACTGTGGCAACGGTTATGGAGCGACCGGGATCGGCACCGCAGTGGCCGCCCCATTGCCTTCGTGAGAAGTGCCATTGCTCTCGTGAGTGGTTGCCCGCGTGAGATATTGCTCAGCCGAGTCGCCACGCTCAAGTGCGCCACGAGCGTGCGATATAAAAAAAGCGGCCGCTAGGTGGGGCAGGAACCTAGCGGCCTATCGTTACGGTTGGGGCAGGTAACCGTAACGCATGAGCGTATGTTATCGTTTCTTGCTCACTCCGCAAGAGACAGACAAAATGTCAGACCAAAATCCTAAAAAATCTCTCTCTTGCCAGACCAGAAGGGGGAGTGAATCGGGCTTCCTCTGACTCGGCATGATGACGAACTTATGATGCGTGATCGTTCAGACGAGTGGAGTCATCCCCCCGCTCGCGGCCGGTTTTAAACCGTATTGAAGTTTGCGCAGCGAATGGGCCTAGGCGAGCCACGCGAAGCCGGGTTCGATCGGGCTTCCGCTGGTCGCCCTGGTT
>CAYLYE010000366.1:0-3956 GCA_964387325.1 uncultured Planctomycetaceae bacterium
GTGAACTGAAAGTTGTTCATCGTGTCGATCTGGCTGCCGCCGTCGAAGCTGAGGTTGTCGATGAGGTCGAATCGCAATGCCCAGCGTTGGCTGTGTCGATATTTGAGCCCCAGTCCGATGGGTAGATTGAACACGGTCTGGTGCGTGAACTGCGCCGTCTCGTTGTAAAACTGATAGTCGGCCAGCCCCATGCCAATCGTGGTGTAGGGGCGCCACTTCGAGTCTCCCAGCGGATACCAGAGCAGTGCGCCATCCATGAGAAACACGGACAGCTCACCCAATCGCGTCGAGCCGACTTGGTTGTTGAGACCAAAGCCGCCGAAGCCGATGCGTGACTCGACTCCCCAAAAGTGATCGGTGTCGACTCCGAAGCGAAAGCCCGTCAGAAAGCCAGTGCCGGCGGTGACGCTCCCTTGGAGCGGCGGCGAGCCATTGAGCCCGCCTCCGAAAAATCCCACGCTGAGCGGTCGATTCAGCCAGCTCTCATGTTCGAGCGGGAACCCGATCCCGCGATGGCGACCGTTCGACGGCGGAAAAATATCGCGCAGCGAGAAACGCGAGAATCGGGAGTCGATCAAGGTGCGCGATGCGTCCCCCTGTTCCCATTCGACCCACGGTGACTCTTCATGGCGCAACTCGGGTTGTTCGGCCGGGCGCGGTAGCTCGGTATCGACAGCCGCCTCGCCGCGATCGACCCTCATGCGCGTCAACTGCGCGCCGGCGTCGTTCGTGAGCAACACGAACACGGCGAGCGCGCAGGATCCGCGCAGACACGAGCGCCACGCAGTGAATAGCCAAGCAGCAAACAACGAGCCGCCTCGCAGTCGAACGATATGGAGAAGGTTGAAAAAAGGTGGTGGATTATGCAGATCGAGCCCGTCGGGGTCAACGTGAGCTCACCGCCTGTCCGCCGAGAATCGGCTGTTGCGATAGCAGTGCTATTGTCCGCTTCAGGCAGTTGATCTTCGCGCTCGTACGGAGAGGGAGCTAGATTGAGCAGCCGGATCCTCCGATCGATAGCCCCGTTTGTGGTAGGTCAGAACATATGAGCCGTTTCATCGCCATGAGTGCTGTGTTCTGTGGATTGATGCTGGCATTACCGGGCGGTCGACCGATCGAAGCCGAGGACCGGCCGAGCGACAAGCAACCACCCTCGGCGGTGAACGAGATCAAGCAGCAGATCGAGTCCCGAGGGGGTTCGCTGCTCCGAGGGACCAGCTTCGCGCCGGCGGAGGGGGAGGTGGACGAGGTCTTGCATCGAGAGCAACGACTGCGGTTGGCCCAGCAGTCCGCAGTCGTTGACCCCGGCTCGTCAGTGGCTCCGCCGGTGGTGGCCACACCGGGCGAAGCCAGTCCCGCCGACCAGGCGAGGCTACTGCGACAAGCGGCACGCCAGCTCGAAGAGGTGGCCCATCATCTCGAAGAACTTGCGCTTTACGAGCAAGCCGATCAGCTTCGCGAGCAGGCACAGCAGTTTCGAGTCCAAAGTCGCTCGCTGCTCAGCACACGAGCGCCACGAGCCGTGGTGCGGTAGGCAAGTTGCCCGTTTCTTCCCGCGTTCTCGGGGCCGATTGTTGACACTCTCGGAGTGGGGCGGTACCGTGAAATTTAGCCCGTTGGGTTAATTTCCGCAGACCTCCTCGCACGCTCGTCTCGATCATTTCTCGCGATCGACTTCCGTCGGGGTCTCGTGGAGGCACTAGGGCCGGTCCGGCTCGTCACGGATCGTCATAGTCGTTGCTACCACAAAACCTCGCGGGACGCTCCAATGATCGGCGGAGTGGTCGAGTCACGGATGTTCTTTTGCGAAAAGAGTGAGACTTCATGCCGCCCAAGGTGACCTTTACGGACCTGTTGATCCAAGCCAAGGTGCTGACCAAGGAGCAGGTCCTCGAATCGCAAAAGGTATCGCGAGCGCAAAACGTATCTCTGGCCGATGCGCTGATCTCGCTGGGGCACTGCACGCCCGAGCTGGTTTGCAAGGCAATGGCCAAGATTAGCGGGCTAAAATACGTGAAATTGGGCGAATTTCAGCCCGACCCCGACGTGATCGCGATCCTGCCCGAGAGCTTGGCTCGCGAGCATCGGGTGTTTCCTATCTCGGCCGAAGAAGGGCAAATCACGATCGCCACAGCCGACCCCGATGATCTCGACATGCTCGACAAGTTGCGGTTTGTTTTGAACCGCAAGATCGACTTGGTGTTGGCCCCGAAGGTGGCGATCGATGACGCGATCCGCCGCACGTACTCGGCCGCGGCCAACGAGGAGATGTTCCAGGACATCGCCGCCGATGCGGGCACCGAGATGAAGGATTTACAGGGCGGGGGCGACGAGTCGATGGACGAGGCGAGCGCCCCGATCATTCGGCTCGTGCAGCTCATGATCACCGAGGCGGTGCAGATGAGGGCCTCGGACATCCATGTCGAGCCGTTCGAGGACCGTGTCCGTGTCCGCTACCGTATCGACGGCGTCTTGCAGGAACGGGACAGCGTTCCGAAGCGATTGCAGAACGCGGTTATGTCGCGGATCAAGATCCTCTCGAAGATCGACATCGCCGAGCGGCGACGCCCCCAGGATGGGCGGATCAAGGTGAGCTTGGGAGAAAAGCAGCTCGACTTGCGCGTGAGCGTGCTCCCCACCAATCATGGGCAGTCAATCGTCATGCGGGTGCTCGATAAGGACAACATCAAAGTTGGTCTGCGGCAGCTTGGGATGGCAGAAGAAGACCTGCGTGTCTTTAATCAATTGGTCCGTCGACCGAATGGGATCGTGCTTGTGACGGGGCCGACGGGCTCGGGTAAGACCACCACACTGTATGCGGCGTTGAACGACTTAAATCGCCCAGACCGCAAAATCATTACGGCCGAAGATCCGGTTGAGTACTACCTTCCTGGCATCAATCAGGTCGAGGTAAAGCACAACATCGGTCTCGATTTTGCCAGGATCATTCGGGCGATGTTGCGCCAGGCTCCGAACGTGATCCTGGTCGGTGAGATGCGTGATAGCGAGACAGCGGAGATGGGAATTCAGGCCTCTTTAACTGGACACTTGGTTTTCAGTACGCTGCATACGAACGATGCGCCCAGTGCCATTACACGTATGGTCGACATGGGAGTTCCCCCATACTTGGTGGCAAGTAGCGTGATCGCGATCCTCGCGCAACGACTGGTGCGGATCATTTGCCCCAAGTGCAAGCAGCCGTTCAGCCCCTCCGATACGATGCTCGAAGCGGCCGGCATCCCCATCGAGCTGGCGCAAAAAGCCACCTTTATGAAGGGGAAAGGTTGTTCAAACTGTGCAAAGACAGGCTATCGGGGTCGAGTGGGAATCTACGAGCTCATGACCATGACCTCTCGAATTCGTGAACTCGCCTTCAAAGGATCGAGCACGCAGGAAATCCGTAAAGTCGCTGTAGCTAACGGGATGAAGACGCTCTTCAGCGACGGTATTCAGAAGGCTATGCGCGGTGTGACCTCGATCGAAGAGGTCATTCGCAATGCCAAACGGATCGAAGGGGACTAATTCACGGTTTCGAGCTTGTCTCAAGCCAAGCCCGATTAAGATATGACAGTTGGTTGATTGAACTTACGCATCGACTGCCGGAGCCCGATCGGGCACAACTCGGCTCACACTTTTCGCTCCAGGGCTGTTCGGCCCATATCCATTCATTACCGCGTCGACCGCATCGACGGTCCGGATTTGGCTATTTGTCTCATCACTGCGAATAATCCCGGCTAGAAGAGAAAGGGAACTTCATGGGTACGATCCTCATCGACAAGCTGTTGCAAGTGGTCGTCAATCAAGGCGCCAGCGACTTGCATATAGCGGTTGGTCAACCCCCGGTACTGCGTCTCAACGGTCGCCTTCGTCGGCTGGAGACCAAGGTGCTTGCGCCGGAGGAAACGGTCAGCTTGATGAAGAGCATCACCCCCGAACGGTGCCAAACCGAGTTGCAA
>CAYLYE010000367.1:0-3948 GCA_964387325.1 uncultured Planctomycetaceae bacterium
TCGCGCATGAGCGTCTCCTGTTGCCAATGCAAATCGGGCAGCCGACCACCGGTAGATCAACACCGTCGGACCGCGTAACTCACCCCGCGTGAATTGCGCCGCGCGCTCAGCATAACGATCGAGCATCGCGCGCATCGTCGCACCACGATGACTGTCGCGTTGCAACTCGTCTGCTTCGACGACGACATACCCGAGCAGGGGATCCATCAGCGCCGTCGGCGCGTCGTCGTATCGATACGTCTTGCGGCCCGTAAAGAGCGCCGTAGTGCCGTAGCTGTCGAGGACTGTCGAGCGGTCGGGCTGTTCCATCAGCCACTCGGCCGCCTGCCGCAATGCGACTCGATTCGCGTGCAGTGGTCGCACGGTGGTCGAGCCGCAGATGATCGCAAGCACGGTTAAGACCAACGGGTATGCCCAACGAGACGACCCACGCGGTGTCCAAGATTGAAGTTGATGAGCAATTCTAACGATACCCAGTCCGGCCCAGGGGACGAGCATGACAACCAGCGGCAGCAGATGTCGGCCCGACAGATAGCCTCCGCGGTAGGCGACGAACAACACAGCGGAAGTGAACAACCCGGCGACCACGGTATTGAGCACAAATATCTGCTGGTGCGAACGACGCGCCGCCCAGACACCGACCACGGCCAGCAACAAGAGGACGTGCGACGCTTGACCAAACTCGTACACAAACTCGCTCAGGGTGGCGATCGCTCCGTGAAATCGACTGCTCGTGCTCGTGTCTTTGCGGCCGAATGTAGGCGAGAGCCCGATAGCATCCGCCGGCGACGATGCGAGCGTATCATCCTGTGAGGTCGCCACCGAAACATTGAGGGGCGTTGTCTCACTGGGTCCTTGCATTTGCACCATGTGCCTCATCGCGTCGGTCGGCGAAGTCACCTGACACACCGCGAGATACGGAAGTACGGTCGCCAGCAAACCAACCGACAGACAGACTATCGCAGCAGGGGCATGTTCCGATCGTTTGACGACGCAGGTTGTTACCAACCCAATCGCGAGCCATAGCACCAATATCTCGCCTCGGGCCAACAACGTGATCCCGACAATGGCGCCGGCCCACGCCAGCCACCGATTGTGTCCGGGCGAGATGGCTTGATCGCGTACCCAACGGCCGGCACAGGCCAATGCTCCGATCCACCCCAGGAGTGCCGCGGCATCGCCGAGCCCATCCCCGCCGAGCCGCGCTAGCTCGGTGATCAACGACAGACACACGGCCCCGGCAAAGGCCGCCGCGTCGCCGACCAAGGATCGTCCCCAGAGATAGGCAGCGAGAGGACAAATCACCACCGGCAGTGCGGCCGCAAGCTGGGCACACAATCCCCAACTCCACGGATGATGCACAGGATTTACATACTCGTGCAAGCCGTGAATCAACGCCGGATGCAACGGGGGCGAGGTCTCGCGATGCAACGTCGGCAGCAGCCCGTTGCGTTCGATTGCCTGCGCGTGCCAGACAAACCCGACGGCATCCAGTGCCGGGAGCGAGGTGTGCCGAACAACCCATGCTTGCACGAGGGTCGCTAGCACCATCAGAAAACAAGCCGCGAACAGGACTCGTTGCCGCGTCCACAAAGGACCGGCAACAGGTAAAAAAGTGGGCGGCAGCTGGAATCCTGCGTGCATCCGTACACAATCACGATTCGGTTCGGGATCCGGGCATCGTGCCCGCTGCGCGAATGTAGCTAGCGAAGGGCATGCGAGTCAACGTGGGTTGTTCACGGCAGGGGAGTCAAACTGGGCGGAAAATGCCGGCGCGCGCACTATTTTCGTGGTTATAGTCAGACGCCTCGGCGTGCCGAAGCAACAGTAAGCCGCCTCACACGAATCGATCGGGCGATGGAACGTCCCGCGTGTTGATGTCAGGCAACATCGTTGTATCGCCAAGGAGGGCTCAATCGCATCGACCACACGTCGATGTCGGTCCTTGCTTGGCGCGATCGATCATCGGTCTCTAGCGAACGTCTCAAGTCATGGCATTACTGCGCAGCGATTCACTGGATGACCGCCGACGAAGAATGCTGACCGAAGAGGTCAAGACATCGATGGCCACGGCGTCGACGGACGAGACGCCGCGCGGCGAACCACGATCAAAACGTGACCCCGCGCCGCTCGAGCCTTTTCCTCGACTAACCGATCTTGTCCCTCGACGATGGTTGGCCTACGCGATTGCTTTCTTCGCTTCGATCATGGTCGTCGCGATGCTCGAAGCAGCGCACTACTATATGCCAAGCCTGGAGTTGATTGCTCGCGATGGTCGCATTGCGGCGTTCGACTTGAATGGCCCCAGCAGCTTAGCCACCTGGGTCTCTTCGACAACCCTCTCGGCAGCCGCGATGGTGTCGTTGTTGGTCTACGCGATTCGACGTCGGCGGGTCGACGATTACCGCGGACATTATCGCGTTTGGCTCTGGGCCGCAGCCACTTGGTTACTGATGAGTCTCGACGAATGCGGCGGACTGCATGACGGCTTCCGCGATCTGATGATCGGTCTAACCGGACATCAGGTCATGGGCGATGGCTCGATTTGGTGGGTCGGCGCCTACGGTTTCCTCGGCACGGTCATCGGCGCGCGACTGATCATTGAGATGCGCGGCTGTTGGTCATCGACCACGGCCTTCCTGTTAGCCATCGCGGCCTTCGGCGTGGCAGTGACCGCGCACCTGAAATTCGTACTGGCCGAGGCCGGCGTGCTGAGCGTGATGATTGAAGAAGGATGCGAGTTGGTCGGCAACTTTCTGTTGCTGCTCGCGATGACCCTGCACGCGCGGTACGTCATTCTCGAAGCCGAAGGGGGATTGCCCGCCAAGGCCAAAAAAGAACCGCGGGCCAAACGAGCCAAATCCGAAGAGAAATCGACGCCGGTCAAGCGAAGCGATCTAACTAGTCCTGCCAAGGCTGCCCCGCTGGATGAAGACGATGAAGACGAAGACGATGACGATGACGGCCGTAAGCTGCGACTCGACGAAGGCAACGAATCCAACCGTCGGCTGTCGAAGTCTGAACGCAAATTGATGCGCCGCCAGCAACGTGGCTAAGCTCGACGACGCACCCCATGACGTGCGCAGCCCACTTGTCGTATAATCGGCCGCTGCTAACAGGCCCGTTTTTTCTTCTTGAGGTCCGGACGTTACGCTGTCCGGCGCGCTGTCATGGTTCGCACCCGATTTGCTCCCAGTCCGACCGGTTACCTGCACATCGGAGGCGTCCGCACGGCGCTGTTTAATTGGCTGTTCACGCGACAGCAGGGCGGTCAATTTTTACTCCGCATCGACGACACCGATCAGCAACGCAACGTCGAATCGGCATTGGCTCCCATCTTGCACGGCTTTCGCTGGTTGGGCATCGATTGGGACGAGGGACCCGAAGTTGGTGGGCCCCATGCTCCGTATTATCAATCGCAGCGGCTAGCCCGATATCAAGACGCGGTCAAGAAACTGCTCGAACTTGGCTTGGCCTATCGCGACTTTGCCCAGAGTGATGAGTTGCAGGCCGAACGCGAGTCGGCCGAACGCGAGAAGCGAAACTTCACCTATAGTCGCCGCTGGATGGCGGAAACCGACGCCCAAGCTGCGGCGTTCGAGGCTCAAGGGCGACAGGGGGTCGTGCGGCTCAAAATTCCCCGCGAGGGAAAGCTCGTCATCGACGATCAGGTGCGCGGCCAGGTCGAGTTCGCTTGGGCCAGCGAACAGGATCACGTCATTCAACGGGCCGACGGTACCTGCCTGTATCACTTGGCCAGCGTGGTCGATGACTTCGACTTCGAAATCAGCCACGTCATTCGGGCCGAAGAGCATCTGTCGAACACGCCGCGACAGGTGTTCATCGCCCAATCGTTGGGCTACCCGCTTCCTGTGTACGCGCATCTACCGTACGTGGCCGAGCCAGGGAGCAAGAACAAGCTCAGCAAACGTAAGCTCGACAAGTATC
>CAYLYE010000368.1:0-3922 GCA_964387325.1 uncultured Planctomycetaceae bacterium
GTCGGGCAGTGCGGCCTCAAATGCGTTGATTCCTCCGTAGTACTACGGAGGATCAAAAGTGAGGTTGCACATGCCGTCCTTGAAACTCAAAGTTCTCGGGGATTTGTCGTCACAAGGCTACTGGCCAAGCGGTTGTTCGCATCAACGGACGCGATCACTATCTAGGCCTCTTCGGCACTCCTGAATGTCACGAGCGGTACGAGGAGTTGATTACTCAGTGGCGATTGCGCCGAAACAGCCCAATCGCCAAGCCTTCACAAGCGGTTGCCGCCGTTCCATCAGCCGGACAGACCGTAACCATCAACGAGCTGATCCTGGCGTATGTGACCTTCGCCACGAGCTATTGCGTCAAAGACGGACAACCGACCAAAGAACTCGTGGAGATGAAAGCCGCTCTTCGGCGGGTGCGTAAGCTCTTCGGCTCTCGCCCCATTTATGAGATTGGGCCGACGGCTTTGAAGACCGTACGGAAATTCATGATCGACGAGCAGCAGCTCTGTCGTAATGTCGTCAACCATCGCTGTAATCGCGTCAAGCGATTCGTTCGCTGGGCCGTCAGCGAAGAACTGGCCCCACCGCACCTCTACGAAGCCCTGCGGGCCGTGCCCGGGCTGTGTTTCGGCCGGACAAACGCCCGCGAGACCGAACCCGTCAAACCGGTCTCCTGGTCGTTTGTCGAACCGATCTTGTCGCAGGTCTCACCCCAAGTTGCCGCGATGATCCACCTCCAGTGGTTGACGGGGATGCGGCCGTGCGAGGTTGTGCTCATGCGGGCCTGCGACATCGACATGACCGGCGAGATATGGTTGTACGAACCCCATGACCACAAAAATCGTTGGCGTGGCCATCGGCGGATCGTGCCACTCGGGCCCAAAGTCCAAGAGATTGTACGGCCGTTCATGTCGCTGAAGACGGACGCCTATCTCTTCTCACCTCAGGCCGCTGAAGCTCAACGCAATGAGTTTCGGCGTCAGGAGCGTAAAACGCCCATGACGCCCTCCCAGCGGGCTCGTCGGCCCAAGAAGAAGCCCCAGCGGGCCAAGCGGGACCGTTACGACGTGGCATCTTACCGGCGGGCCATCAAGTACGGCATAGCCAAAGCCAACAAAACTCGGGCCGACGACCAGCAAATCCCCGAGTGGTTTCCGTTGCAACTGCGGCACAGCCGGGCGACCGAAGTGCGTCGCGAGTACGGTTTGGAAGCCGCCCAAGTTGCACTCGGCCACGCCCACGCTAATACTACTGAAATCTACGCCGAGCGGAACCTCAACGCCGCGATCGAAGTCGCGAGGAAAATGGGGTGAATTAGAGGGTGCTGTGAATTGCATGGAATACTTCTATGAACAATGAGCAGACTCGAAGACTGGCTAAGGCCGCGTTTGACTTAGGGGTGGCCCTAGCACGGTTCTGGAGAGCTGCTTGTTTGGGTAATTATTTACTTGACTCATCGCGAATGCCGATTGTAATTGCATCATCACGCGGCGAAACGCCGCCGGACGCCCGACCGGATCGGGCACGTTGGCCCCGCAAGGGCCGGGAGAATGAAAGATGAAAACGATCACGATCCGTCACGCCGACTACAGTAACACGCCAGCATTTGCGTCGACAGTTTCCCGCGAGTTTGCTGGCGTCGCAGTGCTCCCTAACGCTGAGGTCATGGATGCCTGCTTGCATCCACGACGGCGAGCTTCTGACTGGATATCAGGTCGGCGGACAGTTTGGATACCTTGTTTTGATTGATTCCGAGTCTGGAGTGTGTCGGACTTTCGACCTCGGCGCAAGCGACGAAGATAGCGAAGCTGAAGTCTCGGCCATTATGGCTGAATTGACTGCCAATCCTACCCGCTAGTGTACCCTCGCCCGCCCAGTCGCCGACGCAATCGGCCCCGCGAGGGACAAGGCTGGGCGGGCGACGTTTTTCCCAGGAGACGCCATGACTGAAAACACTCCAAACACTCTGCTGGAAGCCGTCCGCTACTTCTCGGACGCCAAGGTTTGTTTCCAGCACATGCTGGCCGTTAAGTGGCCAGACGGAAAAATCACCTGCCCGAAGTGCGGCGGCGAGTCGATCGGCGTTATCACCAGTCGGTCGATGCTCCAGTGCAAGAGCAAAGAGTGTCGCAAGCAGTTTTCCACCAAGGTCGGCACGATCTTTGAGGATAGCCCGCTCGGTCTCGACAAGTGGTTCGTGGCCGTATGGTGCATCGCAAACGCTAAAAACGGCATCAGCAGTTGCGAACTGGCCCGAGCATTGGGCGTCACTCAAAAAACAGCGTGGTTCATGCTGCATCGAATCCGAATGGCCATGAAATCCAAGTCGTTTCGCAAGCTCAGCGGGACCGTAGAAAGCGACGAGACATTCGTCGGCGGCAAGGCCCGCAACATGCACAAGCACATTCGCGAGCGGAAGATTGCCGGGCGTGGCACTGTGGGCAAGGCCATTATCCAAGGCCTGCTGGAACGCGGCGGCGAGGCTCGCATGTCGGTCATTCCTCGGACCGACGATCAGACGTTGATGGGCACGGTCCGCCGCAACGTCGAGAAGGGAGCGATTCTCAACACCGACGCGCTGCCAGCCTACGGCCAATTGTGCTTCGACTACATCCATAAATTCGTGGACCACTTGACTCAATACGTCAAAGACGGGGTCCACACGAACGGACTGGAAAACTTCTTCTCCCTGCTCAAACGTACTTTGGGCGGGACATACGTCTCCGTTGCTCCGTTTCACCTGGAGAGGTACACAGACGAACAGACCTACCGATTCAACAACAGGGGCGGCAATGATCGCAGCCGCTTCCTTGGCGTTCTCTCGTCCGTCGTCGGACGACGCCTGACCTGGAAAGTTCTTACCG
Source organism: uncultured Planctomycetaceae bacterium (assembly GCA_964387325.1). Taxonomy (GTDB): domain Bacteria; phylum Planctomycetota; class Planctomycetia; order Pirellulales; family PNKZ01; genus CAZZBK01. The sequence continues at coordinate 2,856 of CAYLYE010000368.1, forward strand.
CCCAGGGCGACGCTGGGTTCATGGGGATTCAATGACGACGAAGCGCGAACGGATTGGCGACTTTCGAGACCTATTAGGCAAGCTAGCCCAAGTACCCAAACAAGAAGTCGAGCGAGAGGAAAAGAAGCACGCCGACCGCATGTCCAAGAAGCGAGCAAAGAAGCGTAAGAAGTAAGCATTTTCAAGCCTGATGAGTCAAGTAATTAGTTACCCTTGTTTGACCTGGACAGATCCTCTGTATCCTTTTTTTGATAATGAGATTGAGAATACTGCACTGCCTTGGTTTGAAAAGACTCAAGCCGAATTAGAAATCGCTCTCAAAAACCTAACTGAGTCTTTGGGTACCATTTCGATGAGCGGATAGTTCGTGCCACGATTGAGACGCGGATCGGTAACTTTTTCAAAGTGCCGGTAAATTTTTCCCACGAAAGCAGCTGACATGGATTCAACCTTCTTGCAAGTTAGCCAGAAATTACCAAGGCCCAGACAACAGGCCTTGCCTTCTGGCTAACTCATGCAATTATTGAACCAGCTTGCCAACACTCGATTGCCCTGTCGCCACCTCCAACACCCGTTTTGGCGATTTGCTCGTCGTACTCATCAAGAGTACTACGCAGCACACCCTTGCTAGCGTTCATTGAGTATTCTACGGAGAAAGTGGCGATCATTTTCTTTCTCGATTGTTAAATACGGAACGTTTCTTGATCTGCTTGACGCGTATAGTTGGCATCCCCTTCTCGGTGTTGCTGGATGCAATTATCTGATCGCCTGATTGCGCGAAGCAATACTCGCTCCATCACGGATAAATATCGCCGAACAACCACCCGAAGATCTTCATTGTGACGATCAAATTTTGAATTCGATTCGTTCATCGTCATAGCTCAGCATCCGTTCAACTTGTAATCAACATGGTGATGGCATTACGATCACTGCCACATCCCCAATCTGAATGTCGAATATTTGGTGAAAAGCCGGACAATGGGCTCTGTAGAAAACTCCACGAATCGATAAAGAATCAGGATGTTATGGGTTAAGGCCATCAACCGCAAGTCGCGGCATTGGCGTTG
>CAYLYE010000369.1:0-3872 GCA_964387325.1 uncultured Planctomycetaceae bacterium
GGATAGTCGGCCAACTCCGCTTCGTACGGGTTGGGTGCAAAGATCGCCCGATACATTGACCACGCGCTGTATAACGAGATGATCATCAACAGCCCGAGCTGATTGAGCGCGAGCAGCGTGGTCACGTTCGAATCGAGCTGCCGCAGTCGCTTGCGACCGCTGAACTCGATGTAGGACACGGCCAATAGCCCCACCGCGATAAACAGTGTCTTCAGGTCAAATAGCCCGAACGGCAACGCGAGCACGCCAAAGCTGCCCACGCTCCAACCGTTGAACGTCGCGGCGTTGATCGCGCTCTGAATCGGTCGAAATCGCTGCTGGGCCACCCGCAGTTGTTGCAAGTGGATTTCGAGCAACGGGCCGGGGCTGTCGTCGTAAGGCGTCGCAACGCTCATGAGCAAAGCTTATTAGACGGGTACTTCCGGATGTTGCCATGGCGCGCGGTACGGTCGCCGCAATAGCTGGTTGGCCTCAGCGTCGCCGATGACCCGTTCAAGTTTAGCATCCCATTTCAGACTGCGGCCCAATTGGGCCGAGAGGTTCGCGAGAATGCAGGCGGTCGTCGAGAGGTGTCCCTGCTCGATGTCGGCCACCGGCTTGCTCCGCGAGTCGACGCACTGGAGCCAGTCTCGCATATGCCCCCGAATCGCCGGGGCGACGTGCTTCTCCAAATCCTTTTCGGTCTTGTCTTCCGGATACTGTTCGAGCTCCATCACCACGTCGCGGTGGATCGGCGTACCATTGCCGAGCGGGATAAAGTCGTAACTGTTCACGCTCACTTTAAGCGTTCCCTTGTCGCCGTAGAGCGTTGCGCCCCAGGGATACTGCGGGTCGGGCGGAGTGCCCCAAGTGCGATGGTCCCAGCTGACAAGCACGTCACCATAATCGAACGTCGCGGCCTGCGTGTCGCTGATGTTCGCTTTGCTCTGCTTGTCGACCAGAATGCCGGAGGTCGAGTTCACCGATCGCGGCGCACCCAGCTCAAGCAGCCAGCGTACGGTGTCGAGCATGTGAATGCACATGTCGCCGACAATACCATTGCCGTACTCGGTGAACGCTCGCCAACGACGCGGATGGACCAGTGGATTGTACGGCCGCATGGGGGCGGGGCCAGTCCACATCTCGTAGTCGAGGTGCTCAGGAGGCGTCGCGTCAGGCGGGTTCTCGCGCGTCCGCATGTGATAGTAGCAGTACGTCTCGACTCGACCGACTTTGCCGAGCTTGCCCGTGCGGACGATCTCGTCGCGGGCTTCGATCAGATGCGGCGTGCTGCGGCGCTGGGTGCCGACTTGCACGACCCGTTTGTGTTTTCGCGCCGCGGCGAGCATGGCTTGACCTTCGACCACGTCGACGCTGATCGGCTTCTGCACATACACGTCGGCCCCCGCCTCGACCGCCGCGATCATGCTCAGCGCGTGCCAGTGGTCGGGCGTGGCAACCAAGACGAGATCGAGGTCTTTTTCGGCGAGCAGCTGGCGGTAGTCGCCGTAGGTGCGTGGCTTTTTCTTCGAGACCTGCCGCGAGGCGACGATCTCGGCCGCCTCGCCAAGCATTCGCGAGTCGACATCGCACAGCGACACGACCTCGACCGGCTCAACCTGAATGAGTCGCAGCAGATCGCACTTGCCGTACCAGCCGCAGCCGATGAGCCCGACGCGACGCGGTTTCCGGTCCGCCACGTTGGCGTGCGCGAGGGTCGAGAGCGTAGCGAATGTGGCACTCGTTTGCAGAAACCGGCGGCGATCCATGATGGTGACCTCAACGATGCGAGCGGGAGCGAAACGGCAATGCTCGGTAGCATACTCAAGCGTCGCGCGCGTGTCGACGAAGTTATTAGCCCCTGGCGATAGTCGCGGCACGCGACGTACGCCGGGGGTTAATGTTGGGTGACGCGATCTTACGGAACGGCTCCCGCTTAAAACACGCCGATGCCGACGCGAACGCCGCCGTGATGCCCGCTGGAGAAACCGACACCGCCGAAGATCAAGTTCGGCCCGGGGGCCGGGTAGACCGGCGCGTAATATGGATAGGGGCGCGGATAAACATAGTAGCCCGGTTGCGGTACGGCGTAGACTTGCGCCGGCGCGTAGGGTTGATAGACTTGAGCCGGCGCGGGGGCAGGCACGCTCGCGACGGCCGGAGTGCTCGGCGCGGCGGTCAGCTCAACCCAGCGCCCCTCTTTCCAGTACAGCCAGCGTTTCTCGGGCGTGTAGTACCACCAAGTGCCATCCTTCTGCACGTAGCGCCATTTGTCGGCGCTCGGAGAAATTTCCGGGCCTGGGTCGACCGCGCCGGTGTCGGAGAGCGGCCGTTCGACGCGGAGCGTCGGCTGACCGAGCGGCGCCGGCTGCACGAGTTCGCCCGGAGCGAGTTGCGGCGGTGCGAGGACTTGAGCGTGCGCCATAGGGGCCGAGGCAAGTAACCCCACGGTGGCTCCAAAGATCAGCATGCTGCGCATCGTCGAGCGTCCTCGGTGGGTTACGGTTGAATCGGTGGCGGAGGTGGCACAAGCCCCGGCACAGTGGGATACACGTTCGGGTTGACGGGGACCGGCGGCGGAGTCGGTGCCGAGAACGTTTGCGGTACGGTCACCGTCGCAGGGGGCGCGACATAGAGCGTTTGTGGCTGTGGAACCATGTAGACCGGCGGAGGCGGTGGCAGATAAACCGGCTGCGGAGGATAATAGTACGGGTAAGGATAGCCCAGCGGATAGAATCCGAGATAGAAACTGCTTCGCGAGCCGCCACCATGATGATGATGGTGGTGGTGATGGTGCGGGTTCGCCAGCGCCGAACCGCCAAGTGCCAGGACCAAGCTCATCGACCACCGGAGCACACGTACGTTCATCCGTGAATTCCTCTCTCAGAGTTGCGAGCCCAGCGCAGAAAGCGCCAGGATCGCGGGCCGATACGTTACGCAATTTGCATCCGATCGGGGAGTCCAATATGTTTTCATCGTCGTGCTAGCGGTCGTGGCATCAGTGGTTCGATCCAATTTCAGTGTGAGCGACGGGGCGTCTTACCGTGTGTGCCCCCAAATGGGAGGTGATGATGCTAGGTCGTGTATTTGCCGGCGTGCTTGTGCTAGCGTGCTTGATGAGCGGACCGACGATGGCGAGCGAACGGGTTGCGATCGTCGTCGATCGTCCTCTCGCGTCGCCGGCTCGTATGGCGGTCTCGGCCTTAGAAGCAGCACTTAAGCAACAGCAGTTCGACTTTGCGACCTCCCCCGGCCTTCCCTCGACCGCCGCCGACGTGATGGTGTTGGGCGTGGTAGGTGAGTCGCCGCTGGTCGACGAGGCGTTGCGGGGAGCTGAGATTAAGCTCGCCGAAAAGCCCGAGTCGTTGTGCGTGGCCGATGTCCTGTTGCGTGGGAAGCGTGTGTTGCTATTGGCTGGACGCGACGCGCGGGGGCTCGCCTATGCCGTGAGCGATGCGGCCCGAGCGGTCGAGTTGACCCCGAAAGACGAGAAGCCGCTGACGAAGATCATTCGCTCCAGTGAGTCACCGGAGCTCAACGTGCGCAGCCTGTCGGTGCATCTGTTCAACGCCGATCTGGAGCGCGGTTGGTATTTCGACGAGGCGTACTGGCACAGCTACTTCACGATGTTGTCACGCTGTCGGTACAACCGTTTTCTGCTCACGTTCTCGGACCAGACGAACTATCTGTGTCCGCTCTATCCGTATCTCGTCGACATGCCCGAGTATCCGGACGTGCATGTGAAGGGACTGACTGCCGAGCAGCGGCAAGAAAACTTGCAGATGCTCAAGCGCATCAGCGAGTTGGCCGCTCAGTACGGGATCGATTTTCATTTGGCTGTATGGATGCAGGCCCCGGTACCACGCTATGCCGCCCAAGTGCTCGTGGAGGGA
>CAYLYE010000370.1:0-3840 GCA_964387325.1 uncultured Planctomycetaceae bacterium
GTCTTCACGCCGCTCGTGCCGCCGTTGTCGGTCATCAGGATCACGATCGTGTCGTCGGCCAGCTTTTCCTCCCGCAGAAACCGTTCCAAATCGCCGAAACGGGCATCGAGATGGGCGATCATGCCGAAGAAGGCCGCGGGCCCCTGCCCTTCGTAAGGCTTGACGTACTGGTCGAGTTCGATATGCGGCGCGTGCGGCGCGTTGGTCGGAAGATAGCAGAAGAACGGCTCATTGTTCTGTTTGCATTGCTTGATCCAACGCATCGCCGAGTCGAACCACCAGTCGGTGCAATGCCCTTTGAATGGCTTGGCGACACCGTTATGAAAGTAGCGACCATCGAACAATGGCCAATCGAACTCAGGCGTTGAATTGAGCATGCCCCAGCCCAGGTGATAGACACTCTCGCGAAAGCCCTTGTCCATGGGACGATGCGGATAAAAATCCCCCAGATGCCATTTACCAAACAACCCGGTCGCGTAGCCCGCCTGTGAGAAGGCCTCGGCCAGCGTGGGGAGCCCCGGCCGCATGAAGGTCCGTCCGGCAGTGACCGACGTCGCGCCATTGCGAAGCGCCGCCAGCCCGGTCATCAGTTGTCCGCGTGTCGGACTGCACATCGGACACACATGAAAATCCGTGAATCGCACGGCCTGTTGGGCGAGCGCGTCGAAGTGCGGGGTCTTGAGCACCGGGTTGCCCATGAACGAGAAGTCACCGAGCCCCTGATCGTCAGTAAGCAGCAGTATGATATTCGGTCTACGCTGAGAATCGGCGCCATACGCTTTATTTACGGGGTAAATTGACCATTCGAACGATACCGCGACAATGATGATCGCAGCGATTCGATATAGTAATTGGCCTAATAAGTTTAGGGAGTGCCTGCCTTGCCGTGGGCCTTCGACGTATTCCATGGTCAACCTCAATTTAGGAGAGCGAACCGGAGCCGAGGACAGCCAGCCAATCGGCTAACACACGGCGTTCCGACCGTCGCAATATCGGCTGCGGACCAAGAGCGGTCAATCTTTTGCAGGAAATACCATGGGAAGTCCACGTTCGAAACGAGGCCAGTTGAGTTCGCACTTCATTGAGCGAAAATGCAACCGATTGAAGTATCAGAATCTCCAGCGCCTCGGCGAGCAACACAAATCCTGAGTCTACCGGGCTTCCGCTGATCGCCTCGGTTCATTAACCTCGCTGTCGTCATGAACATGACCACCGTTTGAGAGGCAAGAAACTTTAGCAACTAGGGCTTCAAGGCTCCAGAACGTGTCATGCACGTGACCTCATACTGCTTTACTAATGGCTAACATTTCCGTTCCCCTTGGCGACACCCTGCTGACCGACCGCGTGCGGTTGCGTCGCTTGCTGCGCACGATCGAGCAGCGACAACAAGCGAAACAATCGTGCGATGACTCGCAGCGCGATTTCGAGCGGCTCCTGACCCAATCGCGGCAGCGGTTTCAGGAGCGACGGCAGAGCCTGGCGAAGATCGAGTTCGACGAGTTGTTGCCGATCAACGCTCGACGGGACGAAATCGCCCACGCGATCGAGGCCAATCCGGTCACCATCGTCTGTGGCGAGACCGGTTCGGGCAAGAGTACGCAACTGCCGAAGATTTGCTTGTCGCTCGGTCGTGGCATCGCGGGGCTCATCGGTCACACGCAGCCACGACGCATCGCGGCGCGCAGTGTCGCCGCACGAGTCGCCGAGGAACTCAACACAGCTCCCGGGCAACTCGTCGGCCACAAGGTCCGCTTCACCGACGCGACCGGTCCTCAGACGCTGGTCAAATTGATGACCGATGGCATTTTGCTAACCGAACTCAAAAGCGATCGATTCCTCGACGCCTACGACACGATCATCATCGACGAGGCGCACGAGCGATCGCTGAACATCGACTTTCTGCTCGGACACTTGCACCGCCTCCTACCGCGGCGGCGTGACCTGAAATTAATCATCACCTCGGCGACGATCGACGCCGAGCGATTCGCCGAGCACTTTGCCACGACACGCGGTCCCGCGCCGATCATCGAGGTATCGGGACGAGGCTACCCGGTCGAGGTTCGCTACGCGCCGCTCGATCCGACCGAGGATGCGAGCGAACCGGACATCGTGCGTGCCGCGGCCGATGCAGCCGAGGAACTATGCCGCGAGGGGCTCGGCGATCTGCTCATGTTCATGCCCACCGAGCGACACATTCACGACGCAGCCAAAGCCCTGCGCGGCCGCTCGGCGGCGTTGGGTAATCCTGAGATATTGCCGCTGTACGCTCGTCTTTCGGTCGCCGAGCAGCAGAAGGTCTTCCGGCCGCACTCGCAACGTCGCATCGTCTTGGCGACCAACGTGGCCGAGAGTTCGTTGACGGTCCCTGGCGTTCGGTATGTGATTGACACCGGTACGGCGCGAATCAGCCGCTACTCGAGCCGCACGCGCATGCAACGCCTGCCGATCGAAGCGATCTCGCAAGCCTCGGCCGAGCAGCGCAAGGGTCGTTGCGGCCGCGTGGGGCCCGGCATCTGTGTGCGTCTCTACAGCGAAGAAGACTTTCGCAGCCGCGATGAGTACACGCTGCCCGAGATTCAACGGACGAATCTGGCCGCGGTCGTGCTCCAGGGACTCACGCTCGGTCTGGGCGACCTCAATGAGTTTCCGTTTCTCGACCCGCCCCGGAGCGAGGCGATCCGCGATGGTTACCGCACGCTGTTCGAGTTGGGGGCGATCGACGAACACGATCAGCTCACGTCGCTGGGTAAACGCATGGGCGCGCTGCCGATCGACCCTCGCACGGCCCGCATGGTGCTCGCCGCGCACGATGAACATTGCCTGCACGAAGTGCTGATTATCGTCGCGGCCCTCGAAGGACAAGACCCGCGCGATCGGCCCGCCGATCAGGCCCAGGCCGCGGATGGCTGCCATCAACAATTCGCCAAAGAAGACAGCGACTTTCTATTCTATTTAGGCCTCTGGGATGCCGTCCATAAATGGAAAAACGAGTTGTCGCGCAGCAAGTTTGAAAAGGCTTGCCGACAGAACTTTCTCAGCCCCACCCGGGTCCGTGAGTGGCTCGAAATTCACCGCCAACTCGTCGAACTCATCAGCGAACGAGGCGGTATCTTTACGGCACGAGCGGGCGACCCGCTGAAAATCCATCCCCGGCGTGACGACTACGCCGCGATCCACAAGGCGCTCATCGCCGGCTTGCTCTCGAATGTTGCATTTCGAGACGAAGGAAACGACTATCTGGTTGGCGGTGGCGGTCGGGCGAGTGTCTGGCCCGGCTCGGGTGTATTCGCAAAGAAACCCAAGTGGATCGTGGCCGGCGAGCAGATCGAGACCTCGAAGCGGTATCTGCGAACCTGCGCGCGGATCGACCCGGCGTGGGTCGAGTCGATCGGTCGTCATCTCATCAAACGGACTCATCATGACCCGCATTGGGACGGTCGAGCCGGCGCGGTCATGGGCTACGAACGGATCACGCTGTTCGGGCTCCCGATCATTCCTCGACGACGGTGTCGCTACGGCAGCGTCGATCCTGAACGGTCACGTCAGCTGTTTATTCAACACGGACTCGTCGAGGGAGATATTCAAACGCGCGGCGCGTTTCTCGAACACAATCAGCAGTTGCTCGAGAAGCTCAAAGGCTGGGAACATAAGTCGCGACTCGAATTGCTGAGGACCGACGACGCGCGTTACGAATTCTACGACAAGCTCATCCCCGCCGAGCTTTGCGATACGCAGCCGTTTGAACGCTGGCGAAAAGAGATCGAACGCGAGGACAAGCAGCGGCTGTTCATGCAACCCGCGGACCTATTGGCTGACCCGAACGATGCGGTCGACGACGTT
>CAYLYE010000371.1:0-3830 GCA_964387325.1 uncultured Planctomycetaceae bacterium
TGTGCCCCTCACGGAAATCTTGGCTCATCTGAGCGTTGAAATAGGTAGAGGAATGACCTTCTCCTTGAGGAGTGGAGAACGTCATGAGTACCGAACAGGATAGGGAACGGTTTAGGGAAGCAGCCGAAGCAGGTGCTGGCGGGTTTGAGCGTAGCGAAAAGCCGCCAGCACCTGCGGCGTCGGGGGCGGAGGGCCCAGCGGAAGTCCCCTGGGACGAGTTGGAGTCGGAGGAGTTTGACCCGTCGGCCGACAGGGGCGACGATGAACCAGTCTTGCCGGAACCAGCCTTAGGACCAGGAGCGCCACCGAGCGACGAGGTGCCTTGGGCTGAGGGATTGCCACCGCGGGGGAGGATCCCAACTCGGCGGCGTGGCACATTGGCCCCCTCGCTGACCAAGCCGCGGTTGCCGATCTCGCCACAACAGAAGTTACTGTTGCTGGATACATGGCAACGGAGTGGCTTGCCGGCGCGGGACTTCGGTGCCTTGGTGAATATCTCCCGGCATACCTTATATGCCTGGAAGCGGCGATTCGAGGAACTGGGACCGGCGGGGTTGGTGGATCAGCCCAAGCGCGTGAAGCAGGGGAGCAAGCTTCCCGAGCTGACGAAGCGGACAATCCTGATGCTCAAGCAGGCGCATCCGGACTGGGGGTGCGAGTGGATCAGTGACATGCTGGTGCGTGGCCCGGCGTTACCGGCGAGTCCTAACACAGTGGCGCGGGTGTTGCGTGAGGCCGGCTATGTGTTGCAGGAGCAGCCGACTCGTCCGCACCCGGATCATGTGCGTAGCTTCGAGCGTGCGGCCGCCAATCAGTTGTGGCAAACGGATCTGTTCACGTTTGTCTTGAAGCGGCAGAACCGGCGTGTTTATCTGGTGGGGTTCATGGATGACCATAGCCGGTTTATTACCGGTTATGGGCTGCATGGGAGTCAGTCGACGGCCTTGGTGATCGAAGTCTTGCGGGCGGCGATTGCCGGGCATGGTGTGCCGACGGAAATCCTCACGGACAACGGGACGCAGTATGTGACGTGGCGTGGCAAGAGCCAATTCACGCGTGAGCTAGAGAAGCTGGGCATTCGCCAGATTGTCGCTCGACCGAAGCGTCCGCAGACGCTGGGTAAGATCGAGCGTTTCTGGGGGACCTTGTGGCGCGAGTGTGTGGAGAGCGCCATCTTCGTGGATCTTGAAGATGCTCGGCGACGGATTGGTCTGTTTATTGATCACTACAACTTCCAGCGTGTGCATTCGGGCATTGATGGGTTGGTGCCTGCGGATCGGTTCTTTCATGCCGCGCCGGAAGTTCTTCAAACGTTGCGCGCGCGGGTGGCGGCCAATGCGTTGGAACTGGCCCGTCATGGGGTTCCCAAAAAGCCCTTTTACTTGACGGGGCAAGTCGAGGGTAAACCGTTCAGTGTGCATCAGGAGGGGGATCGCGTGATTCTACGTCAGGCGGACCAGGAGCGTGAACCGATCGAACTCGTGCCACCGCCCGCGGTGGATGGGGGGAGCGAGTTGCCGCCCCCGCTCTGTCCGCAAGGTGTGCCTGCATCGTACGGTGCCCTGCCCACCGAGTTGCCCCCCGGTGTGTCGGCGTTAGATGACTATCTTGCGCAGGCTCCGGAGCGTGATACGGGAGACGCGTCATGAAGAAGAAGACGACTCCTTCGTCTTCCGCGGTGTCGAAGCCGGTGGCGAAGTTGACCTCGCCGCCGGCGGCGACCCCGAGTGAAGCACAACGCATGGCGGCGACCATCTTGGAAGTCTTGGGGGGACAGCGTTCACCGCCCGAAGCGGCTCAAGCGCTGGCCATTACGCTCCCCCGATATTATCAACTGGAGACGCGGGCCTTGGAGGGGCTGGTGGCGGCGCTTGGGCCACGCCCACGCGGCAAACAGCCCGCGCTAGAAAACCGGATTCGCTTATTGGAAAAGCAATTGGATGCCGCACGTCGGCAATGCGCTCGCCAGGAGGCCTTGGTGCGTGTCACGCGACGAACATTCGGACTGGCCATCCCGGCCGCACCGAAAGCCGCGGTGGCAGGCGCTGAGCGAAAAAAGCGTCGCCCGACGGTACGCGCTCTGAAAGCGGCCCGGGGCTTGCAGTCTCAGGCGGAGGCAGAAGTCGCGGCGACTGTGCAAACCGAGCCCCTGGCGGTACAAATCACCGTGCCCGAGTCGGCTGCGGAGGAGGTCCGCAGATGCTGAGTTTCAGCTGGCCAGGAGACACGCGCGATGGCGGGACGCAAATCATTAGGTCCGGCATTGGTCGAACATCTGGATGGATCGGTCAGTGCCAAAGAACGTCTGGAATTAATCCTGCAGACGTTGGCTGGCCAGGTGACGGTGGTCGCGGCCTGCGCGCAGCTGGGGATCAGCGAGGCCCAGTTTTACAAGCTGCGGACCCGGGTCTTACAGAGCTGTCTGGAGGACTTGGAACCCAAGCCGCGCGGTCGTCCACCGCACCACATCACACCCGCTCAGCAGGAGTGCGACGCGTTGTCGACCGAGCTGCAGAAGGTGCAGCGCAAGCTGGCGGCCCAAACTGTCCGTTTGGAGTTGGCTCAGACCTTACCGCAGGTCTTAAAGTCGGCCGATCAGGAGTCGATAAAAAAAACGACCCGATCCCGATCGCGGCAACCACGCCAGCGTGTTCGCCGCCCCACGGTGGACTGAGTGTGAGCGCGGCAACGGCCACCGTACCGGCTTCGCGTGTCGACCAGCACCGTGCCCAGCAAGAGTCTCGCCGTCACCAGGAATGTCAGGCGCGCCAAGCGGCCGCGCAATTCGTGGACGAACAGGTTCCGAGTTGCCGCCAAGCAGCCGCTTATCTGCGGGTCTCCCCACGCACCCTGGCCAACTGGCGATGGCAACGGCTCCGTGGTGAACTAGTCCCTCGACTCCGTGGGCGGCCCTGTTATGAACCCCAACACTCCGAGCGGCTCGTGGTCGAAACCATGCTGGACGAGACTGGTCCGGGGTTGGGCATCCCCACGCTGCGTTCGTATTGCCCAGACATCTCCCGCTGTGTGTTGGAATATCTCGTCAAGGGCTATCGTCGCCAGTTTCAAGCGGAGCATCGCCTGGTCGTGGAGGCTCTCCACTGGGCCCGCCCGGGTACGGTCTGGGCGATTGATCACAGTAAACCACCGTGTCCGCTGGGTGATGGTGGCGGCATGATCTTGGCGATTCGCGATCTGGCCAGTGGCCTGCAACTCGCCTGGCATCCGGTCGCGGGTGCCACAGCCGCCGAGGCGTTGGTGGTGCTAGAAGCTCTGGTCGCTGAGCATGGCCCACCCTTGGTGCTCAAGAGTGACAACGGTTCCGCGTTTATCAGTGAGGCCTTCGCCCAACGGCTCGCTGAATGGCAAGTGGTGCCGCTGCTCTCACCGGTACGAATGCCCCGGTACAATGGTGCCTGCGAGGCGGGCATCGGTGGCATGAAGTGGCGTACGGAACAGATCGCCGCCCGCTACGCTCGCTCGGGGCATTGGACCGCCGATGATCTGTACGCCGCACTCCTCTGGGCGAACGAAGAGCATTATCCCCTGGGCCTCGCTGCCGGAACGGCTGCGCCCCGCTTCGCCGCTCGTCAGCCCATTGACCGTCAGGAGCGTGACAGCTTCTGCGCGGCAGTGGTACAATATGAATCACAATATCAGGACCGCGTCTGCAGCCCAGACCAGCCCCTGAACGATATGATAGTTGCGTGTTGTCATCGTCGAGCAGTACGCCAAGCTCTCGTTGAGCTCGGCTATCTCTCGATCACCCGAAGGTCCATTCCTCAACCAATTACCACTGCTAAATGCGCAAGGAATACGTGAGGGCCACA
>CAYLYE010000372.1:0-3820 GCA_964387325.1 uncultured Planctomycetaceae bacterium
CGAACCCCCAACCCTCGGTTCCGAAGACCGATGCTCTATCCAATTGAGCTACGGACGCATTTTTTTCCGTCGTTCACGGATATTCAATCTATCAAACTTGGCTCCAACAACAAGCCTCGAATCGCTCTCGGTCGATGTAAGTCAAGGCCTGTATGAACATCCAGCTTTCACCGACGCATCAAGACACCTTCAAGATCAGTTTGACGAAGAAGGAACCGATGACTTAAAATGCAAGGCTGCCCAATCTTCCTAACCCCTCTCACGGTCTGGCAAGTATCTATGCTCAAGCCGAATCGGATCTCGTCGACTGCGCCCCTTTCGCGTCGGACCTTGCTACGTGGAGCGGGCGTGACCATCGCACTCCCTTGGCTCGATGCCATGTCATCGGTCTTCGGGGCGCCCAAGGAAGATGTTCCGCGGCGCATGGTGGCTATCGAAACCAACATGGGCATCCTGCCCCAGTACTTCTTCCCAGAGAAGACCGGGCTCGACTACGAGTCGACTCCGTATCTCGACAAGCTCGCCGCACATCGCAAGCAACTCAGCGTGTTTAGCGGTGTCAGTTTGCCGGGTGTGACCGGCGCTCATGCCGCCGAAAAATGCTTTCTGACAGGCACACCGCATCCCGAGCGTGGTGGCTTTCGCAACGGAGTCTCGCTCGATCAATACGCGGCCGAACATATCGGCAATCGGACACGCTACGGCTCGCTGGTCATGGCCGTGTCGAACGAAGGTCAAACGCTGAGCTTCACGCGCAGCGGCGCGCCGATCCCGGCCGAGAGGAGTCCGAAGAAGCTGTTCCAAAAACTCTTCATTGCCGGCAAGGCCGACGAGGTGGCGGCGAATGTCGAGGCCCTGCAACGCGGCCGCAGCATGCTCGACTTTGTCGGCGAACAAAGCAAGCGGCTGGGGCGATCACTGTCGCCGGCTGATCGAGCCCGCATGGATCAATACTTCACGTCGGTTCGCGAACTCGAACAACGGCTGCACACCGCGGAAGAATGGGAGTATCGCCCGAAACCGACCGTCGCGGCGAGTGCTCCGGAAGAGATCACCGACTCGAAGGAGTTTGTTGCCCGTTCGGAGCAAATGTACGATCTCATCAAGTTGGCCCTGCAGACCGACTCGACGCGGATCGTTTCGCTGTTCATCGATACGGTCGTGATTCACAACATCACGCACCACGGCAATCGCCCTGACGTGCTCGCCGAGCTGCGTGGCCACGAGGAAGGGCAATTTGCCGCGCTGGGCAAGTTCCTCACGGCACTCGCTGAGTTGAAAGAAGAGGGACAATCGCTGCTGGATCGCACGATGGTGCTCTATGGCACGTGCATGGGGAGCGCTAACTCGCACTCGAACGTGAATCTACCCGTGCTCTTGGCGGGCGGCGGATTCAAGCACGGCCAGCACCTAGCCTTCGACAAAAAGAACAACTATCCGTTGTCAAACTTGTACCTGTCGATGTTGCATCGGCTGGGAATCGAGACCGACAACTTCTCGACTTCCAAGGGGACGATGACCGGCCTAGAACTCGCCTGAACCGATCACAACTCCTCACGATAGACCCCTGCGCAGTGAATGAGCCCCGGCGAGCAACGCGAGGCCGGGAAGCACCGGGCTTCCAGTGGTTGCCCTGGCTCAATAGCCGCGTAGACCTTGATAAGATCATCTGTATTCGAGACGGTCGTGCTCATATCGCGGCTGTCGTTCCATGCCTGTTTACCAACGACTTTCTATGTCACCGCGCTGTTGCCTCGTTACTCTGCTCACGGCCCTATTGCTGGCAGCTCCCGTTTCGAGCGCCGAGCCCGGACCGGATTTTTTTCGCGCGCACTGCGTCAACTGCCACAGCGGCGACAAGGCCGAGGCGGCGCTCGATCTCACCAAGCTAAAAAGCCAGCTCGACGACGGTGAAGCGTTTCGCGTGTGGGTCAAAATTCACGACCGGCTCGCGGCCGGTGAAATGCCTCCCAAGGATAGCCCGCAGCCTCCACCAGCGGAACTCACCAAGTTCACCAAGCAATTGCACGCCGATCTGCTCACCGCGGAGAAGGCTCGCATCGAACGCGAAGGTCGCACGCCCTTGCGTCGCATGACGCGGAGCGAGTACGAGAACACGGTCCGAGACCTGCTCCAACTCGACGGTATCCCGTTGCAAGCCGGTCTACCCGAAGATGGCTCGGCCTATAACTTCGACAAGAACGCGGCGGCACTCGACATTTCGCACGTCAACCTGTCGAAGTACGTCGAGGCGGCCGACGCGGCACTCGACATGGCGATCGCGGTGCAGCCGCAACCCCCGTTGCGCCAGACGCACCGTTTCTCGCTCGCGCGGCATATCTATCTCATTCTCATGAACGGCGACGCGGTCATGCTTCGCGACGGCAAGCCCGACCCGGATTTCTCGCCGGGCGAAGCCCGCGCGCACCTCGGCGCAGTCGAGCACATCAACGTGCTGCGTTACAGCCTCAAACGCAACGCGAGTGTCGGCGTGTTTCGCCACGAAGACGAGTCGTTCAAACCGTATTTTTATGACTTCGCCGCGCTGTACCCCGGCCGTTACCGTATCAAAACTTCGCTCTGGAGCTTCGGCTGGGACAAAGGCGAAGTGCTGCCGGGTCGAGGCATCGAGGCGGCGCGGCTCTCGGTCGTGCAGCTACAAGACGATGGTCGTGGCGGCGGTCACCCAAGTTATATCTTGGGCTACTACGATGCGCCTCCCAACAAGCCGCTCGCGCACGAAATCACCACGTGGCTTAACTTCAAAGACACGATCGGGTTCAACACGGCGTCATTAGCGCCGGTGGCCAACTACTATAAGCCCAAACGCTCGATGGAGTTCACCGGCCCGGGCATCGCCTGCGATTACATCGAGATCGAGGGGCCGCTCCATGACGTGTGGCCCCCCCTTGGGCATCGTCGGCTGTTCGGCGACCTGCCTTTAGTGTCGTTCGATCCCAAGGTCCAGGCGGGCGTGCGACCGCCGAAGCGCAAACTGGTGCGGCGCGAGACACAAGCCCCCAATCAGCCCGACCCGCCCGTAGGCCATTGGACCGTGGCGAGTTTGTGGCCCGTTGCCGATGCCGACCGCCTGCTGGCGTCGTTCCTGCCGCGCGCCTTCCGTCGCCCGGTGTCGGACGATACACGGCAAGAATATCTGGCCATCTTTCAAGAACGACTCGCGGCTGGTGAATGTTTCGAGAACGCGCTGCGGCAGACCTATCGGGCCGCCCTCTGCTCGCCTCAATTCCTCTACCATCTCGAACAGACCGATTATTTTGACGAACATGCACTGGCTGCGCGGCTCTCGTATTTCCTCTGGAACTCGATGCCCGACGAGACGCTCGTCACGCTCGCCGACGGCGCACGGTTGCGCACTGGAAAAACACTGCGTGACGAAGTCGAGCGGCTGCTCAACGACCCACGCTCGCAACGTTTCATCGATGATTTTCTTGGCCAATGGCTCAATCTGCGCAAGATCGCCGCGAACGATCCCGATCGCAAGCTGTACCCCGAGTTCAGCCCTTACCTGCAAGACTCGATGATGGCCGAGAGCCGGGCCTATTTTCGCGAACTGCTCGATAAGGACCTCAATGCCAGCTATCTGGTACGTTCCGACTTCGCGATGCTGAACCAAAAGCTGGCCACGCTTTACGGTGTGCCGGGGGTCGTTGGCTCGCAGATTCGTCGCGTGCCGTTGCCTGCCGGCTGCCCGCGAGGACCGTTTCTCACGCAGGCTGCGGTGCTGAAGGTAACCGCCAATGGCACGACCACGTCCCCCGTTCCGCGCGGCGCGTTCGTGATGTCACGGTTCCTGGGC
>CAYLYE010000373.1:0-3756 GCA_964387325.1 uncultured Planctomycetaceae bacterium
CTGCTCGGGTACGTTGGTGTCTGGTGGGCACCCGACTTGGTCGTGGCACAAACTCCCTGGCGACATGTGAAACGCGAAGCAGGCGGCATTAGCCTCGATCTGGGCGTGCATTTCTTCGATCAGATTCGCCACGTTGCCGGAGAGATTCAAACCGTCTCGGCTCAAACTGCGGTGCTGGAGCAGCAACGACATATCCTCGACGCACAAGGTCAACGAGTCCAAACGATCGACTGTGACGCTGATGACACTTACTTCGCGCAGTTCACGACTGCGCAAGGCGTGACCGGTAACATGTTTGCCAGTTGGGGCGGGCACGGTGGCGTCACGCTCAGCGGCGACGGGGTCGTGTATTACGGTTCGCGAGGCCATGTGACCGGCGATCGCGTCTCGTTCGACGGCGCAAAGTCCGCCTCGCTCGCCGAGTTGTACGCGCAAGGCGAGTCCTCCGCGAAGCAGCTCTCGGCGTTCCCTCACGGCCTGAGCGACAGTTTCGCACTGAGTCAGCTCGATTGGCTTGAGGCGATCCGGTTGCGTCGCCCATGCCAGACCGACGGCTGGGAAGGGCTACGTGATCTGGCGGCGGCATTCTCGATCCTGGAGTCGGCCCAGTTGCAGCGGCCGGTCGAGGTGTCCGAGGTTTTTGACGGCGCGCTGCGAGAATATCAAAAGCCGATCGACGAGGCGTTTGGGATTAAATAAGCAGAGAGTTTTCAGTCTGCGGTTCAGAGTTAGCCGCGACGCGCAGCGGAGCGCGAAAGGCGAGCCAACCTGAGGTGCTCGACGTTACGCGCTCCGCTGCACATCGCGGCTAACGAGTTGCCCCCTATTTGCGCCAACATTCAACCGAAAACTGAAAACTGAAAACCTCGAACCTCTCTTCCCCATTGCGAACTTGTGAAAATCGACTATCCTAGAACGCTTTCAAATTGCCGATCGCGTCCTCCCGAGGTGGGTCATGGTTCGTCCCCGTACCAAGCTGGTTTTGAATCGCAAGTCGCTCCGCTGTCCGAAGTGCGGCGCGGCCGTCAATCGCCAACTGAAGCGCTGCAAGCGTTGCGCCAAGGTTCAACCGAAGAACTAGGCCCTGTAACTACTTAGGGCCCATCCGCACAGCGCCATCAAGGCGCAAGACCGACCCATTCAGGTAGCGGTTCTCGAAGATATGTCGTGCCAGGGCAGCGAATTCGGCCGGGTCCCCCAGCCGCGAAGGGAACGGGACCTGCGACTCCAGGCTCGAGCGCAGCTCGTCGGTGAGCCCCTCGGCCATCGGCGTGGCCATGACCCCAGGGGCGATGGCCACGGCCCGAATTCCATGTCGTGCCAAATCACGGGCGAGCGGCAAGACCATCGAGGCTACCCCCCCTTTGCTCGCTGAGTAGGCCGCCTGACCGATCTGCCCCTCGAAGGCGGCAACGCTCGAGGTCATCACGATAACACCTCGCTCCCCTTGCGAGTCAGGCGAGTTATTGGCCATCGCTGCCGCGGCTAGACGCAGACAGTTGAACGTGCCGATCAAGTTGACCCGAATGATCTTCTCAAACAAGTCCAAGTCATGGGGGCCTTGCTTGGTCAGCACGCGCGAGCCAGCCAGGATGCCGGCGCAACAGACCAAGCCATCGACCGAACCGAACTCACGCTGCGCCAGCTCGACCGTCGCGGCCACCTGCTCGCCACGGGTCACGTCGGTCGGAGAAAATCTAGCGGCCGAGCCCAACTCAGCGGCTAATGCTTGCCCCGCTGCGGCTTGCAGATCGGCGATGACCACCTTGGCGCCAGCGGCTACAAAGCCGCGCGCCGTCGCGGCTCCTAGCCCAGAGCTGCCTCCGGTTACGATCACCACTCGATTCGCAATTTCCATGACGTCCATTACTCCGCTGCGGGGTTCGTCGCTTCGCTCGTCGGCAACTCGTCGATCAGGCTCCGCACACGCACCCCGTCGACCAGTGACGTTTCCGGCGAGAGCACGACCAACTCGTCAGCCGCGATTCCCTGCACGATCTCGGCCACGACATCGTTCATCAATCCGACGCGAATCGGCTGTAGCCTAGCAATCCCGCCGCGAACGGCAAAGACCTGCCAGTCGCCTGTCGGGCCGCGAAACAGCGCCGATCGGGGCACGAGCAGCGCGTTGGACTTTTCTGCCGTGAAGATGCGGACGCGTGTGCGATAGCCTACCCCCAGGTCACGCGTCGTGCGCAATCGCGTGAGTTCTTCGTTCTCGAATTGAACGATCACCTTGACGCGTTGCTGCTCGACGCCGAGTGAACTCACCTTGGTGAACCCGGCCGGATAAATCCGCGCCACCTTGCCTCGCGCAACCGGCTCGCCAATCGCCGGGCCGTACACCTCAACCAAGTCTCCGAGCTTAATTCGGACCACATCTTGGCTGAGGATGTCGGCCTCGACCTCGAGTTCGTCCAGGTTGCCGATCGTCAACAGGACCGTGCCCGACGAGACCATGCGCTCGTTGCTTTCATGTCGAGCCAGGACGATACCGTCGATCGGGCTGCGCATGTGTCCGCGCTGCTGATCGCGTTGCTGCTGCTTGAGCCTCGCCTCGGCCTGGGCCATCTCCTCTTTGCGAATCTGTCCGGTCAATGTCTTTCGCGAAATGTATTGCCGCACCAGCGTGGGACCTAAGGCCGTTGCGGCTTGCATGCTGCGCAGCGCGCTGAGCACCAGTACGTCCTGTTGGTAGTCGACATTGGCCTGCACCTGGTTCACCTGAGCCGTATTGAGTTGCTCCTCGGTCGAGGCGTTCGTGAGCCGCGTCCGTTCCATACGCAGTAATTGTTTGTTAGCGAAATCGAGCTTCGCTTCGCCGGCAGTCACGCGCTTTTCGGCCGCTTTCACGGTCGAGTCCATCGATTCGACGAACTTGAGTGTCTGCTCGAGGGTCGTCAATTCGACCCCGATATCGGCATTCTCCTTGATCGATGCGTCGGCTCGATCAGCTGCCGCTTTGGCGTCGGCCACCGACAGCTCCAAATCCAACGGCACGACACGGGCCACGATCTGATCGCGTTTCACCGAGGTTCCTTCGATCAACTCGATACTTTCGATCCGGCCGTTGAACGGCATCGTAATCAGATGCTGTTGCGGCAACCGCGTTTGCGCCTGTTCGTCGACAAACTCGCGGATCGGTCCGCTGATCGACCGCGCGGCGTGAACCGAGACGTACGAGTTATGTCGCGCGGCCCAAAGTGCTCCGCCAATCAGGATGATGACGACGATCGTGATGAACGTGCGCATCGCTCTTTCCCTTTCGTTACTCTTTGATCTTCAAAGCTTCGAGCCAATCCATCTTAAATATCGCCCGCTGCACAAACAGATGCGCGAGCGTACCGAATGTGCCGCCGAGCGCGAGCGTCCAGAGAAAGACCTCGCGTGGGTCGACGACCGGAATGCGAAACATCTCGGTGTCATAGGCGATCGTGATGCCGACGTTGAGCAGATAGCCCAAGGGTAGCCCACAGAGCGTGCCGACCAGCGTGGTGAGCATACTCTCGCGCGCGAACAGTCCGCCGACTTGCCACTCGTTGTACCCCAATACGCGCAGCGTCGCGACCTCGCGTTGCCGCTCGGCCAACGAGATCAGCGACGAGTTGAGCACGGATCCGAAAAAGATCACGCCGGCGAAGAGCACCAGAATGCCGATGAACACTTGTTGATTCTTGATGAGCGTTTCCTGGACGTTCTGGATCATCTCGGATCGGGCGGCGACCGCCTGGACCGACGGCATCTGTTTCAGCTCGC
>CAYLYE010000374.1:0-3737 GCA_964387325.1 uncultured Planctomycetaceae bacterium
GCAGGCTTGTCATTGGGGATCCGTGTTCCGAATTCCGCCGTCGACTTAGGCGGCCGCCGTCGGCGTGCAGCGATTTGTTAGTCCGCATGCAGCCTGCCGCCAACACCGCTAACTATATTGGTCGGGGTTGGCAACGTGTTGAACCAACTGTGGGTGATTTCGACAATACGTGATCAAGTGGCCGGCTAACGAGCCATTTCGTCCAGCAAGCCACTTGCGCCACCGCAGTCCAGGCTTGTCAGAGTTACAACTCAGATTCACCCTTTGAATCTGGCAAGCCAACTAGGCTGAAGCCCGGGCGTCACTCTGCGGCCCTGATCCTGAGTGCGGCTTTTGGTCTAAGTATTGCTGCATCATGAGCTCCAGCATCTGACCTTGAAAAACATTCAGCAGGCTAGCGATCAACAGCCCATCCATATTTTCGTTCACCTCGATCACCCATTCGTCAGTCGCCTTATCATGATAAATCAAAATGAACTGCTCATCATCTCGCTTGGCAAGGGACTGAGCAATTTGATCGATGGTTACCGAGGAGATGCGTACGGAGTGCGACATGATTCGGTTACCAAGTTGAATTCGTGTAAGGTGAAATGTGGAGGCATCGCTAACGAGCGGAACGACCCAAAAAACGGCAACTCACCAAGCTGTACGGCTCAAGACCTGCCACACGCTTGCTGCTCACGACCTCAGCTCGCAGGCAGATCCGAGTTGCTCCACGTCCCAGCTCAACATCAAGCTCCTTAAAGAACGGCGGATTATTCATGAAAAACGAAACACCACCTTGAGAGATGTCGCGGCCGACAACCAGGCGGAATGATTCCAACGGCAATTGGTCGTCGAACACCGGGGCGATTTGCAACTCAACCTGGTCAGCAAACCGAGCAGACGACCGTCGCTCGTCGGTCTTGAAGACAATCGACTCAATTTCGTGAAGCGAGAGTTGAAAGTCCTGATTCTCGGTGGCGGTTGCAATGCCCATCGCTGGTTCCTTATCAAGTGACTAAAAGTTAGGAGTCGGAGTACGCCCGTGACGCAATCATCTCCAAAAAGAGTAGGTCAGAATGTCCTGCCTGGATCAGGAAATTCACCCCTAATAGGGTGCATCGTAGATCCTGATCCCCCAATGATCGCTATGGCTGGTGTAGTCGGCCAATGGGAGAAAAATGACCGAGCGGATTGGACACAGCTTCAGGAATATTGGCACGGAAACCGAACATCGCGATGCTGACACACCTGCGACCGCCGTTCTCGTATCCTAATGTCGAGGTCTAGCTGGCCGACGTTTGTAATTGCGTGCCGACTTTCTGAAAAACGGCGTTCGCATTTGTGCCAATGGCACGAATTGCGGTAAGACAAGCAATCACGATCAGTGCCAGCATCACGGCGTATTCCACAGCCGTGGGGCCGTCTTCTGAACGTAGAAAGTGTCGTAAGGTTTTCATGGCTTGATTCGGTTCAGCACAGCTTTGTTGGATGTCGTCTTTGATCCAGTTAAGGCGGCTGGATCACATGCCGTACTGGACACTAGGTCAAAAGAGGGGCGAATCAAGAAAATCGGATCTGTCGGCCGATCGGCCAAAGAAAAAAGCCCAACCAGAGGGTCTGTCTGGATGGGCTTTTATTGAACGAGGTTCCTCGTCCCTGCTAGAACAGTCATCGGTTATCGCTATAACCAGCATTAACCAAATAATCGGCAGTCTGGGCAGTGAATGGGAGTAAACCGCCCGAAATTCTGAGTGTCTCCCCTGGTAGACCAATGATGGCCCGCGATCTTTCGTCCATTCGCACAGAAGAGAAGATTCGCGGTTCCGCGGCGGATAAACTGCGGCGGTTGCCCATGGACAGCGAGCTACGTGCCGTGTTGGGGTTCTTGCTCGCGGAGAAGTGGTGCTGGCCCCCTTAACTGCGATGGCTATTACAGCGGACGGAGTGGTCGTCGGCTGGTCGGAAAACCAAGAGTACTCGTCGAGTGAGTTTGGCACCACCAAAACTTTAGTGCATCAAATCCACGAGGCTGCCAAACACGCTGATCTCGATGGTGACGAGACAGGTTATCTGATCGCACGGTTTGCGGAACTCAAACGTCGATAGTTTGGGCAGTCCGACGGTTCTGTCCGGAGTTATCACCATCACATTGAGAGCATGCGGGATTGATGGCCGTGGTTACCCTTCGGCTGTAGAATCAAGTCGGCCAGGACGTCTTATCGGGACTAATTCAAATGGCTGACCTACCCTCATTCATGCACCACGGCCGTATACCTATTTGGGTCAAGCTGGTCTACACGGCGTTCGCGGTCGTGATGATACGCGTGCCGATTTGTCAGGCGCCGGTCGGGAGTATCGCCGGTCTGGAACTCGCCGCCGCCGTATTGCAAGCCGGAAGCCTGGGTGAACGAGTTGTCCGGTTACGCGCAGCGGTTTAGGTCTCTGGCGCGCTCATTGGTCTCGGAAACTCGTCATTCCTGAGACTGCTCCGTTTGAGGAACGATTTGTGAAAGGGCGGTCGGCGTCAGTATGATAGGTGCTGATGAGTCGGCCGGCCGTTAGAAGCCGCGTGGTTATCACTTATTTAGCACATCGCACGCCCCAATGAACAAGACCCACGCCCAGAATCTTGCGGCGTTTTTGCTCGCCCTTCTGATTGCACTGCCCACCGCGATGAAAGCCGCCGATCCGCCTAGTCGAAACGGCGTCGTTCCCTCCAGTCCCGTGATCCCCCGTCCGAAGGTCGTGTTAATTGCCCCGACGTTGTCCGACGTGCCGTATGGCGAGCACCCGCGACAAGTGCTCGATTTCTACCGAGCCGATTCGAATGCGCCGACTCCGGTGGTCCTTTACATTCACGGCGGCGGTTGGTTGGGAGGCTCGAAATCTCCGTTCAACGCCAAGCCGTACCTCGACCGAAAGATTTCGGTTGTGGCCGTCGGCTATCGCTTCACGTCGGACGCGGGCGATTTGAAGCCGCCGGTGAAAGCGCCGCTGGACGACGCGGCGCGTGCCGTGCAATTTGTTCGCACCCGGGCGGCCGAGTGGAACATCGACAAAGTGCGGATCGGTGCGACCGGCGGTTCGGCCGGTGGATTCTCGTGCTTGTGGCTGGCGTTTCATGACAACATGAGCGATCCGAGCGCAAGCGACCCCGCGGCGCGCGAGTCGACGCGGCTCTATTGTGTCGGCGTTTCGAGCGCCCAAACGACGCTCGACCCGAAACAGATGTGCGAATGGATTCCGAACATCAACGGCGGGGCGCACGCATTCGGTTTCACCGGCAATCGGGAAAAGAAGCTTTCACCGTTCAGCCAGTTCCTTCAGGCTCGCGATGCGATCTTGCCGTGGATCAAAGAGTATTCCCCGTACGAATTGCTGACGGCCGATGATCCGCCGGTCGGCTTGTACTACGGCGGCGTGCCGGAATTGGGAAAGGCGCAACCCGATCCGCTGCACACGGCGAATTTTGGTCTCGGACTGCAAGAGAAATGCAAGCACGTCGGCGTCGAATGCGAACTCTACTACGAAGGTGCGCCGGATATCCGGCATCGGACGGTCCAAGGATACTTGATCGATAAGCTCACCGCGAAAAAGTAGCGTAACAGGCGGCTGTCCCATCAACTCAGAGGTTTCTCGGTTCTCTCGAAAAACCACCGTTAAATCGGGACGCTGTCCGAGCCGCATGAACCCAACGTGCTTCGGTTTAACACACCGAAGGCATCATCCCAAGTGCGATTAATTCATATCCG
>CAYLYE010000375.1:0-1419 GCA_964387325.1 uncultured Planctomycetaceae bacterium
GGAGGATGTAAGCAGCTTCATCGGGCGACAGCATGGGAGGTGGGGTGAACTTGCCGCAGGTATTAATCTTACCCGCTCGGAAATAGTTCGTCACTATTGACGACTGCGTGGTTAATGAACCAGGGGGACCAGCGGAAGCTCGGTATTTCCCGGCTTCGCGTTGCTCGCCTAGGATGATTAGTTGAGCATACTTCAATAGGAGCGAGGTTTCCCGAGCCGCCCGCGCGAGTCCTTCAGAGAAACGGTCTCGCACGTCAAGCGTCGGCCGGGTCTTCAATCACGCGCATCTGTCGCCAACGACCTTGACGAAAGCGGAGGAAGAAGATCACCCCCAGGCCGAAAACCCAGACGGTCAGCATCATCCACGCCCAGTACAGCCCCAAGCCGAAATAATCGATGCCCACCCACGTGGCAATCACCGGCAACGTGGCCAGCACCAGATTGGTCGCCAGAATGAAGCGCGTATCGCCGGCCCCTTTGAGCGCGCCGCTGAACACCAGACTCATCGCGTCGAGCAACCCGAACGTCCCAGCGAATCGCAGCAAGATCACGACCGTCTCGCGTAGCTCGGGGCTCGTGACGGCGTTGTCGGTCGACCAGTGCGCGAGCATGACCAGATCAGGCGCGAAGACATAAAGCGACGAGATGCAGAGCATGTACGTGCCGGCAATTTTCATCGCCGACCACGTCCCGCGCACGGCCAGATCGTCTCGATTGCGCCCCAAGTACTGGCCAACAATCGTACTGGTAGCCAGCGCCACACCCCAGGCGGGCATAAAGGCCAGATTGTTCACGTTCAGCGCCAAGCTCGACGCCGTGAGCTCCAACGGCCCGAGCCGACCCAACAGCAGCACGAACACCGTGAAGCCCAGGATCTCGATGAACATTTGCAGACCGTTGGGCCCGCCATAGCGGAGCAACCGCACGCAGAGCGACCGATCGAAGCGGCAGCCTTTCCAGGTGTCGCAGGTCCGCGCCGCATGCGGCAGCACGAACAGCACGAGATAGATCAGACACTTGAGCGAGATCGCCGCGACTGTCGCCCACGCCGCGCCGGCGATGCCCATCTCGCTAAACCCGCCGTGCCCGTAAATCCACAGATAGTCGAGTCCAACGTTTACGGCAGCCGCGAGCGAGTCGACCATCATCACGACCCGCACCTTGCCGCGTCCGGTAAAGTAACTACTGAGCGCGCTGGCCGCGATGAGTGGCCCCGCCGCCCATGTGTTGATCGAGTAATAGGTCGCTTCAAGCGGCACGATATTGTCATGGTGTCCGAAGATATCGAACGCCCGGCAGACCCACGGCGCGGTCAGAACGGCGATCGGCCACACGAGTACACCGAGCCAGACACCTTGCCACACGACGGGACCGATCCGTTTGAGCCGCTGCGCGCCGTAATACTGAGCCACGAACGTG
>CAYLYE010000375.1:1429-3726 GCA_964387325.1 uncultured Planctomycetaceae bacterium
TGCGGTACTTCACGAGGAGGCCCACGAGCAACGCGAACGGCAGGCAGATGACCGCCCAGAACGTGATGCCCGCGGGCAAAGCGGCCGCCACGGCGTCGGCCGAGTGCTGCAAGAGCATCAGCCGATCGATGAAGTTCATGACCGTCCAACTGAGCGACGAGATCACGAGCGGCAAGGCGACGTGCAGCACATCGCGGACCCCGGCCTCATCGGCCTTGGGCAGAGCAGAATCGTTCCGCGATGCGTCATCCATGCAAGAGATCAACCGTCGGTCCAGTCGAGACACTTTCCCCACGGTCGACAGACAAGCGACACTCGACCAGAGTCCACTAGGCCGCGTCGGTCGTGTCGGCTTTAGGCTCGCTGGCCGGGGGCTCAAACTTCGGCGCGGTCGCCTCGTCGCGATCATCAATCTCATGATAGCGCGACGCCGACGATGATGTGGTTGAAGTGGCCGACTTCATTTCGTCCTGCAAGCCACTCATGCCGCGGCGAAACTCGTTCATGCTCTTGCCCAAGCTACGGGCAACGTCAGGCAACTTGCTGCCAAAGAGCAATACGGCAACCACGCCAATCACGATCAGTTCAGGGGGGCTGAGTCCAAACATTGTCTCACCATCAAAATGGATTACGCTCGCTTGTTAAACTCGGCCGCACTCGGTTGGCCCGCAATGGATCCAACCGTGCAACTCGAGCAGCGATTGCCGCTGAAAATCTTACGAATTGTTCTTGGGGCCCGGCGGGGTCGCGTCGCTCTCGTCCTCAATACCTTGGGCACCTTTCTTAAACTCGACAATGCCACGCCCCAGAGAGCGCATCATGGTCGGCAGACGGTTACCAAAGAGCAGCAGGACAATTACACCGACGACAATCAACTCGGTCGGTCCAAGCCCAAACATCGCAAAAAACGGATACATAGCCAACTTCTCAATTGCGAAAAGCGCCACAAACACAAGGCGGGTATGAGTCAGATGGGCCGCAATCGAACGGCTAGTACGCGGCAGGATCGTTGACGTGCCACGGCTCTCGCCCGCAATACTTACTGGAGAACCTCGGCTACGTCACTCATTGCTATTCTACTGACTCCCCTGGCTCAGTCAAATCGAATCCGTCGACCACGCTCACCGATTTTGCGCCGCGCCCCGCACCCGAACGGTCGTCACTTAGGGCGGATATCATCCCTAAAAACAGCCCGAACCTGCCCTCACTTCTCCAATGAGAAAACCTTTCAGGGGCATGATTTACAGCATTCAGAGAGCACCCATGCCGAGGGGCTGAGCCTCGCTTTTGACTCGGACCAAGCTCGGTTCAACGGCGTGCCTCGCCGGCGACTCGGCTCCGTTACCAGATATTTTGGAAGACGTAATTGATAGCGGCTTGGGTGACCCTGTCGTTGCCTTTGCCGGCCAACTTCAAGGCCACGACTCGTGCGTAGCTGTTGACCGTGACGCGCGTGGCGGGGGGCACGCTGGCCGGGTACTGCAAGATCGCTTGAGCGCCACTGGCTGTGAGGATGTCATCGCCGTTGGAGTCGTAGAGCAGGGCTTGATCGCTCCCCCCAGCGGAGGCGGCGGCGATGACTTGCTGGAACCCCGTGGCTTGATAAAAGAACGCGGCACCGCTGAGGGAACTAAAGCTGGGAAGGGCGCTGAAGGTTTCATTGCTGCTGGAGTCGAACAGGGTGGCGGTATCGATACCACCTTGCGTTGCATCGGCGAAGACCTGATCGAAGGCGTTGACTTGCAAACTGTAACCAGGGCCGCTGAGGGTGCTCTGGGTGGGGTGGGCATTGAAGGCGTCGTTATTGCTGGAGCCGAAGAGCAGCGCGGTATCGGTGCCGCCTTGGCTGGCATCGACATTGACAGTGCCGTAGGCGCCGACTTGCAGAAAATAGCCTGGGCCACTGAGGACGCTGAACTGAGGAAGACCGGTGAACGTGTCGTTGCCACTGGAGCCGTTGAGTTGGACAGTGTCCGTGCCACCAAATGCATGAAACGAGAAAACGCGATCGTAATTATAGAGGGTCGTGTCGTAGCTGGGGCCTTGAATGTGGGCTTGAGTGGGAGTGCCGGTGAAGGTGTCGTTGCCACTGGAGTCGAAGATAAAGGCCAAGTCATCGCCGCCGAGGGTAGCAGCAGCGGTGTATTGATTGAAGAACAAGGACTGGTAGAAATAGCTCCCTGGCTTCTGCAGTGAGGCGAATTCTTTGATGCAGCCGAAAATATCATCACTGCTGGAATCATTGAGGGTAGCGGTATCGGTACCACCCGCGCCGGCGAAGGCGTGAACCCGGGCGG
>CAYLYE010000376.1:0-3722 GCA_964387325.1 uncultured Planctomycetaceae bacterium
CGACTGCATGCGCTGGCTGTATTGCCGCCAGAACCCGGCTCAAAACATTAATTTTGGTCCGCGCCCCGCCGACGAAGTCCGCTCGCGATTCATCTTAAAACTCTGGAACACCTACGCGTTCTTCTGCAACTACGCGCGGCTCGACGGCTTTGATCCCCAGGGAACTCCGGTGAGCGTCGCTGATCGACCCGACATTGATCGTTGGATCCTGAGCGATTTGCAACTGCTCGTCGAACATGCCCGGGCGAGTTATGAGCGCTACGACATCACGGGCTTCTGCGCTGAAGTCGAGCGGTTCGTCGATGAGAAGCTGAGCAATTGGTACGTGCGCCGCAACCGTCGCCGCTTCTGGAAGAGTGACCAGGGGACCGACAAACTCGCCGCGTATCACACGCTGCACACGGTGCTGGTCACACTCACCAAGCTGATCGCGCCGGTGATGCCGTTCCTCTCCGATGTCATGTATCGCAACTTGGTCGATGGCCCTGCCGATCGCAGCGTGCATCTGGAGCAGTACTCGCAGGCCGATAAAACGCTGGTTGACCCTGCGCTCTCGGCCGATATGGAATCGCTGCTGCGATTGGTGTCGCTGGGGATGGCGGCCCGCAACGGGGTGAAGATCAAGGTGCGGCAGCCGCTCGCCGAGTTGAAGATTCTCGCCGGCAGCGAGCAAGACGGCCGCGCGGTCGAGCGCTTCGCCGATCAAATCATCGAAGAGCTCAACATCAAGCGAGTGACCTTGCAGCCCACGACGGCTGGCTCGTTGCTCAACTACGAGATCAAGCCGAACCTTAAAACGCTGGGGCCGAAATTCGGCTCACGCATGAAAGACATTCAAACGGCACTCGCCAAGGCCGACCCGCTCGTCATAGGCCCCACGCTACAAAGCGGCGGGACGGTCGAGTTGCCGCTTGCCGATGGCCCCGTCACGCTCGACGCGACCGACGTGCTCGTCACCCTGCGCGCGGCCGAAGGTTGGAGCGGTATGGCCGATCACGGCACGCAACTCGCCCTCGATACGCGTATTACTCCCGAGTTGGCCCAAGAGGGGATGGCCCGCGACGTGGTGCGGCAGGTGCAAGACCTGCGCAAGACGGCCGACTTGCAGATCGAAGATCGCATCGAGCTGCACTTGGCCGCCGAGGGAGAAACTCTCCCGGCCGCGATTACCGCGCACCGTAAATACATCGGCGACGAAACGCTGTCCCAACTCCAGAGCACTGCACTCAGCGGAGCCGACGTACACAGCCATCAGGTCAAGATCGACGGCCAAGCGCTCGTCATTCAACTACGTCGCATTAGCAAGTAGTGCGGCTCGACACTCCAGGTAACCCATCGTCGAGTGTGAGCGACACGGTCGTGGGTGGCTGGTGTTTTGCGCAGCAAAACCCGGCTCTCCACGTGTGACACTGCTTTGAGGGAGCCGGGTTATGCTACGCATAACACCAGCCACCCTTGTTGCAGCCCTTTTTTAGCGCTGCTGATTGCTTACGAATCCTTGAGATGCTTGCGGCATGGTCTACGCCTCGATCGTGTCCAGCATACGGCTAGCGGTCGACTGCCAACGCATGATTCGCGCGTACGACTGATGCACGATCGCGATCAACTCGCCCGGGTCGATCGGCTTGAGCAGATAGTCGACCGCCCCGCATTCAAACATCTGCACTAGGTGATCCCAGGTGGCCTGCTCGGCGATGAACACGACCTGAGACCACGGGTGATATTGCTTGGAGAGTTCGAGCAGCTCACGCCCGCTCAACTCGGGCATCGAGATGCTCGCGATGACCAAGTCGTAGACGTGTTGCCGCAGCGCGGCGTGCGCCTCGGCGGCGCTCGTCACGCCGTGCAGGACCAACCGCGTGCCAAAGGCCTTGTGAATAATCGCGGTCGCCAGCTGGACCATGAACGGGTCGTCGTCGCAGAGCAACACGTGCGGCGTGCGAAGCGTGGTCATCATGCTCATCGAGTCTCGGCTAATACGTTTCGTTACTTATCATGTGCGTTAGGGTGGCCATGCGCGCTTCATGCCCACGTCGAACCGTGGGCATGGCACCCACGAGGGTCACATGAAAACACTCAAACATTCCAGGAACCTACCAAGCACTAACTCAACCATAGCTCGAAAACCTCGAACAGGTCGGGCCCCCCGCTCTGTTCTGTCTTGACGATTTGGGGCAATTCTGTTGGGATGGGCCGCGTCAGGACCTGTTTTGATCGATGCAAGGCGATGGAAAACAACGACTTGCGAACAACCGTCCACGCCGCGACATTTTCTTTGTGACCGCTCGACTGCCCGCCGGGGACTAATCCTCCGAAGCGTGCGAGACGCCACGACGGCGACTCGCACGACCGAGTCCCCTCAGTGCAGGGCTTAACCGTGTGGAAGTGCTCTTGGACGAGCGACAGCGTAGCGATGAACAACTGGCGGCCGACGCGGCACGCGAAGGCTCCGATGGACCCGCGTTCACCGCGCTGGTCGATCGGTTCCGCGATCGTGTGTGGCGGATCTGCTATCGCCTGTTGGGCAACGAGCACGACGCCCACGATGCGGCTCAAGAGGTGTTCGTCAAACTGTTCTTGCATCGCGGCCGCTACGAAGGCCGGTCGAAATACTCGACCTGGGTTCATAGCGTTGCGGTGCGGACCTGCTTGACGATCCGCCGGTCGCGTTCTCGTCGCCAACGGCACGAGGACACGGTCGACGCGACGACGATGAGCGAGCAAACGCCCGCGGCGGCCGACAACTCACCCGGGTTGTCGCTCGACCTGAGCGCCATGCTCGACACGCTCGACGAAGAGGATCGCGCCCTGGTGATCCTCAAGTATGCAGAGAACTACAGCTTTGAAGAGTTGGCCGAGATGTTCGCGATCGGTGTTAGTGCCGCCAAGATGCGGGTGAGCCGCGTGCGCGAGAAACTACAACGCCAATTCGCACAGCCGAGTGGACAGTGAACCGGAGCAGAGGATACGAATCAAAGACGAGACGGTGTGGCACGCTGACCCCGTGCCGCGCCGGCTCGGTGAGAACGACGAGACAGGATCTTCATCACGGACGCCGGACGGACCTATGAGCTTCGATCTGCTGGAACAGTTAGCCAACGAGGATGTGCCCCCACCGCCCGTCTCGCTCAAACGAGACGTGCATGACCGGCTCAATCGGGCGCTGCTGTTCGCTCAGGTGATCGAGCTGCTGACGCAAGGACTGATTTATGCTTGTGGCCATTTGTTGCGTGCTGGGATGGGGTTGGTCGTGTACACGTTGTCGGGAAAATACCCGGTCGATCGCGTTGATCGCCCGGATCAAAAAGATGTTTAATCAAGGGAGTTAATCATGGATACGTTTGATCTGAATCATGTGACCAGTTGGAAAGAAGCGCTCGTCGCCAGCTTTCAGCAAGCACTCACGCAAGTCGTGCCGATCATCCCCAAGGTGGTCGGCATGGTCGTCGTGCTCGTCGTCGGCTATGTGCTCGCTCGCATGCTCGATCGACTGGCGTCGGAACTCTCGCAACGCATCGGGCTCGAAACGGCTGCCGACCGCAGCGGCCTGGCCCAGAGCATGAAGCACGTCGGTATCAATCGCAGCGTGCCGTGGATCGTCGGACAATTGGCCTTCTGGCTCACACTGTGCGTGTTCGCCTCGGCCGCCTTCCATATCCTCGGGCTCGACAGCGTGACCACCGCGATGAACACGCTCGTGAGTTACATTCCGAAGCTGCTCG
>CAYLYE010000377.1:0-3717 GCA_964387325.1 uncultured Planctomycetaceae bacterium
CGTGTGTTAACCGTAGACGGTTGATCGTGTCTGCTGCCGCGCGTCGCGGAGGCTCGTTCTTTCAGGCCGGTGGTTGTTGCCCGCGTGGGCAAGTTCTCGCCGAACCGACCCTGCAGGACTCTTTGTCTTTATCTCTCCAGGTGCAAACGGATCATGGGTAAGAAAAAGCGGGGCCGCGGTCGCGGTCGAGGCTTCTACGGTGGCAATAACAATGGCGGTGGTGGCGGCGGCGGCGGAGGTGGTGGCGGCGGAGGAGGTGGCGGTGGCTATCAACGCCGCTACCGGAGCAATTATCGCCCGCGCCATCATGGTGGCGGCGGTGGCGAAGGTGCCCCCGTGAGCGATGATCCCAATATGCAAAGCGCTGTCGAGGGCCAAGAGGGGGTCGAAGGCGCACCGCCGGGAGACCTACCACCGTTGGTCCCGGCTGTCGGCGTGCTGGAATTGCACCCCAATGGCTATGGCTTCCTTCGCGATCCCAAAACCAACTATACCCGCGAGCGGACCGACCCTTTCGTGCCCGGCACGATGATCGAGAAGTTTAAGCTCCGCGAAGGGCTGCAACTCAACGCTCTGGTGCAGCAAAATCGCAAGCAGGAAGGTCCGCGCGTTCGCGAGATCGTCGACGTCGACGGGATGAAACCCGAAGAGTATTGCAACGTCAAGACGTTCGACGAGAAGACGCCGATCAATCCCGAGAGCTGGCTCCGTCTGGAGGTTGGCCCCGAGCCAATCAGTCCGCGCATCATGGACCTGCTCACGCCGCTTGGCAAAGGCCAGCGTGCTCTGATCGTCGCGCCGCCGCGCACCGGCAAGACCATGTTGTTGCAGCAAATTAGCAAAGCAATCAACATCAACCATCCCGAGGTGAAGCTCTTTGTGTTGCTCATCGACGAGCGCCCCGAAGAAGTCACCGACATGAAACGCAATATCATGAACGGCGAGGTCATCGCCAGCAGTCTCGACCGCGATGTCGAAAGCCACGTCCGGCTCTCGCAACTCGTGCTCGAACGCTGCCGCCGACTCGTCGAGATGGGGCACGACGTGTTCCTGCTGCTCGACTCGATCACGCGCCTCGCTCGGGCCTTCAACAAGGTCTCTGGCGGCAACAAGATCATGACCGGCGGCATCGACATCAAGGCGATGGATATTCCCAAGCGGCTCTTTGCCACGGCCCGGCTGTTTGAAGAGGGGGGCTCGCTGACCATCGTCGGCACCGCGCTCGTCGACACCGGCAGCAAGATGGACGAAGTGATCTTCCAGGAGTTCAAAGGGACCGGCAACATGGAACTCGTGCTCGATCGCAAATTGGCCGACCGTCGTGTCTGGCCCGCGATCGACATCAGCCAGTCCGGCACCCGCCGCGAAGAGAAGCTGCTCGATCCAATCACCTTGCACGCGGTCACCATGCTCCGCCGCACCCTCTCGTCGATGCACCACGTCGACGCGATGGAGCAGCTCACGCAAAAGCTGGCCAAGTACAAGTCAAATCGCGAGTTCATCAACCTGATCGCGTCGGCTAAGCCTGATTAACCTTCGCCTTGTGATTGACGATCATGGCTAGGCTGTCGATCCGCGCGCTCGGTCCCGACGACGTTGATTTCGGTCTGCGTCTGAGTACGCAAGCGGGCTGGAATCAACTCCGCGCCGACTGGTTGCGTGTGCTGGCTCTTGAGCCGCACGGAAGCTTTGTCGGCGTGCTCGACGGTGTCGACGTGGGGACTTGCGCCTCGGTGCGGTTCGGCTCCATTGCCTGGATTGGCCTGATGCTGGTCGATCCCGTCGCGCGTGGCCAGGGGGTTGGCAAAGCCCTGATGCAGCACGCCCTCGCTTGGCTCGATGCACACGACGTCAGCAGCGTGCGGCTCGATGCCACACCGCTCGGTCAGCCGCTCTACGAAAAGCTTGGTTTCACGGTCGACTATGAACTCGACCGCTGGGCCGGTGTGCCTCAAGTGACGACCCCGACTCACATCCCATGCATCGAAACGCTCTCGACCGCCGATGGGGTCGAGGTCGAACGGCTCGATCGCTGGGCGACGAATAATGGGCGTCAGGCATTCTTGGCCCAATTGCACAATGAACTACCTGGCGCGACTCGTGTCGTTCGTCGCGAGGGGCGCGTCGCAGGATTCATTCTCGCGCGTGAGGGCCGGTCAGCGCGGCAGATCGGTCCTTGCGTCGCGCTCGATGACACGGGCGCGACACTTCTTACCGCGGCACTCGCCGAGCAAGCTGCGAAACAGCAGTCCGTCTATGTCGATATCCCGCGCGATCACGTCGCCGCGTGGCAGATCGTCGAGCGTTTCGGTCTACAACCGCAGCGCGTGCTCACCCGCATGACGCGCGGACCCAAGGTTGCCGAGCGACCCGAGTTGATCTGGGCCAGCTCCGGCCCCGAGAAAGGCTGACACCGATCTCTAAGCAACTCTACGGAAACTGACCGGGCAGTGTCACATCGCCCCGATCGAGCAGGGGCAATTCCAGGCCCGGTCGCGCGTACATCGTGTACGACGCGTCGTGATAGAATGGTGTCCAGCCGTCGACGCCGATCATCTCACGTGCCAGCGGCGTGTTATTCGGCACCAGCAACACGTCGGTCGGATACTTTTCGAGCGTGTCGTGCCAGCCCGTCTTGGCCTGATACATGTGCTCGTTCTCTTCCAAAATACCGGGTCGATACGCGACCTCGTAACGACCGTCGAGGCTCACCTTCACGCTCGGGTGCAACTTCCAACTCACGAAGCCTCCCGGTACGAACGGCACCATCATGTTGCCGCGAAATTCGAGTTGCTGGAGGTACTCGACCGCTCCGGTCGGATACATGGGTCGGCCGGTCTCTTCTTCGGCGAGCGTGGTGGGCATGCGCAATTGCCACGGTTTCGCGGGCAAGGCGCGGATCAACGACAATACGCCAATCAGGCACGAGGCGGCCAGCACGAAGCGCCTGCGTCGCTGCCAGATCGACTCAGCCAATTCCCCCAAGCGTGTTTGCTGCAAGTAGCCTGGAACGTAGGCGAACCAAATCACAAAGTACAACGACAGATGCCGCGTGTGTCGAACGGCAAAGTACGCGCTCGCCATCAGCATAAGCAGCCCAGGCATCCGTCGCCAACCAAGCGACGAGACCGCGTACAACATGAGCAGCACGCTGAACACGTAGACGTAGAACATCGAGATCGGTTCGACGTGCCAGAGCGGCCGCCACTCGATGATCATCGGCCTCGACATGAGCAGCCCGTGGGCCAGGTAGGGGTAGTACATCGCGCCATACGGATTGACCAGCACGAGCGCGGCCATCGCCACGCCCAGCACGATCCAATGCCGGATCGGTTCTTTACGCAGCAGTTGCTCGCAGGCGTGCAGGGCCATGAGTCCCGCGCCGACGACGAACCCGGCGTGTAAATTGAGCCAAGCCACGTAGGCTGGCAGCCACAACCAGATCCAACGCCGCTCGCCACGCCGGTCGGCCTCGATGCAGCCGAGCATCATCACGAGGAACACGAGTGTGAAGAGTTGCGCGCGGATGGTCGTAAAGCCGATGCAACCGCACAGAATGGGCACACAGGCGATGGCGGCGATCATCGGCCAGCCAGCTCCGCGATCACGCGCCACGCGCACACAACCGCCGACGACCATGATGCTCAGTAGATACTTGAGCGCCATGATGCCCGACGCGCCGAGGCTCTGCGCCACGGCATAGAGCACGGCCCCGGT
>CAYLYE010000378.1:0-3716 GCA_964387325.1 uncultured Planctomycetaceae bacterium
CGATCGCAATTGGCATGGAGGCCCCCCCACGTGAATCAGCCCCCGAAATTTTTGATTCTCTTAGCGATCGTGCTGCCTGTGGTCGTGCTGGGCCTGTTGTTGATGCGTGCGTTGCCTGTGCCGCCGCAGGATGACGAGCAGGTACAGGCTTGGTTCACCCGTTGGGAAGCGCAGAGCGAGGAACAATCGCGAGCTGAATTGCAAGCCGTGCCTCGCAATCGTGCTGGCTGCACGCAGTTGGCGCAGGCATTGGCGTCGCAGCGAACCGCCTGCGTGCAGGAAACTCGCCGGCTAATCGTCGAATGGTTTCAGGAATTGGAACTTGTCGATGATGCGCACTCCGGCGCAATCGATGCGGCGATGATGCATGAGTTGGCCAAACGCATGGGCCAGTACTCGACCATCGGCCGCCGCGCTGCTGCTGAACTTGCCACGCGACGTATCGCTGCGCCGCGCGTGCTGTCGGCCGACCTTTATTCGCGATTTCTGACCGACTGTCAGCAAATTCTTACCTTTCAGAGTTCGGCCGACGTGTCGGCGACCGTGCAGGTCGACCCACACGATATTGCCGTGCAGCGCGAGCAGTTGCAACGACTCAAGCAGCCCGAGTATTTACGCTCGTCCACATCGGACGACTCCGCCCCATTTGCACCACTTCCCCTCAACGACTCGAAACCATCGACCACCAACACTCGGGTCAACGAGGCAGAGTCGAATCAAGGCGCGGAGCGACCACGTTTGCTCGCGCCCCAATCTGCGCCAGCACGACCACAGAACGAGATCTCGACGACCGCTTCGGCCAATCATCCGGCGGTGCTCACGTCTCCGTTGATGGCCATGCCGCTGATCGAACTGTTATCTCAGTTGCATGTCAACGATGCCCCGCAGGCAACGGCCGCCGAGCGTGAGTTGTTGCGGCGAGGATGCAGTCAGCGGCAGATCGAAATTGGCCGAGCGCTCACGTCACCGCTCGCCAGCGAGCGTCGCCGTTGGGCCGATGCCCTGCCGCACCTGGCCGACATTGACGCGAAACCGTGGCTGTTATGGCTCAGCCGCGATGCCGACGCCGACGTTCGCCGTACGGTCGTGACCTTGATGGCGACTAGCCGCGAGCCGGAATTGTTGCGTCGGCTCGCCGAGATTGCCGCGACCGACGAGAACGAGGTGGTACGCGAGTTGGCTGCTCGTGTCACCTCCCCGCGTCGCTCGTTCGAGAGCGCGCGTTAAATGCCAAACTGCCGCAATACCAGTGGGCAGATGTCAATGTCGGCGAGCGCTCGACCGAGCAGGACCCCCTTTTGCGAGGAAATCACGATTCCGCGTTGCGACTCGTTGTGGGCTGGTGCCCCGTGTGAACCTTTGATGAGCGCGGCATTGAGTGGAATCGTGCGCGATGGCATGTCGACATGCAGTTCGACGGGGTCATAGCCCGGCTTGCGATGGATATCGACCGTACGCGCAAATCCGGGTGCCTTGGCATCATCGAGCCACCAGTAATAGGCTTGCCAACTGTGAGGCTGCGAAACGAGCACGACCTCGCCAGAGCGCGGATGATCGAGGTCGAGCCGCCGCCGATCGTCACCTGCGACGACCTCAGCGATCCCTTCGCATCCTCGGAACAGATCGACGACCCGACCGATGTCGTGTGAGTCGCGGACGAAGACATGCGCGAACTGATGATCGACCATCGCCCAGGCACGGCTCGTTTGCAGATCGAGATGTTCGCCATCGCTCTGGACCGTCACGTTCAGTAGCCCGGCCTCGCGCAGCACACGGTTGGGGTACACGACATGACTCACCGGGTTGATTGTGTACTCGCTGGCTACGAGCCACAGTGGGGGTGTTTCGTACGCGGCGTTGACGCGTTCGACGAGTCGGCCGATCACATCGTCCAATTCCCCTAGCGAACGCTGCGCGGCTTCGCTATCAGGACCGAGCTTCTGCGCGGCGTAGTCCAGGTGCGGCAGGTAAGCATAGATAAAACGCGGATGAAAACTGCTGGCGGCGATAGCGGCGGAGTCGGCAATCCAGGCGGTCGAGCGAATGTTTGCCAGCGGGCCCCAGAAATGCTGCAACGGAAAATGTCCCAATGCGTCACGTAGCGTGCCGTACAGCTCAGTCGGTTTGCTATAGCACCACAGCGACTCGCTACCGTCGGGATTATGGATTGGAGCGGGTGTACAGATCGTATCGGCTCCGCATCCTTTGCTGTGCAACGGGAACCAAACGGCCGAAGTTAACTCTGGCGAGTGTTGGTGGAGCAGATCCCAAATCTGCGGCCGCTCGATGCATTCGTTCCATGCGGTCCACATTTCGACATCATGTCGGTCGCGCCAATAGAAGCCGTTGGCAATGACGCCATGATCGCGCGGGAGTAAGCCCGTCGTCATGTTGGCCTGTACCGGACAAGTCACGCACGGAAAGCTCGATACCAGCGCGGATGATTCGCCCCCCTCGGCCAAGCGTTTCAGGTGCGGCATTTGGGACACATCCTGGCGACGGAGCCCAGGAACCGACAACAAGACAACGCGGTCAATCATCGATTAGCGATCCTCGTAACGGGTTCGGCTCGCCTAAGTGGCGTTGCGGCGAACCGCGGGGAGATAGTTGTTCACGACAAGGAGGAGAGACGATGAAAACTTGGTGGCAAAATCTGCTCGCCGTGGGCGTGCTCGTCGTCACGGCGAGTGTCGCACAAGCCGAGTTTGGCTACGGCGGATTCGGTTTCGACTATCAGAGCGACAACTGCGGCTGCAACGTACCGGTTGCCACGCATTGCTGCAACCCGGTCGTGTATGGCGATCCCGGCTTCCATTACGGGGCGGGGCCAATGGGCTGCGGTTGCGGTATCCCCCAAGGCTATGGCTATGGGGCCGGATATGGTTACGGAGCGGGCTACGGTATGGGGTATGGCTACGGTATGCGTCAGCCTCTCGTGTCGACGAAAGTCTACTACCCGATGCAGCCCGTTCGCAATGTGATCAAGGCGATCACCCCGTAAGCACGAACCGAGTCGCCGAGAGTAGCGGTCACTCGCCACTTCATGGCCGCCTGCGCGAAGGAATCGCCGCGCGACGGCCTCGGGTAAAAATAAAACCCTCGCCGATGATCGAGCATCGCGAGGGTTCCATGACAGTAGCAGGGGCGGGGGTCGAACCCGCGACAGCCCGCTTATGAAGCGGGTGCTCTAACCACTGAGCTACCCTGCCAACTCTCTAGCCCATAAGGGCTTTACGACAGCGGCGAAGACCACGCTCGGCCTCCATCGGTCGTTAAAATAGATTACCACACCCGATGCGGCTGGCAAGCCCATTCATGGACGCTCTCTGAACGGCGACCGTGGTGCTCACGGCTCGCATCTTGGCTCCGTCAACCCCACAACGCATGAATCGGTGTGCCCCCCGGGGCGACAACGCCGACGCGGCGACCGATCGGCGTCGAGACGATCGTTGCCTGCTTAAGTGCCTCGGCCCACGCGCGGTCGATCACCACGATCGTCGCGGCCGGACCACGCGAGAGCTGCCAAGTCGGCGCGTCCTTGAGGAATTTCTTCTTCGTCGGCTTGGTTGCCTCTTGTGCGTCGAGAGCGTTGCTCGCTCCGATCGCAATCCAGGCAATCATCAGGGGCAAGTCGCAACGATGTAGCATGACGCACATGGTTCGACTCTTGACGAGATCGAAGGCTGTTGGCTTCGCCGTCGTTTCGTTTCTCGCGC
>CAYLYE010000379.1:0-3705 GCA_964387325.1 uncultured Planctomycetaceae bacterium
GATGAACGCGCGAAGCACCTCGAACGACAGCACCCCAAACAGGATGATGACGGCCAACAGCACTAGAAACAGCACGACGCGATTCATCGAACCAGAGACTCCTACAGAATGGTTCCAGGTCGAGTATTGTACTTATCTTGCGCCGTAAGCCTACATCAGTCCTTGAACGTAATCGCCCGGGCGACCACAATCTCGTCGGTTTCCTTTCTCACGCTCGCTTGCCCATGTTGCGAAAACTCTCGCCTCAACACCGCCGACTGCTATTTATGCTAGCTAAGCTAGCGGTCGTAGCGCTCATTGCCTGGGGCATTCATCGCTCGGCTCAACGCGCCCTCGCCGATCTGGCGGCGCGGAATTGGAGCCCTACGCAGCTCCAGCCGGTGCCGCTCATCTTCGCCGCGATCTTGTACCTCGTCGGCCTGTTGCCGTGCGGTCTCTTCTGGCGCCGCGTGCTCATGCGGTTCGGGCAACATCCGGGGCTGCTCGAAACGTTGCGCGCCTATTTCATCGGACACCTCGGCAAGTATGTGCCAGGCAAGGCGCTCGTGATTATCTTACGGACGAGTCTCATTCGCTCCGAGCGTGTCGATACCCTCGTCGCCGCGGCGAGTGTGTTTTGCGAGACACTGACGATGATGGCGGTCGGCGCGTTCATTGGCGGCGCGGTGATCGTCATGCGCTTTCATGAACGCTGGGATCTGGCGCTCGCGGCCCTTGGCCTGATGACGGTCGCCGGCCTTCCTACTGTGCCGCGCGTGTTCGTGAAGTTGGCGACGCTCGCCGGTATCGGGCGACGCGACCCTGCGGTGCTCGATAAGCTGCGTCGTCTCGATTACCGCACGCTCATCCTTGGTTGGATTTCGATCGGCGCAGGTTGGTTACTCGTAGGAGCGAGTCTGTGGTTGGTGGTTGTCGCGGGAAATTTTTCGACCGGACAGCATCTAACCGAATGGATCGTTTGCACCGGCGCGGCGTCGCTGGCCGTGGTCGCCGGGTTTATGTCGTTAATTCCCGGCGGCTTGGGTGTTCGCGATGCCGTGTTGATGGTCATGCTCGCGCCGACCTTCGGCGAGGCCGGAGCACTGGTCGCGACGGTCTCGGCCCGGCTGCTTTGGCTAGTGGCCGAGCTAGGAATTTCGGCTATCTTATATCTGTTCGGCGGGAGACGCTCGTCGGCAAGTCATTGACCGGTCTATCCCGTTGCGAGTGCGTTGTGAGTAAATTGTCGATCGTCATTCCTGTCTATAACGAGGTCGAAAGCCTCGCGGCGCTGCACAGCGAAATTTCGGCCGTCGCTCAGGCGCAAGCTTACGACCTGGAAATTGTCTTCATCGACGACGGCTCGCGCGATGGTTCGTGGGACAAGATCAACGCGCTGGAGCAACAGGATCCACGAATCCGCGCTCTACGCTTTCGACGCAACTTTGGCAAAGCCGCCGCACTGAGCGCGGGCTTTGCCGCCGTCCGGGGCGACTTGGTGATGACCATGGACGCTGATCTGCAAGACGACCCCGCCGAGATACCCCGCTTTCTAGAAACCCTTGGCCAGCAATACGACGTCGTCAGTGGATGGAAGAAAAAGCGTTACGACCCTTGGCACAAAGTGGGGCCCTCGCGGGTCTTCAACTGGATGGTCAGCCGACTTACGGGCGTCACGTTGCACGACCACAACTGCGGCATGAAATGCTATCGCCGCGAGGTCCTCAGTGAGGTCCGTCTCTATGGCGAGTTGCATCGTTTCGTGCCGGTGCTCGCCGGAGCCCGCGGCTACCGTGTCGGCGAGTTGGTCATTAATCACCGCGCACGACAGTTCGGCCACAGCAAATACGGCGTGCGGCGTTTCATCAAAGGCTTCCTCGATCTGCTCACGGTCAAATTTCTCACCGGCTTTGGTGACCGCCCGCAACACCTGCTCGGCTCGACCGGCTTGTTCTTGATCGGCTTCGGGATGTTGATCGGAATCGCGAATCTGACGTTGAACTCGGCTCAATCGGGCAGTTTTTTGGCCGGCGTAGTGGCGACCTTCGGGACGCTCCTCCTTGGCACGATGTTCTTCGGCATCGGGTTGTTGTGCGAAATGATCAACTATCGCCAACTCCGCGAGAGCGACACGTACAGTGTCTCGGATCGCTTGAATCTCTAATATCGCTCAACTTGTTCGCCAGCTATCGCGCTCCGCTGCGCGTCGCGGCGAACGAACGAATTCCTTCCTCACCCCACATCCCGCGCCCCGCACCCCTCTCATGGCTTCCCACACTCAAGTCCGTCGTGGCATCTACCTGCTGCTCATCGCCTTGGCGGTGGGCAATCTGACCGGCCGGATCTTGGCGGTGAACGCGGTCGACACCGTGCGGTTGGAAAAATATCTCAACGACGAAGAAAAGAAGAAGCCCGTCGAGCAGCGTAAGGTTCGCAATTTGCAGCGACCCTTTCTCAGCGGTAACGATCGTAGCCGTTGGTGTACGGTCCGAGCGCTCGTCGAGCACGGCACCTACGCGATCGATCAAGTGATCCAGGAGCCGAACTGGGACACGATCGACATGGTCAAGCACGACGGCCGAGGCAACCCCGCGCCGAACGCCGACGAGGGGCATCTCTACTCGAGCAAGCCACCGTTACTGGCCACGCTCGCGGCCGCCGAGTATTGGGTGCTGCACAAGCTCACCGGAAAAACGCTCGGCTCGCATCCGTATGAACTCGGTCGGTTCATGCTCATCACGATCAACGTGATTCCCTACGCGATCTATCTTTTGCGACTGTGCCGGATCGTCGAACGTTATGGCTCGACCGACTGGGGACGCATTTTCGTGATCGCCGCGGCGAGCCTAGCGACATTTTTCACCACGTTCGCCACAGTGTTCAATAATCATTGGCCGGCCGCGTTCGGCGCTCTGTTTGCACTCGATGCCACGCTACGCATCGTTTGCGAAGGGGAACGCCGCTGGCATTGGTTCTTCATCGCCGGGCTGAGCGCCGCCTTCGCCGCGGCCTGCGAGTTGCCCGCCCTATCGCTGACGGGACTCATCGGAGCACTGCTCGTGTGGCGCTTCCCGCGTGCAACGCTGCAAGGATTTTTGCCCGGGGCGCTGCTGGTCGCGGCCGCCTCGCTCGGCACAAACTACGCCGCCCACGGCACCTTGCGTCCCGCTTACTCGCAACGTCACGAAGCCAAGGCAGGTTGGTATATCTACCAATACAAACGGGGGGACAAAGTCATCGACAGCTACTGGACCGATCGCAGCAAGCAAAGCCCGATCGATCAAGGGGAGCCGTCCACTGCGATCTACGCCTTGCACGTGCTTGTCGGCCATCACGGCATCTTTTCGCTCTCACCGATCTGGCTGCTGAGCGCCGCCGGGTTGGTCATGACGCTCCGCCGACGCGAGCACGAAACGTGGCACATCGTCGCGCTCATCACGACCGCCAGCCTCGTGTGTCTGACGTTCTATTTGCTGCGGCCACTCGCTGATCGCAACTACGGCGGCATGACGAGCGGGTTCCGCTGGGCGTTCTGGTTCGCCCCATTATGGCTGTTCGCAATGCTGCCGGCCGTCGATACGCTCGGTTTGAGTCGGCGCGGTCAGGTGATCGGTTCCGTGCTGCTCGGCTTCAGCGTGCTCAGCGTCAGCTACCCGATCTGGAACCCCTGGACCCAACCGTGGCTAGTGAACTGGTGGCTCGAGCAAGGCTGGATCGGTCTGGGGG
>CAYLYE010000380.1:0-3694 GCA_964387325.1 uncultured Planctomycetaceae bacterium
ATCGGCAAGCTGGCCGCAGACGTCTCGACGGCGCAATCCGCTTCGACGGGCTCATTGCCGTGCCGCATGAAGAGTCCGACGATGTCGTGTCCCTCGGCGCGCAGCAGATGCGCGGCGACACTGCTGTCGACTCCTCCCGACATCGCTAACAC
This sequence comes from uncultured Planctomycetaceae bacterium, assembly GCA_964387325.1. GTDB lineage: Bacteria > Planctomycetota > Planctomycetia > Pirellulales > PNKZ01 > CAZZBK01. Next base: position 153 of record CAYLYE010000380.1, read on the forward strand.
GACACGCGCCATCGTTCGACGTTACTCCTCCGTTGAGCGAAAGTGCCACCCTTCTTCCCAATCGATGCCGTTGACTTGGTACCAGCCCTCGGTCGTCCAGAGTTGCATCCGGTAACGTCCGCGGATCGAAAAGCCGTCGGCGTCCATCATGCCGAAGTGCAAATGAGGCATATCGCTCGATCCCGAGTTGCCCACCAAGGCCAGGCTCTGGCCCGCTTGGACACGGTCTCCTTTGTGGACCTGCAATGAATTCTGACAAAGATGACCGTAATAGGCAAATACCCCTCCGCCACAATCAAGCTGCAAGAAGTTCGATTGTTCGACCGCTCCCGAGCGACCGATGGGGTTATCGTCCCAGCGATCGTCAGCCGCGACGACGACGCCATCGGCGACGGCGACGACATTCTGGCGCCAGGCGAAATACCGCTCGTGGTGGTTCATCCCAGTGAAAAAACGACCATCGCGCTCGCGGACCAGGTCGTAGGCCCAGACATTACAGTGCCGCTGCTGATGATGTCCGGTCGTATCGAGCAGCACATGCCACTGCCCCTCGACCGGGGGCACAAAGGTGAACGGGCTCACACGTCGGCCACTCAGCTTACGCCAACGAGCCAAGCTCCACTGATACATACTCGCACGGGGTTGGTGTTGGTACTTGATCAATAAGCCGCGCAGCACATACTCGGCACAGTCGGTGTGCTCGTGTTGCTCACACCATTCGACGAGCGCGCGACGTTCGTCGTCCTGCTCGGCCGTCGAACAGCGTCGCACGAATTCGTCGTGATGCGGCCTCCAGGCGACGCGATGCCAGAGGTACCGGGTCGCGGGAAGATGCTGTCGCATGCCGGGCAACAGTCGCTCGCCACTGGCATGTTTCACGAGCGGAATGTGAGCCCCCGCCAAAATCAATGGCAACGAGAGGGACGCTTCTTGCGGCGCCGTATTCAAAGCGGCCGATTGTTGCCGCAGCTCATAAGTCGCCGGCGTCGGTGGCGGCTCGACCACTCGAAACTCGCGGCGGTTTTGGTCGAGTGGCAAGACGTCGGCCCAGGCAGGCGAGAAGGTCGCCACCCCCAACAATGTCCAAGCCAGAAGCCATAACCAACGATGGTTCATACGCCGCGCTTGACGGATGAGTCCGGTCGAGGCGGGCGATCAACCGAGATCGAGCCTCACCGAGAGATCCATCTCTAGTCTAGTCAGCGCCTTGGTGCGGAAGATATACACCAGTCCTGCGAACGCACGAGAATCTCAGCCGGCAGAGGGGGGGAAGCCGGGCCGATCGTTGCCCCCAGGATGTTACTTGAACATCCGTTGGTACCACGGTCGCTCGTCCGTCGGCGGAGTCGAGGGCTGCGTGGGGCGCGTGGCGACACTCGCGGTGTTTTCGCTCGATGATCGGTTGCCGAATAGCGAACTCGGCTGACTCAACGTCGGTCGCTCGCTCGACGGCTTCGGCGTGGTGGCGACCTTCGGGACCTGACTGCTTGTCCCCGGCACCGTGACCGACGGGGGGGTAGCGGCCGCAGTCGACGGCAGCGAAGGCGCTGCGGCATCTTTGGGCGTCGAGCCATTGAACCACGAGCTGAACCGGTTCGACAACGTCTGCGAAGAGGCTGCAACGGACGATTCGCTGCTTGCCGTGGGGTTGCGATCCGTGATCGTGGGGGTGTTGGCCACGACCGGTGCCCCTTGCGTGGGTAAACGAACCGCAGTCGAGGCGGGGCGAGTCGTCCCACGCGACGCATACATGCTAGGATCCGGACCAATCTGAAAATTGATCGGCCCCGGCGGCGTCGGTGTTTTGGCCGAAATCGGTGGTGGCACGTTGTTCAACGAGGACGTCGCCATTGTGTTCAGCGGCACTGTCGTGCGCTGCGGCGTAGGAGGCACGAGCACGTCGGCCGCGGAACGGATCGGTGTCGTCGAGGCGATCGCAGGTTGCTCCGCGGGGGCTGTCGCGTTCGCTATGGGAGCACTCGATGTCGTTGGAGTTGGTGTCGCAACGGGAGCAACAGGGGTGGCGGCAATCGTTGTCGGATCGAGAGCGGTTTGAGGTGCAGGACTCGTGACAAACGGATTCGAGATTTGTACGCCATGACCCGGATTCGAGATCGTCAAACTGTTCGAGGGGGGGAGCGTTCTGGTTGGAGCAGCAGACGTGACCGGCTTTTCGACCACACTCTCGGCGACTTTCGGCTTCGGAGTCGGTTGCACCGGACGCTCATCCGCGACGGGCTCGACATTCGTCGTCGCCACAACGGGCGCGCCGCGCGGGAATCGCTCGATTTGCTCAAGCAACTCGTGAGCGCCTGCGCTACGCAGCTGATGCTTGAATTGACTGACGACCTCGGCGACATCGAACTGCACATGAGTCGCCGACCACGGGCCGGCCAACACACACTCGGTACGCAAGCCGCCCAACTCGCGAAGGCCCCGTGTCCAGTAATCCGAATGCAAGTCACCAAGCAGTGCCGATCCGACCACCTGTGCCGATAATTGTTCGACATCCACCGTGAGTGGCAAGTAGATGCGTTGTTGATCGAACCAGCCGGTCCCTTCGATCGTGACCAGTCCGCGATGCACGATCACGCGCTGAGCCGAGCGAACCGGATCGATGATCTCGGTGAGGGGCAAATCGGCGGCCCGCACGGCGAGCCGATGACGCTCGCCCGGCTTGTGCCAGTTGAGTGCGACGGCCATTTCGGCCGACACCTCAGGCGCTCGGACCTTGACGATCGTCGGCGCATTGGCCACGCCCGGCTCATTGCTGAACTGATCCATTTCCACGGTCGATTTGTGTCCCAACCCCCACTCGCGACTGAGTCCTTCGATGTGGACGTTGCGAATCACCAGTCGCGGCGCGGAGTGTCCGAGCGTGCTCCGCTCATGGGCCATGCGGCCATTTTGTTCGAGCAGATTGAGCAACGAGATCGGTCGATCGTTCGCAGCCAGTGATGGCGTCGAGCTGATCCGATCGAGCGCTCCGATCACGGCACTGACCCACGACAATCGCACGGACTCTTGCGACCACCCTTGCAGGTACTGCTGGATTTGCGGTTGCTGCTCTGGGCTCGGCAGTGACATGGGCAATCGGCTCGTGCCTGCCGCCGACAAACGGTCGAGCCCAATCAGTTTGGCACGCTGGATGCTCAACCGTCCGCGCAACAGCTCGGCGACGTCGATGTGAGCGTCGAGCCGGGCAATGCGAAAGAGCGTATCGGACTTGTTTTCGCGACGCACGGCATGGATGTCATCGCAGATCCACTGCCCGGTCCAGATTGAAACGTTGGTTTCGGACGCGGTGATGTCGGCATCGATAACCATCGACAGCTCATGCAGCAGACGATCGGCTAGATGTCGTTCCAAGAGCGCCCAGGGAAATAACACACTCAGAATTGCGAGCACCGGCACGATCAGGCTGGCCCAAGGGCGTAACCAGACGGTGGGCGTAAGCGGCTCGATGGACTTGCGAACCCGAGCTGCGGCAATGCTATGCGCCGCTTTGGCTGCTGGCACCGCGAGAGTGACCGCCAATGCCA
>CAYLYE010000381.1:0-3691 GCA_964387325.1 uncultured Planctomycetaceae bacterium
CCGATCGATCGCACGATCGAAAAACTGCGCGGTTTTGTGGCCGACCAGGAAGGCGAGATCACGTCCGTCGAAGGGCATTGCGTGCAAATCAAGTTTGGCAGCGCGTTGGGGTCGTTCTTTCGGCGCAGTTCTGATCGACACGTTCCGATGCTGATGGACGTGTGGTTCGAGGAAGACCACTGCGATCAGGATGCCGAAGCACGAGTGAAAATCATCCGCACTCGGATCCGCGTGGAGGTCCGCCCGCAACGAGCGCGCGATCGTCGTCAGAGCGATGCCATGGCACGTGCTCGGCAACTGCTGGTGAGCCTACGAGCCTATTTGATGGCCGTGGACCTGACTCCGAAAGTCAGCGGCGATGCCATCGCTGTCGATCCCGCCGAGGTCGAAGCCGCCGAACGTGCGCGTAAGCCAGGCTTTTTCGGCCGGCTTTTTGGCCAAGCTCCGAATGTTGAAGACGATCGCCGCTAAAGGCCGTGTTCGATCGATTCGGCCGCTCGACAAAGACGCCTGAGCGCTGATAATAAGCGGCTCTGACAGCTCATTCGCTTGTTATTCACGGAAGGGATCTCCTCATGGCGCTGGACGTGATTGAATTGCGTGACGCGACCGTTGGCAGTAGCGCGCGTATTTTGCCCGGTTTTGGTTTTAACTGTTTTAGTTTTCAACCGGCCGTGCGTGGCGAGTCGTTCGAGGTGCTCTGGTCGGCCGCGAATTTTAGCTCAGGGCAAGAGCGCCCTTCGCACAGTGGAATCCCGTTGTTGTTTCCGTTTCCGGGGCGCATTGGTGGTACGGAGTTCGAGTTTCAGGGCCGCAAATACTCGTTAACGGCGGCCGATGGGCGTGGCAATGCCATTCACGGTTTTGTCTTGAACCGCGCCTGGGAAGTCGCCGAGCAGTCGGCCACGCACGTCGTGGGCGTGTTTCAGGCTTCGCGTCATGCGCCTGAGGTGCTGGACCATTGGCCGGCCGATTTTCGTCTCACCGTGCGTTATGAATTACGCGGCAATCGGTTGGCCAGCACGATCGATGTCGCGAACCCGAGCAGCACTCCCCTGCCCTTCGGGCTCGGAACCCATCCGTATTTTCGCGTACCCTTGGGACCCGGCGGTCAGGCTGCGGAGTGTACCGTACAGGTTCCCGTGCGCGAGGTGTGGGTGCTCGAAAACATGCTCCCTTCGGGCCAGCGGAAGGCTTGTGAAGGGCGCTTCGACTTGGCACACGGACTACGCTTCGCAGAGACCCAACTCGACGATGTGTTTTCCGGTCTGTTGGCAACCGATGGGGCGTACGTGGCGCGGATTCGTGATCCGCACTGTCAGCGCGAGATCAGCATCTCGTTCGCCGGCGATTGGAAGGCGGCCGTGGTTTATAACCCACCGCATCGTGAAGCGATTTGTGTCGAGCCCTACTCGTGCATTCCCGATCCGTTCTCACTCGAGCAACGTGGCATCGAGTCCGGGTTGAAGATATTGCAGCCCGGTGAGCAGAGTCGCTATAGCGTCGACATCGCAGCCACATAGTTACATAGATCGCGATGCAAAATAAAAAACGCCGGGCTGATGAATCGCTTCAACAGCCCGGCGTGTTGCTTTGATCGATCGATGGATCGAACACGGACCGAGATGCTTACGGGTTCTTGCCCGGGAGCTTGCCAGCCTTCAGCAATTCGCCGAAGGTCTTGCCGTCGGCATTCTTGCCACCTTCGGCCTTGAGAAGCGCCTCGTCGACCTTGCCGGCATCCTTGCAGTTGGCGCCGGGCAGAGCCGCGCCAAAGCACTTGCCGTAGTCATTGCGGTTCTTCTTCTCATCGCCAAAGTGGCAAACGTTGCACTTGGCCGTGGCGGCGTCGGTGACGTTCGGGTACTTGGCCGTAAACTGCTTCATATAACCTGGGCGAGCTTGCGCCTCGCGGACGAACATGGGGGACAACCCCAGGACCAATACTGCGGCGGCAACCGACAGTAGGCCGACCTTAACGAGCGACTTCTTCATCGACTTTTTCTCCCAAATGCGTGTTCACAGAAGCTCATGCAGCACGTTGCGAGGCGGCAGACTCGTTGGTCCCTGCAACACGCAGGGCGACACCGGCCTCACGCACCCGACCAATTCGGGCGTGCACCACGACGGTATAAGTAAACCCTGATCCTTCGCAACTGTCAAGGTTTATCTAAACTATGTCCTCGACCAAATGTCGGGGCATAAAAAAACCTCGGGCACGGCAGTCCGTACCCGAGGTCGTGATGCGATTCAAACTAGCACGAAATTAGGTGCCAGCCGATTCGGTCTTGGTCACGACTTGGGTCGTAGCCAATGCGGGGCCAACGATGTCGACCGTCAGGTCGTTGACGCTGAGTGCGCCGTCGTAGTCATCGACGACATCGGTGAAGGTCGTCGAACCAACACCCGAGACACCCAAACTCAAGGTCGCTCCAGCCACCGACTGGACGCCAGCGATCTGGAAGCTCTGGTTGATAGCGCCGATGGCTTGGGCGGTATCGGCGAGTTCTTCGACGACTTCGTCGCGCAGAACTTGCATGCCAGCCACGAGACCAATCACCAACAGCAGCGCTGCAAGGATCAGTTCCAGCGATACGAGAAAACCAGCTTCATCACTCCAGAACTTTTTTACCAACTGCATCATAATACGTGTTCCTCCGAAGGGACCAAAAAAGGGGATAGTGGGGACGGTGTACCTTAGCGCTACCGCGAGTTGCTAGGATGCGCCGGCGGTTTGTTTGACCTAGCAATTGCATTTTCACTCGTCCCCGTGATTACCCCAGGTGTTAATTTGGGAAACCGGAGTACGCATTGCGCAGCTCTCACAAACGCCTTAATCGTGTATGCTATTTACCGGCCTTGTCCGTTTCAACAAAAAAATTCAAGTTTTTTCGATGAGAAATTTTTAACGGATCCGTTTGACGCATAGTGACCGAGGCGCTGATTAGCGCTTCATCGCAGCGGTAATGATTGAGGAAATCTTACGGCAGGTATGCGTCCAGCGAGCGTCAAGCTGCTGGCTGAGGGAGATATTACAGCCCGCCTGGTGGGTGGTGGGTGTGGTGGGGGGGCTGCCGAGCCCAAGCCCCCTTCGTTAATATTGCGCCCCCTTCGTTGTTGAATATTCACCGATCGTGCGGCGGTGTTTTGCCACGCCAATGATTCGCAGGGGAAGCGATTGAGGCTCGGGCTCTTCTTACGAGGCATTTTCGCCTCAACGTGTTGAAATTCTGCCCCTCAGGCCGGTTCAAAAAAACTGCATTTATTTTAGTTGCAATCACGGAAAGTCACAGATAAAGTCCCTAGATGCTGCAAATAGTCTACAGATGATAGATTCATTATATTCCGTCTTTGTTCGTAAATTGTTATGCAGCAATGACTTGAGCTTGTTTTTGACGGGCGATCGCTAGCTAGCGGCCGTCTGGATTGAAATTTTTCTGAGTGATTTTCGGGTTTTTGTTGGTGGTTTTGGGATTCTGGGCGTTTTGGTCTTGGTATTGCAGTTCGTTAGGAGGTTGAACGTTTCGAGATTCCCAAAGTTGCTGGTTGTAGGTCGTTAGCACGCAATCTCGCCGTTAAGAGGAGCCGCGAGTTTGTGTGCGTCGGTCAAAGCGGGGCAATCGTTCACATTTCACGGGATATTTAGCTTGGTAGCTCGCGGTTTCCGGCATATCTCCATCCATGAATGCAG
>CAYLYE010000382.1:0-3673 GCA_964387325.1 uncultured Planctomycetaceae bacterium
TATTGCGGACCCATTCCACTATAAATCACGGCGGGGGGGCTGAATACAGACAACCGGATGGAGCGGGGGCGGGATCGATCAGGCCAAACTATTTTGTTTCGCCCGGCTTCAAGGCCTTGAGCGTCTCGGCACACTGATAGCGAACGATGGCCGGGGTGGTCGAGTTGACTTGCAGCCGTTCGACTGCCGGGAGCAGCTTGGAAAGTTTGGCGGGGCCCTGGCTTTGGGCGAGCGACTCGACGGCCCGCAGGGCGTTGACCTGAATGGCCAGCCGTTTCGTCTCGCGTTCGTCGGCCTTGGCGTTGAGTGCGACGCCGGGATCGAATTTGTCGTCGAGCATCTCTAGGAGCATGTCGACCGATGCGAGCTGTCCGCGTCGTGCGAGCATCGTGGCGGCATTGCAGCGCACATCGACGTTCGCATCGCTCAAGAGTCGTTCCAGACCGATCACTGCGGCAGGGGTTTCGAGCGCGGCATAGGCAAAAGCGGCCGTCGAGCGAATGAGCGTCTCGGAATCTTCAGCCGCTTCGTCAAAGAGCTTGAGCAGCTTGTCCTGCGCGGCTTGCGCCTCGGCAGGGTTATTGCCGATATAAACGGTAATCGCTTTCAGGGATGGAAATCGCAGGTCTTTGGTCTCTTCCTTGCGACTCGATTGCCACGCCTCGCTGAGCACGTCGAGCAGTCCGCTCACGCGGAACTCGCCCAGCGCGTTGCACAAAAATCCGCGCAGCTTAATGGACCCCTCGTCGAGTTTGCCCTGCTTAAGCTCGTCGCGCAGCAGGGTGACGAGCTTGTCGGCGGTGTCGGTGTCTTCACGAAAGGGAGTGTTGTGGCGATCGCGGATCAGGTCGGCCAATCCCGCGGCGGCCTGCCAACGCGCGGCGTTGTCGTGTTTCATTGCCCGCATGTAGCCGTCGATGTTGTTGCTGCGTTGGGCCAGCCAGTTGAACATGAGCCAGACGACGACGATGATCGTGACGATGATCGCGGGGATGCCGAAGAGTTGCAGCAGAAAGCCGGTGCCCGGCGGCTCGACGGGCGGGAGCTTTTCGTTCGGAGGCGCGGCGGTCAGGTCGTCAGGGGCGGATGCCATTACAAGCTCGCAGAGTCGGCGCTCAAAACGCTCCAGTCTAGGACAACGGCCCCTCGGGTCAAGGTCCCCGCGACCCATCATCGCGGGTCGAGACGATCCGCGACCACGCGGGGGTGGTCTTCGAGTTCGTGCAGCGGATGTTCGCGCGACAGTAGGCTCGGCGCTATTTTCCGCCCGCGTCCGAGTCGAACACCCGGACCTTCTTCCAGGTCGGCTTGTTCTCGTCGATGAACTTGATGTGATCGCTGTGGACTTGGTAGGCGTCGTGGGCAGCCCGATCGACGAAGATCAAATGCAGGCCGACATCCCAGTCGCGGTCGTTCACTTCGCGATCCAGGTCGCTCAGCGTGCCGGCGGCAAAGAATACCGTGCCCGGGTGTTGCGAGAGGTACTTGCGACAGGCGTTGACCAGCTTCTCGCGGTTCGCGGGGGTCGAGTCGTGCAAAGCAAAATAGACGTTATGAACCAGCATCACGATGGGTAAGTCCAGCTAAAGGAATAGGCCAAGTTGATTGGCTGCCCATTGTGGTCGATGAACGCACACCGCTCAAGCGGCCATTACGGCGACAGACTTGAAAGTCGAATGGCTCGGCCGCACACGTCCGGTCCCGGAGGGACCGGCTATCGGGGAACTGTTTCAGAGCCGGTCCATCCCGGGGCGGATCGGTCGACTTTCACTTCCTGATGATCTATTCGGCCACGACGGCCATGGCCTCGATCTCGATCAGCCACTCGGGGTTTACGAGCGACGTGATGCCGACCATCGTGCTGACCGGCGGGTGCTCGGCCGACACGTAACGGCTTCGCACCTCGCGAATGATCGGGACATGCTCGCTCTTGAGTCCGACGACGTACAGGTTCGTCTTGACGACATCCTTGAACGACGCGCCGACGGCCGCCAGGGCATGGGCCAGATTGAGAAACGTTTGTTCGGTCTGGGCGCGTAGATCGCCGCGTCCGACCACCTCGCCCCGTTCGTTAACGGAGACTTGGCCCGAGATATAGATCGTCTTGCCTCCCTTTACGGTGGCGACATGCGACCAGCCAAAGGTCGGGCACAACTGCGGCGGATTGAGATACTTGACGTCCATGGTGTAGAGAATCTCCGAGGGGCAGGCGAAGGCACCGCTGGAAACGCCTTACGGCGGCGTGGGGAGGGTGCCGATGGCGTTAGGGCTGTCGGGGTTTTTATCTGCGGCGGGCAGCACATCGGGCAGCAACGGCAAGGCCTGGCCCACGTCGGTGCCGTCGCTGGCCCCTTGTCGCGCCGAGTTGTTGCCGCCGGCCGACTCGGCCAGCGCGTAGTCGAAGGGCAGTTGTTGATGCGCGGGGCGCAGGCTATCGGGCAGATGCTTCCAGGTCACGTCACTGAACGCCGATTGCAATTCACGATTGTTCCCCCAGTGTTCCTGCCATTGGGCCTGATTCAGACGCACGACCTGCCCGGGGCTCACTTGATCGGCGATCCGCCAGAGCGCGTCGGTGTCGAACCCCTGATAGAAATTGCGTTCGCCGCTCCAGTGGACGTGCTTCTGTAAGGCGGGGATGCCCTCGATCCCTTCCTCCTCGATCAGGGGTTGACGATTGAGTGCGAGCAGGATGCTGTCCTTGCACTCGATCGAGGTGTCGCACAGGTACGGTGACTCGAGGCCGCCATTGAAGCGTGCAAAGCCGCTCCCGACCGCAACCGTAAGGTGCCGCAGCGAGATTTGCACGCGGGTTTCTGGGCGCGGCATGACCTGCCCGCCGAAGATTTCGCAGAACCGATCGGGGGTCACGCACAGGCCGTTGTCCCAGGAGAGATTGACGCTCTGCAGGTCGCCGGTCCGCAAGAAGACCGCCTCGCCGCGCGCGACACAGTTCTCGAGCCGGATTTGCGGCGGCTCGTCGGGATTTTTGTCGTCGGCCATCATCGCGGCAAAACCGTCGGCCGCTCGCACGCTGAAAAACGACACACCGGGGTGTAGTGACTGGTTGTGGCTCGACAGGTTGCGGACCGTCAACACGCACGATTTGAGCTCAACCAACTCGCTACGCTGCGACTCGAATAGGGACCAACTCTCGGCGGGCACGTCACGCGGCGCCGGCACATCAAGCTGCACTGCCACATTGATCAGCGATAGCCGACCGCCCAGCACCGTGAACATCATGCGCGGGTAGCGGAGCGGATCGACGTCATCGGGCTGAAAACGAATGACCGGCTGGAAGCCTTCGCCGGCGCGAATCGTGAGCTTGCGGTTCTTCAGTTCGATCGGCCGCTCGTTGCGAATACCCGAATAGCGTAGCTCGATCACATCGCCATTCGCGGCCGACTGACAGGCCGCGCGGAGTGTGTTGAACTGCTGCGGGCCACTCGCACCCGGTGCGACGACCAGCAAACCGCTCCGTAGCGGCGGCGGTTCGTCGGGCACGACCTCGATCGGCTTGGTCACAACCTTCGCGGGCTCCTTGCTCATCTCGCCCGGGAACAAGTCGCGAGTTGTGCCGGTGTTGTTCGCTTCCGGTGGGTTGTTGTCCACCGTCCCCTTGGCAGACGTATCCAGTGCGACATTCTCGATCGGTGGCGCGCTCACAGGCGGC
>CAYLYE010000383.1:0-3624 GCA_964387325.1 uncultured Planctomycetaceae bacterium
ACCGGAACGCTGAGTTTTACACAAAAGATTTTGCGCGAACAACTTGCTGAGCTGAGATGTGGCGCAGGCACGGCACTCCTGGAGTGAATTTGACGCCCCGCGCCGCCCCATCTACACTCGATGTCAACTACCTGCCCGTCGATTCACCAGAAACGCGCGTACCGAGATGGATCCGCTCTTCGACTTTGCATTGCAACAAACCCGTCGCCAGTTCTTTGGCCACACCGGACTGCGTGCCGGTGGGATCGCACTGGCCCTGCAGGGGCTCAACTCCGTACAGGCCAACGCGGCGGCAGTCGAGCGTGTTCATCCGCCTCAGCCGGGTTTGCCGCACTTTAAGCCCCGGGCCAAGTCGCTGATCTATCTGCATATGAACGGCGCCCCCTCGCAGATCGATCTCTGGGACTACAAGCCCACGCTCAACGATTACTTTGACAAAGACCTCCCCCAGAGCGTCCGCGGCGCCCAACGCATCACGACGATGACCAGCGGTCAGCAGCGGTTTGCCGTCGCGCCGTCGAAATTCAAGTTCACCCAGAATGGCGAATCCGGTCGCTGGATCAACAGCGAACTGCTCCCGTACACGGCCAAGATCGTCGATGAGCTCGCGGTCATTAAGTCGGTGAACACGAATGCCATCAATCATGACCCGGCCTGCACGTTCGTAATGACCGGCAGTGAGGTCCCTGGCAAGCCGAGCATTGGTTCTTGGCTGGCCTACGGTTTGGGGAGCGAGAATAACGATCTGCCCGCGTTTGTCGTGTTCACGCCGACCTTTCCGGCCGACAGCAACGGTCAGGCCTTGTTTACCCGTATGTGGTCGAGCGGTTTTCTGCCCACGACCTACAATGGCGTGGCCTTGCGTGGCACGGGCGATCCGGTGCTCTATTTGCAAAATCCCGACGGGGTCAGCGCAAAGGACCGGCGTACGATGCTGGACGCCTTGCAGCAACTCAATCAGCGCAACCTCGAACGATTCGGCGATAGCGAGACTCGCACCCGTATTGCCCAGTACGAGATGGCGTTTCGCATGCAATCGAGCGTGCCCGATTTGGTCGATCTGTCGAACGAACCGCAGCACGTGCTCGACCTGTACGGTCCCGACGTCAAGAAGCCGGGCTCGTATGCCCATAGTGCGATCATGGCCCGACGGCTCGTCGAGCGGGGCGTCCGCGCCGTGCAGTTACTCCATCGCGGCTGGGATCAGCACGGCCGGCTTCCGTATCAGCTGGGCAATCAGTGTCGCGACACCGATCAGGCCACTGCGGCCTTGGTGCTGGACCTGAAACAGCGAGGACTGCTCGACTCGACGCTGGTCGTATGGGGGGGCGAATTCGGTCGTACCGTGTACTCGCAAGGCAAGGTCGGTCGCGATGACTACGGACGCGACCATCACCCGCGCAACTTTTGTATGTGGCTGGCGGGGGGCGGCGTCAAGCGGGGTATCGAGTACGGCCGGACAGACGATTTCAGCTACAATATTGTCGAGAACCCCGTCCACCTCAACGATCTCAACGCCACGATCCTCAAATGCCTGGGGATCGACCATCAACGGTTTACCTTTAAATTCCAAGGGCTCGATCAGCGCCTCACCGGCGTCGAAGGGGCCCAGCCAATCGACGCCCTGCTGGCATAATATTTTCACGCTTACTTCTCACCTTCGCCAGGATGAATCTCTCGCCATGAAACGTGCCCTCGCCTGCCTGTTGCTCGTATTGTTCGCCGCCGCGCCGTTGCGTGCCGAGGTCAAACCGCTCAAGGTGTTGCTCATCACCGGTGGCTGTTGCCATGACTATGCCAAGCAAAAAGAGATTCTCAAGCAAGGGCTAGAAGCCCGCGCCCATGTGCAAGTCGATCTGGTCCACACGGACGACAAGAGCACCAAAGCCCGCTTCGCAATGTACGAGAACGCCGACTGGGCCAAGGGCTACGATGTCGTCATCCACGACGAATGCACGGCTGATGTCAAAGACATCCCGTATGTGCAGAACATTCTCAATGCACACAAAACGGTCCCGGCCGTCAACCTGCACTGTGCCATGCACTGCTACCGGGTCGGCACCGACGACTGGTTCAAATTCGTCGGCATCCACTCGACCGGTCACGGACCGCAACTGCCCATCGATGTGAGTTATGTCGAACGTTCACACGAGGTCGTCAAGTCACTGGAGAATTGGACGACCATTAAGGAAGAGTTGTACAACAATATCAGCGTGTTCGACACCGCCACACCGCTGGCGCGTGGCCGTCAGGGGGATAAGGACTTTGTCGTCGTCTGGACGAACAAGTACGCCGACAGTCGGGTCTTTAGCACCACGCTGGGCCATAACAACGATACGGTCGCTGACCCTCGCTATCTCGACCTCGTAGCACGTGGCACGCTTTGGGCCTGTAACAAGCTGAACGCCGAATATCTGAAAAAGCCAGGCGCTCAAGCCGCCGCCCCACAGCCGCAGCCGACCTTGGCGCCGACGAAATAAGCGGGCGAAAGCCAATATCTCATCGCTCGCCCCATGATCCGACTGTCATGAAACAGCTTATTCAACCTGCTGCGGTTTTCATCTTGTTGGCACTCGGCGCCCTGTGTTGGCTCAGCGCCTCGCCAGCCCTGGCGGTGGAGCCGACTCCCGAGGGAATCGAGTTCTTCGAGAAGCGAATTCGACCGATCCTCGTCACTCATTGCTACGAGTGTCACAGTGTTGAAAGTAAGACAAGCGAGGGTGGGTTGCTCGTCGACTCGCGCGCCGGCTTGCTTAAGGGGGGCGAGTCAGGGGCCGCTCTCGTCCCCGGCAATCCGGACAAAAGTCTCTTCATCGTCGCGATTCAGCACACGGAAAAAGAGCTTCGTATGCCACCGGATCAGAAACTGTCGGTGGCCCAGCGCGCCGATCTGGTCGCTTGGGTGAAGATGGGAGCTCCCGATCCGCGTCAAGCGGCCGGCACCCCAGTGGCCGTGCCGCCACAACGATCGAAGTCCTCCGTGAATTTGGAAGAAGGACGCAAGTTTTGGTCGCTCCAACCCCTGCGCGTTGACAAATTACCTCAAGTTAAGAACACAAGCTGGCCGCGAACGAGCATCGACTATTTCGTACTGGCTAAGCTCGAAGAACACGCCCTGGCACCGAACCACGATGCAGACAAACGCACGCTGTTGCGGCGTGTGACGTTCGACCTCACCGGCCTACCGCCGACTCCGGATGAGATCCAGACTTTCTTGGCCGATTCAACCGCGAACGCATTCGAGACGGTGATCGATCGGCTACTGGCCTCGCCCCGCTATGGCGAACGCTGGGGGCGACACTGGCTCGATGTGGTCCGGTACGCCGACACGTGTGGCAATGCGTCCGACTTTCCGGTCCCCCAGGCGCATAAATATCGCGATTGGGTGATTCGTGCATTCAATCGTGACCTGCCCTACGATCAATTCCTTCGCGAACAGATCGCCGGCGACCTCCTGCAAAGCGACAGCGATGCTGAGCGAAACGATCGCATTGTCGCGACGGGTTACTTGGCCATGTCGCGCCGCTTTGGCGGCAGCCGCGAGGGTGAGTTCCACCTCACGCTCGAAGACACGATCGACAATCTGGGACGCACAATTCTCGGTTCGTCGCTGGCTTGTGCCCG
>CAYLYE010000384.1:0-3595 GCA_964387325.1 uncultured Planctomycetaceae bacterium
CACGTGAGCGAAGGGGGCGATTACGGCTACCAATTCCGCTCCGGACGCTCGGGTCGGCACGTGTTTCAAGCTTGGAACGGTCAACTGCCGGGCACGCTCCCGATGGTGTCGGGGACCGGCGAGGCCCCCTGTGAAGTGCTCAACTATCAGGGCGTGAATCTTCCCGGCGAATATCACGGCGAGCTTCTCGTCACCTCCTGGGCTGACCATCGTGTCGAGCGTTACACGCTCCGGGCTCGTGGCGCGTCGTTCGTAGCCGATCGCAAACCGTTCATTCAGGGTGGCAACGATTTTCGTCCCGTCGGCTTAGCGACCGCGCCCGATGGTTCGCTCATGATCAGCGATTGGGTCCGCCGCGATTACAACCTGCACGGCCAAGGTGGCCTGTGGCGTATCCGTCGCCGCGCCGAGGTCGCTGCCGACGTACCAGCCAATGCTCAACCGGTCGAGACACCTGCTAGTACCGCTGCATATCAGGAGTTGCAATCGATCGTGGCTGGCGAAGTCAAAGCGACCGTTTTAATCACGGCGCGCGAACAACTCAATCACGATGATCCGTTCATTCGCGCAGCCGTAGTTCATCAACTGCAACGCGATCGCAAACTACTGGATGCTCTGTTGCCAGAAAAACGGCTTACCTCTCGACAGCGCTGCGAGTTATTGCTCGCCCAGCGTGCGATTCAACCGCATGATGCGAACTCGGCAAAGAAATGGCTCGCCGACAGCGACGAACAAGTCTGTTTTCTGGCCGTCAAATGGATCAGCGACCACAAGCTGAACGACGCTCGCGAACCGATCGCCAAGGCCCTAGAGAGTAGCGATCTGAACATCCGCATGTATCAGGCCTATGCCACGGCTCTAAGCCGACTCGACGGCCAAGAAGTCAGCGATCAGAAGATGGCTGACCATTTTGTAAAATTACTGACAGACGATCGTGTGCCCTCCGCGCGGCGCATCGCCGCGATCCGCTTGGTGCCGGCAGCGCACAAGCAACTAACACTCGATGTCCTTGCCAAGTTGACCACCAGCTCCGATTTGGCATTGCAGCTTGAAGCGGTTCGCTCGCTGGGGGAAATCGCCAACGAAAAACGCTTCGATTTGCTCCGGCAAATTGCCATCGACGCCGCGCGAGACGAGTCGGTACGGGCCGCGGCTATCGTCGGACTCTCTGAGCAAACGCCACCGGCGATCGATGTGCTGAGCGAGATCGCCCAGGTCAAATCGGCCGTCCTGCGTGACGAGGCGTTGCGGGCCTTGGCCTTTACGCCGCTTTCGGCTGCGCAGGTCAAGCAGCTCAAGCCACTCGCCTCGGCCGGAGGCTCGACGGCGGCGCTCGTCGCGCGCGTGTCAGGCGAGCCCGCGCCAACACGTCCGGCGTTGAGCGACACGGCCGGCTGGCTGAAGCGACTGGAAGGGAGTGCCGACCCTGCCGCAGGTCAAAGGGTATTCTTCCATGCCAAGTTAGCCGGGTGTTATCGTTGCCACCGAGTCGAGGGGCACGGGCGCGATGTGGGGCCCGACCTGAGCATGATTAGCCGGACGGAGCGCCGACACGTGCTCGAATCAATTTTGCAACCTAGCACCCTCGTCGCCCCTCACTATCAGGTCTGGCAAATGGCCTTGAACGATGGACGTACATTGACCGGTATGCTCTTGCGCACCAACCTCGACGAGTACACGTACCTCGATCCGCAGGGGAACACCTTCACGGTTCGCACGATCGACATCGCCGAAAGCCTGGCCGCTCCGCTATCGATTATGCCTAACGGCCTGATCGACAAGCTGACCGATCAAGAGTTGCGCGACCTGCTCGCGTATCTCGGCGGCTTGAAGTAGAGCGATTCGCCCCCCCTTGGACAAAAGGCAGGCGCGGCCTACACTCTCGCTATAGCGACCGTTTGTTCAACTGATCGAGAAAGATTGATCTTATGACCCACGCTTGGCACGATGTCACCCCGGGCGAAAAACTGCCGCATGAGTTCATGACGGTCATCGAGATCCCGATGGGATCGAGCGTCAAGTACGAGTTGGACAAAGAGACCGGCTTGATCAAGCTCGATCGGGTGCTGTACTCGGCCGTCTACTACCCGGCCAACTACGGTTTCATTCCGCAGACGTTGGCCGAGGACGATGATCCGCTCGACGTGTTGGTCTTGTGTCAGGAGCCCGTTGCTCCGCTCACGCTCGTCAAGGCCCGCGCGATCGGGTTGATGACGATGGTCGATAGCGGCAAGAAAGACCACAAGATTTTGGCCGTCGCTTTGCACGACCCTGAGTACAACGGATTCCGCGAAGCGACGGAACTACCGGTCCACCGCCTGAGCATGCTGCGACGGTTCTTCCAGGACTACAAGACACTCGAAGGCAAGGCGGTCGAAGTGGACGATTTCGAACCAACACACGCCGCGCTGCCGATCATCGATCAGGCGCTGCACGCTTACAGTTCGCAACGCCGCCGCGGCTTTGCGAGCAAATAAGCTCGGTCGTTCGCAGGCGGGAACACACCCCTACACGGCCGACGAGAGCCCGAGTCGTTCGCGTCGATAGGTGCCGCTGGTGACGCCGTCGACCCAAGTGCGGTTCGACAAAAACCAGGCGATCGTTTGCTCGAGCGCGGTCTCGAAGACCTGCGACGGCTTCCAACACAACTCGCGTTCGATCTTGCTGGCATCAATGGCATAACGGCGATCATGACCCGGTCGGTCTTTCACGTATGTGATCAGCGACCGACAGGGCGCGTGCTTGAGCCCCGGCCGCAAACGATCGACCGTGTCGCAAATCGCGTGGACGACTTGCAAGTTGGTCCGCTCACAATTGCCGCCGATGTTATACGTCTCGCCGATGCTGCCAGCCTCGAGCACGCGAGCAATCGCACGACAGTGATCCTCGACGAACAGCCAATCGCGGATGTTCTGGCCATCGCCATAGACGGGTAACGGTTTCCCTTCCAGGGCGTTGAGGATCATCAGCGGGATGAGCTTCTCGGGGAATTGATACGGGCCGTAGTTGTTCGAGCAGTTGGTCGTAAGCGTCGGCAGGCCGTAGGTGTGCTGGTAGGCGCGGACGAGGTGGTCGCTGGCGGCCTTGGAGGCGGCGTAGGGCGAGTTGGGCTCGAAGTTGTGGTTCTCCGTGAAGGCCGGCGCGCCGGGCGCGAGCGAGCCGTAGACCTCGTCGGTCGAGACGTGCAGGAAGCGGAACGCGGCCTTTTTCGGCTCGGGCAGCTTCGTCCAGTATTGCTTGGCGCAGTTGAGGAGGCGGAGCGTGCCGGTGACGTTGGTCTGGATGAAGGGCTCGGGCCCGTCGATCGAGCGGTCGACGTGGGACTCGGCGGCGAAGTTGACGACGGCGTCGCAGCCGTCGATCGCGCGAGCGACGGCCTCACGGTCGGCGATGTCGGCCTCGGCGAACTCGATCTGCGACTCCGGCGCGCCGGCGAGGTTCTCGCGCCGGCCCGCGTAGGTGAGCTTGTCGAGGACGACGATCTCGTCATCGGGCCGCTCGGCGAGGCGGCGGCGCACGTAGGTCGAGCCGATGAACCCGGCTCCTCCGGTTACGAGAAGTTTCACGGGGCGTTCAGCTCCCTGTCGTCGAGGTA
>CAYLYE010000385.1:0-3581 GCA_964387325.1 uncultured Planctomycetaceae bacterium
CACCGCATTGACAAGCGATTTGACAACGAGCGACCGCTGCTCGAGGTGCAAGCCGTTGACGCTGCCGACAGCATGGCCTACGACGCACACGATGCCGACGATGCTCTGGAGCTCAAGTTGATCTCATTGGCAGAACTAGCTGAAACTCCCTTGTGGCGAACAGCGGTGGAGCGGATCCGGTCTCGGTACCACGCGCTGACCGACCGAGAATTGAAACGCTCCGTGGTGCATGAGTTGATCGATTGGCAGGTCAGTGATGTACTACGGAGTTCGCTCGCACGCATCGAGCAGTTGGGGGTCATGTCGGTGGCGGCGGTGCGGTGCTCGCCGATGATCATCGAGCCCAGCGGTGAGTTGACCCAGCAGAAGCTTGAGCTTGAACGGTTTCTTTATCTGCGTGTGTATCGGCATCCCGAGGTGCTCAAGGTGCGTCGCCGAGCCCAGGCCCATTTGCTGGAAATGTTCCACGGTTATGTGCAACATCCGGAGTGGATTCCCGAGGGCTTCCGCGGACGCATTGCCACGGACGGCTTGGAACGCACCGTGGGCGACTACCTCGCCGGGATGACGGATCGTTACTGTCGACAGCAGTATCGCCAGCATTTTTCCCGCTCGTAACTTTTTAGCTTTGTTGTATCCCATGCCCCGAGCCATTATTTACGGCGTGATTTTGATTCTCTTCGGCCTGAGTGCCGTTGTGGTTGATTCGTCCACAACACTCTTTCGACATCAGGAAGGGTTGCGAGGCGTTGTGTTTTATATCCTGACGACATTGCCGATCGTCGTCGTGTTGCTTGACGCTTTAGTGGTTCGTTCCCAGCCGCGGTTTGGGTATTCACTGCTGGGAGGTTTGCTGATCGGAGCACTCGTCGCTTCGTGGGGAGCAATCCCCGTTGCGAATATGCTTGCGCTGCCCGGCGTACTGCGGCTGGTCGTGTGGATTGGCACGGCGTTGTCCGTGGGGTGTTTTGCGAGCACGTTGCTCTGGCGCCTCCTGGGCAATCTTGTCGCCGAGTCGCGGCGTTGCTTGGACCGCGAGTCGAGTGAGCGGCCGTGGTTGCTGGACACGAGCGCCATCATTGACGGTCGAATTGCCGAGGTCGTTGCCACGGGTGTCTTGGACGGCTCATTGCTGGTGCCCGACTTTGTCATGCACGAGCTGCAATCGATCGCCGACAGCACGGATAAGCAGCGTCGGCAGCGTGGTCGTCGAGGCCTGGAAGTGCTACAGCGATTACAGAGCAATCCGAAGGTGTCGTTGCAGATTAAACCCATCTTGCTCGCGGATAACACAGACGCGGCGGTCGACATCAAGCTGGTTCGAGCCGCCAAGCAGTTGCAGTCCAAGATCGTTACGAGTGATTACAACTTGAACCAAGTGGCCCAGTTGCAGGGGGTCGCGGTCATCAACCTAAACGACGTGGCCAATGCCCTGCGAAGTGCGTATCTACCGGGCGAATCGCTTGAAGTCACGGTGATTAAGCCCGGTGAGGAATCGGGACAAGGCGTCGGCTATTTAGGCGATGGCACGATGGTGGTCGTCGTCGATGGGCGCGACGCGATGCAGCAGAGCGTACGGGTTGTGGTGACCAGTGTGCTACAAACGAGCGGCGGACGGATGATCTTCACACGCTTGGCAAAGTAGCGAAGCTTTGCGGCCCGCAAGGCTTCGCTAATCATCACGCATTGAAAATCGTAGGGACAGGTAATCGTATGGCATAATTGAGTCGACAAATACGCGACTTCAAGAGTGACATCGAGACGAGCCACCATGAACCCGAGCACCAAGACGGCCCTGGCATTGGCCATCATCTTAGCCGGCATGAGTTCGCTGACGTTGTTTCCGAAAGACGACTCGGTTGATCACAGTCAATCGCCCGCGCTGCGATACTCGACCTTGCATTATCGCTCGACCGAGACCGCTCCCAGCATCGTTTCGCACATTGCCGATCAAGACACGTACTCACACGCGCCGCGCTTGCTCGGGCGGATCGAGTCGTTGGATCGCGCAGCAGGAACTTCGCAGCTTCCGATGATTGTCGACTCTACAGAGCGCTGGGGCGATTTTGCCAGGGGTTCGGCAGATCAATAGCGCGGACCTTCAGGAACGCGCCGATGACTTCTTCGAGTCGAGCGCTGGGCTCGGTCAGCAACTTAGTGGCCTGTAGCTTGGTGTCTTTGAGGTCGAGAAAGAAGCGACGTTCCTTGATGTCATCCGGCTGCTTCCGGCCGCCCGTGAATTGCTTGTAGATCCGCTCCGCGTCGGCCTTGCTCTTTGAATCATCACCTCCACAAGCGATGAAGATCCCGGCCGTCTCGCGAAACTCCTGCACGCCAAAGGCCTTGTCCATGGGCATGCCTTTGAAGCTGTATTGCGGCGAGATCATGACCACCGCCTTGACATCTTTTCCCTGCTTACCGGTGGCCAGGGTCGGGAAGGTGTAATCGATCGCCGACCAGATCGTACCAATAGTCGCCCCCAGTTGAATGCCAACCACCGAGAGCTTGTCGAGGTTGCACTGTCCCGCGTTATTTTCCTCACGGATAAACTTCTTCACCGCTTCCATGTCGTTGGTGACCATCTTCTCATAGTCGCTGGGCAAAAACCGCATCAGATCAAGTCGTTTGGTCGAGCCTTTGACCGTGGTGCTCTCGCCGTGGCCACGCAGGTCGGGGCACACCACCGCGCAGCCATGCGTCTTTTGCAGATACAGAGCCAGCGAATCTAAATCGCGCCGCGAGCCGTTGTACTCGTGTAGCAGAATGACGGGGACGCTTTCTTTGTCGCGCGTGCCGGCGTAGTACGTCACGCGCAACATCACGTTGTCTTTGGTGTCGAGCGTCATGTCCTTCGGCGGCAGCATCTTTTTGTCGTCCGTGGCTTGAGCCGACGCCAAGCTGGCCGACAAGATGAGGAAGCACAAACCAACGAACACTCGGCGAGCATGATTCAGAGACATAGTCGACACGCGAAATTAAGATATTAAACCAATTTGCGGAACAACTTTATCCTAAGAGCCCCAGTGGCTGGGGTCAACTATCGAGATCCCGAAGCCTGTTGGGTGCCCTGTGCCAAATTTAGATCGTGCTACAAAATGAACAAACAGGTACTGAATAATCTCCGACCGATTGAGTTGCGATGCTTGTCATTGACTGCGAGGCGCAAGCTGCGGGTCAGAAAATCCCCCTCGTACAGGCAGTTTGCAGCGCGCGATCCATAATCAGCGCAGATTGCTTGGGCGCTGAAGGAGTTGATTGTCGATTCCGGCTCCTTGATGCGGCCGTTCGGTGTAAAAATGGGCCAAATACTGGGCACACACGTAGTCCGTGTGCTGTGTTCCGAAGCTCACGAATTGATCGAGGCATTCCTGTTCGATGGATTGGATAAACCGTTCGACGAAGGCGATGGTGTTCGGCGAGCGATAAGCGTTCTTGATCGCTTCGATACGCAGCGCTTCAATTGCTTGTCAAACGACAGGGTGAACTTGCTGTCGTGGTCTCGTGGTACGTAATTGACTGGCAAACCTTGAAGTGGACCCCAAAAACTGGACAGGTATTTAAGGAGTAGAATCCCGATCGGG
>CAYLYE010000386.1:0-3493 GCA_964387325.1 uncultured Planctomycetaceae bacterium
GCCGACTCGGTAAAGCTCGGGGTGTTCGAGTTTTGCGGCCAGCGACCCGATCTGGTGGTGAGCGGGATCAACGGTGGGCTCAACGCCGGGATCAATGTCCTGTACTCGGGTACGGTCGCCGCGGCGATCGAAGGCGCGTTCTTCGGCCTGACGAGCATTGCTGTTTCCCTCGAGTATGACGAGCACGCCAATTTTGCCGCAGCCGCCAAACTTTCACGACAGCTCATCGAGCAGGTTTTGGCTCAAAAAGACGCCGCGCCGCGGTTATACAACATCAACATCCCGACCTCGGCACTCACCAACCCCGCGCCGGTGCGCGTCGTACCGATGGGGGTGCAATCGTACGACGAGGAATTCGAAAAGCGGGTCGACCCACGCGGACGCAACTACTACTGGATGAATGGCAAGTTTCGCCGCGACCCCAACGCGGCCGAGACCGACGTGATGGCACTGGCCGAGGGGCACGTGACGATCACGCCGTTGGATTTCGATTTGACGATGCGGACGGAAATGGAGCGGATGCGGAACTGGACACTGCGCTGGCCACTGAAGGCTACGGAGCAATAACGATCTATCGTCGCGACGACGCAACGGAATGCAGAGTTGCGGCAACTCCCCACTGGCTTTGCAACAGGCAACCTCCCCATGATTCGCAACTTGATGGTTTCACTCGTTCTCGCCGTGATCGTCACGGCGGCTCCCTGCGGCGCTCGCGCCGAGAGCTGGATCTTCCAGCCCTCGTATGCCCAGTCACTCCCCATGTCGGGCCCGCAATTCGTCGAGGCCACGCGACGACCGCCGGCCGGTCCGTTCTTTACCGCCCCGCAAGGCACGTATGTCCGCGGTCAGCTACGCATCTCGCGCACCTGGATCAATATCGGCGGCAGGGCCTACGACCAGACCACCGACTGGTCCGGCTATGTCCAGGGCGGCAACCAGTACTAATATCGCTGTAAGACTGGGTGAACTTCATGATTCAGCTGCGTGCCATGCCCACGGCTCGGCGTGGGCATGCTTGCAGCAAGTCGACTCTTCACGATCGCGTACTCAACCGCACTCGTCGGCCAACTCGCGAATGTAGTCGAGCGCCTCGTCGAGCTCCGGCGCCTCAACCTTGACGGCTCGCCCTTGTCGATCGCATTGCGCCAGCAATAACAAGTCGTCGAGTTCGAATTCGCCTGACTCGCGCAATCGACGTGCCGCGCGCGAACCAAGCTGCCCGTCGCGCAATGCCTGCGCCTCCATGTGATGCTCAATCAGCCACGCGGTTCGCTGCGTAATGCTCCCTTCGAGCGCTTCGAGACCGGCTTGCACATGATCGCGCGGATCAATCGCCTTGCCCACGTCGTGTAGCAGCGCCGCGAGCAAGAACTCCTCATCATACGGACGCTCGCGGCAAGCCAGGTCAAATACCTGCATGCTGTGGTACAGTGCATCTCCTTCCGGATGATAACGCGGATCTTGCTTGACCTGTTCCAGCGGGATGAGCAGCAGCCGATAAATCTGAAAGCGATCGATTTTCTGCTCGGCCTCGACCAGCGCCTGTTCGAGATCAAGGTCGGGATATTCACGCTGCAATAATTCTTCCAGCTCGCGAATGTTGACCTTTTCAATTGGCTTGAGCGTAATCGAACTTGTGAACGGAAAGTTGCACAGCGACTCGGCATACACGGTCAGCTCGAAGCGAAAGCGGTCGGTGACATGAATGTGCGTGAAGGTCCGTTCTTCGCCGTGCTTACGGACCTGTTTTCGCTCGACCTCGAAGGACAGGTTTTCGAGTTCCAACGCGGCACACACCGCCTCGATACTGTCGGAGAAGACATGCACGTCGATATCGCTTCCGTGGCGCACGTGACCGGTGAGCACGCTGCCAATGAGTCGGGGGCGAAAGGCCCTCAGTAGTCGCATGAGCCGCAGCGACTCGACCCGCATGTCGCGCAAGTTGACGAGCCGCTGATCTCCTTCGTAGAGCCGGGCGAAGGACTGAATCTGCTCGCGAATCTCGGCATTGCTAGGGAGGTCGGACGGCTTGACCCAACCTTGACCGAGCCGCCGCGAGGCTTTGAGTTTGGCGCGATAATACTCGGACTCTTGACGCTCATACATCAGCCGAGCCGCCTCGAAGGCGATCTGCTGACGTAGTTTGTTCATGGTCATTGCGTGACGCGCTCAGCCGCGCGTGCGAAGAATGAAGCTGACGAATTAAGCCTACGCTCCATCACTCGGTTTGGCAATGCCTGGCGAGACGTCTCCTGTCACACGAGTCGGCGCATCACGCGTAGTTGCCGCCAGCAGCAGATCCCCGCCGCGATCAGCACCGGCACGCACACCAACTCATGACCAAAGCGCAGCGACCCCTCGGCCCATTGTCCCAAGCCGTAAGTCACCGATGCGACCACGGCGAGACCAAGCGAGAAGCACAAGTCCTGACGCCAAGCCTGGAACCCGTGTTGAGCCAGTCGATACGCCAGCACGGCATGTCCGGCCAGAGCGCCGACCGCGAGCCCAACGATGAATCCGCTCAAGCCGTCGAGCCAATAGCCCACGCAAGTCGCGGCGAGTGTGGCGAGCAGTTTGCAGAAGTTGAACTTGGCCGCCCCGCGTGGATCGCCGACAGCATGCAACGCCCGATCGGCCGTCGTGCTCAGAATCATGACCCACACGGCAATGGCCAGTAGTTGAGCGATCCAGCCGGCGTCACGATACCGCTCGTCATATACGAGCGAAAAGAACGTCGGCGCCTCACAAAGCACGCCGAGCACGAAGAACGCGCCAATCGTGAGCATCACGTGTCGCACGTTCCCTAACGCCGCGAGCATCGCCTGATGCGACTGCCGCGCATAATGCGACAGCACTGGATAGAGCACCGCGCCGGTCAACATGCCCAGCAAGATATTCGGAAGCGTGGCTACCGCGGCCGCGACACTGTAGACCCCCAGATCGTGCATCGCGACAAGTTTGCCGAGTAGCATGCGATCGACCTGGATGGCCAGGAATGTGATGACCGTGCTCACGAAGACCCATTTGCCGAAGTGGAACAAGTCGTGAGCCGCTGCGCGATCCCAGCCCAATCGGTTGCGAGGTCCCGCGATCAAAAAGTGCGACCCGATCATCGTCACGAGACTCGTAGCGATCGCACCCATCATTAATGCGACGACGCTCGGCTGCATCCAGGCCCACAGACACATCGTACCCACGCCGACTGTCTGGCTGATGAGGTCGAGCAGCGTGAGTCGAGCCAATTGCAAATGGCGCCGCACGGTGAAGAGCGCCGTCGAGTTGAGGCCTGCCAATAGGGCGGTGAGCCCCGTGAAGGGGATCAGCCATTGCAGCGACGGTTCTTGATAAAACTCCGCGACCGGCCAGGCCAGCAACGTCGCGCCGACGAGCAAGATTACACCGCGAAGGACCTGAATGGTCCAGGCCGTGTTGCGGAACGTGAGTTCATCGCCGCGACGATGTTGAATGATGCTCGGCTCAATCCCCACGTCGG
>CAYLYE010000387.1:0-3483 GCA_964387325.1 uncultured Planctomycetaceae bacterium
TGATCTGCCCACCCCCACTGCAACTGCGGACCACCTAAGGCGGTAATCAATTACACTAGGTTG
Organism: uncultured Planctomycetaceae bacterium; assembly: GCA_964387325.1. Classification (GTDB taxonomy): domain Bacteria; phylum Planctomycetota; class Planctomycetia; order Pirellulales; family PNKZ01; genus CAZZBK01. The sequence continues at coordinate 64 of CAYLYE010000387.1, forward strand.
CTCGCCGAATCGACTCGCCGGATGGTATCGAAACGCTTGATATCACACTGCATCCGTACTCAATCTGCATTTCATCCCCAACCGCCGGACTGTCAGTCGGCGCGTTGATTTCACCAGTCGATCGGCGCGTTGGGAACCAGCCGGGGTGGAGGTTGAATAATCACCATATTCACTACGGTTGACAAGGGTCGTCGGCTTCGCCGACGCTCTTTTCTGCTTCGATTTTTGTCTTCTTACGCGGATTTGTGCCGGTCGGCGCAGGGACGGGTTTTGACCCGCCATCGACCGGCTCCGGCGACGGGGAAGCTTGATTCCGCAGGCGATAACTCTTGCCCGTGATCTGCAAGATCGTCGCGTGATGCAAGAGCCGATCCAAGATCGCCGTAGCGCTCGGCACGTCGCCGATTAACTTCCCCCAGTCCTCTAGCGGCCGATTGCTGGTCATGATCGTACTGCGTGTTTCGTAACGCCGCATGATAATCTCGAACAACACCTCGCCACCGCGACGCGGTAACTGCTTCATGTCCATGTCGTTGACGATCAATAAGTCTGGTTTGAGATACTTGGCCAACAGCTTGTCCTGGCCGTCGAGCGCTTCGTCGTGCAAGCAGTCGCGCACCACGTCGAGCGCCGCCAATGCCACCCGAGCCTTAAACGCTCAACCAGAACTGCGTCGCTGCTTGCTCACCGTCGGGACTCCTCACTCAGTGCCCCCGATCGGGATTGTACTCCTTATCCATCTGTCCAGTTTTTGGGGTCCACCTCACCACACTTATTGCGTTCCATCGAGGGCACGGTAAATCGTGGCATTGATGCTGATTAGTTGCGAGATTAGAAAACGGGCGGCATAAAATCTCATCTCGTTCAGGAAACACGTAGGGGTTATGGAGTACGAGCTAACACGCGCTGACGCACGGCAGGGACCAGACGTTCGCAATCCCGCCAAGAACGTCGTCGTTTTCCAATGCCCATGCGGCACCGAGCAGATCAGTCGTGTACCGAGCAAAGAGCGACCACGGGGCCGGGTCATATTTGTTTTGACCCACGTTTCGTCGATAAATACTAGTCGCTCAGGTTTGAGGCCCGCTTGACGTACACGCCACACCGCACGGCGCTCGACCACATCAGGCCGCGACTGTTCGGTGGCCTTCAAGACTTTTTTTTGAGCGACAGCTTTAAGGCACGCAAAGCTCGACAGAGGGTCGCGAGGCTCAGTGACGTCTTCAACTCAGACTGTAATTCGGCCAATGTCAAATCCGGCTGCTTGGCCATAGCGACGCGAATCGCATCCGCGGCAGCAGACCAACGTGGCATACGTTTACGCCTCGTCGCCGGTCCCAACTTCCCTTGTTCACGGCGCTCTTGTTTGACACGACGAACCCATGACTCGCTGACCTTGAACTTCAACGCCACGGCCTGCGTTCCAAGGCCACGATCACAGGCCGCCAAAACCTCACCGCGAAATTCCTTCGAGTAAATCATGCGTCACCTCCTGTGATCGCCTAAGTTACTCAAGTAATCGTTCACAAGTCGGTGTTTGGTTGGGCTTGCGCGATGAAGGATCATCGGTCATAACGTCGGCATGACGATTGAACTCACGGACGAGATGATGGCGAAGTGGCCGCCGGACGCGCAAGCGGTGGTCCGCCTGCTGTTGGCCCGGATTGCCGAACTCGAAGCCCAAGTGGCGGAACTCCGCAGTAAGACGCCCCAGAACTCCTCGCAGCCTCCGTCGACGGCGCATCCGCACGCGAAGCCACCGTCGGTGAAGCCCAAGTCGAAGCGGTCGCGGGGCGGTCAACCGGGGCACGACAAGCACGAGCGGACTTTAATTCCGGTCGAAGAATGCCAAGACGTGGTGTCGTGTGTGCCCAAGGAATGTCGACGGTGCGGTCAGATCCTGACGGGCCGCGATCCCGAACCGCTGCGGCATCAAGTTTGGGAACTGCCCGACATCCGGCCGATTGTGACCGAGTATCAGCGGCACCGCCTGATCTGTGCTTGCGGCTCGTCCACATGCGGCGACTTGCCGCCCGGCGTTCCGACCGGCCAGGCCGGGCCGCGACTGATCGCCTTCAGCGGTCTGCTCATGGCCTGCTTCCGGCAATCGAAGCGGCGAGCGGCCCAGTTCCTGAGCATGATCCTGAACCAGCCGGCCCGTGCTGCCTGGATGGTACTGCTGCAGAACCGCTGTGCCGACGCGGCAGAGCCGGCCTACGACGAACTCGCCGCCCAGCTCCCGGCTCAAGCCATCTTGAACATCGACGAATCGCCGACGAAGGAAGGTCCGGCCAAGGCGTGGGTCTGGACCGTCGTCGCCACGGCCTTTACGTTCTTCGCTTGCCGCACCAGCCGGGCCGCCGATGTGCTCCAGGATTTGATCGGCGAAGCCTACGACGGCATCATCCACTGCGATCGGGCGCGGATGTACTGGCGATTCGGCCGGTTGCAATGGTGCTGGGCCCACCTGAAACGAGACTTCCAGGCGTTGATCGACGACCCGTGCCCGACCAAGCAGCGACTGGGCCGCGACCTGATGCGGCCGACCAAAGAACTGTTTGCCCTGTGGAAGCGGTCTCGTGACGGAACCATCACTCGCGGCACGTTCGAGCGACGCATGGCGCCGATCCGCCAAGAGATCGACGCGCTGTTGCTGCGCGGCTATTTCAACGTGCTCACGCGCGACCTCTGCAAGGAACTGGTCGAGCACCGCGAACATCTCTGGACCTTCAGCGAGGTCGATGGCGTGGAGCCGACTAACAATGCCGCGGAGCGGGCGTTGCGTCATGCGGTGATCTGGCGGAAGCTGTCGTTCGGTACCCAGTCGGCAGCGGGCAGCCGGTTCGTCGAACGCATGTTAACCGTGATCGAGACCAGCCGCCGCCAGGACCGGAACGTATTCCTCTGGCTGACCGAAGCCGTGCAGGCCAAACTCCGACGGGAAACGGCCCCCTCCCTCCTCGCCAAGGCGTGAACGATTACGTTACTCAAATCTCGCCGATCGCGCTACGCTAAATCCAAGTTAATCCACCGCCTCTGGCGGTGAGAATTGACAAGGCTCTGCCGTTTTTGGCGAGAGTGTGAAAAATCCTCCCTTGAGGAAGGCCCCGGAAGGGGATCAAGGGAGGATCGTGATGAAAGATTGGCAAAGCCAAGCCCACGTGAAATGGGAGTGCAAGTATCACGTGGTGCTGGTTCCAAAGTATCGGAGTCGGAAAGAATTTGAAAGAGTTCGTCGTCGGATCGGAGAGATCCTTCGCGAACTGTGTCGTCAGAAAGGGCTCGACTTGTTGGAAGGCAAGGCGATGCCGGATCATGTCCACATGCTGTTGAGCATTCCGCCCAAGTACAGCGTGGCGATGACGATGGGGTATTTGAAAGGGAAGAGTGCGGTGAGGATTCATCGCGAAGTGTTGAAAA
>CAYLYE010000388.1:0-3469 GCA_964387325.1 uncultured Planctomycetaceae bacterium
AACACCAGTCGCGGCACCAGCTCCGTCGAAGGATGAACTCAACGGCTGGCGCTCGACCCGCCGCTAATCAGACACCGATATTTTGTGACGAAGCCTGGAGCATGTGGCAGCATGTTCCTGGAGACCCCGCCCCCCCGTTGACTCGTGCTTGCATGAGTCAGCGGGGGTTTTTTGTTATCCTAGCCCCTGATGTTAGTCTCAATGATGAATTGGTTGCCTGGATCGAGTGCGGAGCGGGAACCCTGGTTTCTGCGGTATCATGCAACGTGATGATCTGACCTCAACTCGTACTGCGATCCTCAAGCGGATCGTCATGACATTCGCGGCGATCATGTTCGCAGTGATGGCCCTGGCCGACGAGCGCGCCACGCTCGATGTACTGGTGATTGCCCCGCACAGCGACGATGAGGCGATCGGCTGCGCGACGGTCCTGCGACGCGCTCTCGCCCAACAGCAGCGTGTCGGCGTGGTAATTGTCACGCAAGGGGATGGCTTTCCTAAGGCTGCCTCGGCCGCGACCCAAAAGCCGATCGATCAATTAACTCCGGCAGACTTCTTCGTATTAGCCGCTTTGCGCGAGCGGCACACGTTGCAGGCCATGACGCAATTGGGCGTGCCTGGGGATAACGTGTTGTTTCTTGGCTATCCCGACGGGGGGCTCAAGACGATGTACGAGTCGAGCGCGGCGAACGCGTATCTCAACCCGCACACGCTCAAGAGTGAGACCTATGTCGTGGTCGGTCGCGACTACCATACGCAGGCTCATTCGCGCCCCGCCCCGTATCTCAAGCAATCGCTGCTCGACGACTTGGCCGAGATCATCCGCACGCGCCGCCCCCGCGAACTGTACACGACCCACGAGTCGGATACGCACGGCGATCATCGCGCAACCTGCATTTTCGTCCGCGATGCCGCCCGCGCGGCCGACTTTCGCGGCACGGTCTGGACCTACGTCGTTCACGGTCCCCCGCCCGACACTTTACCGGGCCTCACCGTGACGCTCACGACCGACGAGTTCAAACAGAAACGGTCGCTACTGGAGATCTATCAAGCTGGCGTCTCCCCGGTGCATGACGACCTAGCCGAGCATTACACACTGCCATACGAACGGTTCTGGCCGATGCCCACGGGAGCCAAGTAAGCACACAGCAGGTGCCATTTCAAGGATGTGGATATTCCAGTGAACTGGCTCACTCTCAAGACCTTGTCACGAAACGGAGACCAAGGACTTGACTGAACTGACAAATTCTTGCATTCACAATCGGGGCGACCGTCGTATCATGGTCGAATGCCGAAATGACAACCATTCAAGCAGTCCACTGCCATTGAGAGTTGCGATTGAGCAACCAATTCCGAATAATCGCTGCTATCTGATTCGTATCTCTTCGATCGTTTCATTTCCTGGCTCAAGTAATCTGACGGAATTAAATTGGCATGATTCGTCGACATCCTTGGCTTACTGCGATAGCGCTACTTTTGTTGCAGGTATGCGGAGTCTACGGATTTTTAGCGTGGCGATTGTATCGTCACGAAAACAAGCTGAGCCGAAATTATTCTGCCGAACTAAATGCACCGATCCTCGCCACGCCCGAGGAAAAACGAGCATGGCCGCATTACCTGGCGGCCATCGAACAACTGGAAGGGATACGGAGCTTTACGATCTATCACCCCGCTAGTCCCGAATGGGCAAAGATTGTCGAGGTCCTGCAGCGCAACCAGCAACCACTCGCCGCTATCCGCGAGGCCTCGGAATTGCCGTTTCTGGGATTTCTTCTAAGTGATGGCGTCCCAGAACTTACGTATCGCACCGAGGCCAAGCTCTTCGGCCGCAATCATTGGTATTCCGCGAAAGCTGAGACCGAGAATCCCAATTTGTTAGTAGTAATGTTGCCACACCTTAGTATGCTCCGTCAACTGAATCGCATGTTGCAGGCCGACACTTATCTGGCTCTCGAGCAAGGCGACAATCGGCGGGTAACTGCTAACTTCTTGGCACGACTGAACATCGCGCGTCACACGCAAGAACAACGTGTGTCGATCTGCCATGCCGTGGCGTGGTCCATTCACTCGTCAATCTGTGACACATTGTATGAGATATTGAATGATCCACGCTGCTCACTTACGGAAAACGACTTGCTACAAATTGACGTCGCCATGATTACCTTAAGTTTTCGTCCTGTGATCGATCGCGAGAACTTCTATGATGCTGTGCAACGTCTCTACACGGACGATGGCTGCGGTGATGGACTGCTTCTAGCGTACAATGCCAAAGCACTCAATGGAGGACGTACGGATGACTCATGGTTAGCGAAGTTGCAGGCCCCATTACAGGCAAACAATCTCGTTCCACGAGCGAAAATGGTGCGAGCTTATGATGAGTTAGCCGACATTGCTGAGCAGGATTTTGAAGCTCCAATCTGGAGGAATCAGGATCTACGGTATTTGAACCAGCGGAATGCGCTCTCGTCGAGTGGAACGAAATTCAGCCTTATCACGTGGCTGAGTGCCGAAGAAAACATTTATCGGATTGCAGAACGGGCCGTACAGCAGCGCGACGCCGCCCGGACCGTTATTGCCCTGCGGCGATACAAAACAGCCACAGGCAATTGGCCCGAACGACTCGATTATCTGATCCCTCGATTTCTTGACCGCCTACCGATCGATCGCATGGACGGTCAGCCATTGCGTTATCGCTTCGTGAACGGTCAACCTCTACTATATTCAATTGGAACGAATCTTGAAGATGATAATGGGCGACCTTTTCCGGATCACACGGTGACCGATGATCAGCCCCTGCGACATACATCTTTTCCATGGGATTGGGCGAAACCCGAGGCCAGCGATTTTGAGCCGGGTGACTGGTTGTTTTCTCCTCCGCCTCGCCGTGAATTCTCAGACCGAATACGTGAGCAATTGTCCTATCAACTAGACGACTCTGAGAATTAGAGTTTCGGTAGCGATCGCATATTTAGAGCCCTCGACTGAAACGGGATTCGCCAATAACTTGTGACACGACTGAGGTGAAGATATCTTTAACAGGGCATGAACGTACCGGCGGTTGAGCCGTCGGCTTCGAGATCGTGAGCTTGCTAAAACAAGGGAACTTGCCGTGAACGTTACGCTCCGCGGGGTCATTGTCGTGGGATTATCCTTGCTGAGCACACTCGCTTCGGCCGCAGAGAAAGGGACACTCACGCTCAACGTTCGGCGACTCCTCGAAACTTCGGCCGGCTCCGGCCGCTACCATTCGCTCACCGAGCGCGGCGTGTCATGGAACGCGCAACAGACAGCCATTATCGTCTGCGATATGTGGGACGCCCATCATTGTCTCAACGCAGTTCGCCGTGTGAACGAACTAGTACCCCGCATGAACAAGGTGCTGCACACGGCCCGCGATCAGGGCGCGCTTATCATTCATGCGCCGAGCAGCTGCATGAAGCCCTATGAAGGCAGCCCGGCCCGCGAGCGT
>CAYLYE010000389.1:0-3421 GCA_964387325.1 uncultured Planctomycetaceae bacterium
GTGTGCCATGCCACAGATAGATCCAGTTGGGGACACGTGACGGCGCCAGGGCGATGCGGAGCGCGTAGCCACTCTGCCAGGGAGCACGCAGGCGGTTCGTGTCGTACATCGCCAAGCGACGTGAGCCGTCCCGAGTTGCTTCGAGCGTGGTACGCCCCTTGCCGATGCTTTCCCACCAGCGGGCGATCTGTGCTCCCTGCGAGCCTTGCTTGGCGGCGTTCGGCGCTGAGGAGAAAGCAACCTGCTCGAACGGGAGTTCCGGGCCACGCAGTGCCGTAAGCCACGGTTCATCGTCGACCGGCCTTGGGGACGTGAGCGGCTGCTTCTCAGATGCTCCGGTCGGCAAGGACGTTGGCGATTTCGTTGTGAGCGGGTCCAAGGCCGATGCCGAGGGAGTCACACTCGGAGTCGAGGGTGCGGTGTCAATCGTGGGTACCGGAGATTCGACCGTCTTGACGGCGATCATGGTCGGCGCTTCGCTCAGACGACGCCAGCCGAACCACGTTGCGAGACCCATCAAAACAAACACGAGCGAGCCCAGTGCCAAACGGCGAGTCCGTCGCTGTACGCCGTCGGAAACAGCAATGATTTCGAGTGTGTTCACCTCGACGCGCCCCAACGAAGCATGGGCGACCTCGTCGAACTGCAACTGAGCCAAGAGGGCCGTGCGCACCTCGACCGAGTGCGCAGAGCGGGCACGTAACAGCTCGATCTGATCGATCGAGAGTTCGTCCAGAGGGGTTTCTTCCAGCAGGCGGATCAGTTCGTCGTCGGTCAAGCGTCGTTCCTTGCCGTCTTTCGGTCCAAGCAAGACTTGAGCGCTTGGCGAGCGCGAAACATGAGCAGTTTGGCGGCACCTTCACTACGACGCAATTTCTCGCCGATCTCGGCTAGCCTTAGCCGGGCATCGTATCGCATCTCGATAGCCTGACGCGCGCTGGCCCCAAGCGCGTCGAGACACGATGGCAATTCGTCGGTCATGTCCCCCATGACGCCATCACAGCGCGGAGCGGCATCATCGATTTCAAGGCACATGGTCGTCCAGGCCACTTCTCGCTTGCGACGAATGCGACGGACGAACTCGCGGAGCGAATTGCGGGCTATGCCCAAGAGCCAGGGGATGACATCGCACGAGGCATCAAAGCGGCTTAGCGATTGGTAACACCGCAGGAATACCTCTTGCGTCATGTCCTCGGCGTCATGCGAGTGTAATGTTCGGGCGCGAAGGTAGCCGTAGACGATCCGCTGATGTCGAGCGACAAGCTGCGCGAATGCCTGATGGTCTCCGCCCGAGGCCGCTGCGATCAGTTCGGCATCGACCGGGTCGGGGCTCGTCGCCTGCTGGGGCGCAGTTTCGTCGGCGCGTGATGGTTCGTGCGGGCTAGACATAAGCGGTGCGAACGACCGTGGTGAGGCATGACCGAGGTGGGAGTGAGCGTCTCAACCATGCTAATTCATTCGCACATAAACTGCCAGCAGCGAGCCAAAAGGCTCGCTGACCATTCAGGGCGAGGCGATGATCGCTGCCCCACGCCAGTCGAGCTGGCCGGTCGGGGGGAGCGCAAAGCGAATACGTACCTGAAGGTCGCTTTTTGTCCCCTCAGGGATCGGGATGCTCAGCGGCGCCACTTTCGTGGGATCGACAATCACACCCAAGGCACCTTCGTACACCCCTTGGCCATCGATCGAGACGGCGACTCGACCGGATTGCGGAGGTCGGGGTGGCTGACCCGCCCAAATGACCAAGCGGGCATTGGAGGCAGGGGACGAAAGCGTGTGCTCGAGCGTGATCACATCGGTCGTCCCTTGCAATACCGGGCGAAAGGTATGTGGGTACAACACATGACTCAGCTTGATGTCGTTCCAAGACCCGTCAACGACCTTCCACCCCTCGGCCTCGCGCAGCGCACCCATCCGCCGCGCCATCAGTGTTTGATACGCCTCTTCAGGATTGAGTTCAAGCATCGGTTCGAGCCAGTCGACCACGTCGCGCACGTCGAGTGGATCGACGCCACGCACCGGTGGCTTGTTCACCGCATCGGCAACCAACATCAATCGAGAGCGGCCCGACAGCGAGGGGGCCAATGCCATGCGCTGAGTATCGAACACGCTCTGGTTGCCGATCAGGAGCGGGCTTTCAAAGAGCGGTTCGCTTTGCAGCGCGCCATGATAGACCAGCGCGCGCGCACACCCACCCGTGCCGCTCAAGCGATCAAGACCGACTTTGGTCCGAAACGTTCTGGCCTCGGGCGCGATCTCGTATTCGAGTTCGTGATGCGCATGCACGCCGATTCCCCAGCCGTATTCGTCATTGCCATTGATGAGAGGCGTGCCTTGTACCGAGGCGTCGATCTGCGGACGAGTCCAGGCGGACGAGATTACCGAGCGATGCGACGAGCGGATCGGCGATAGTAATGTGAGCGGCACCTCATGGATCGCAAAGAAGGTACGCTGCCGAATGCGTCGATGCGGTACGTAAAGGGCATCGAGCGTCCAGGCCGGTTGCACGATGTGATACCAATCCTTCGGGTCCGATTCTCGACCGACACTGATGGCCTGAAACCGCTCGGTCGAGGTGGTGGCCAAGAGCCCTTGCGAGTCGGCAACGCGCAACAGCGAACTTCGCGCCGAAGGACTGAGGATCGCCCGTTGCTGGTAGAGCGACTCCCAGTTGTCGAGTTGCGGCAGATGCAGTTCGGCCAATTCCTCCCAGACGAGGGTTTGTGTCCCGGAGTCGTTCAGTACGCGGACGCCGGTGGGTTGCCAACGGAGCGATCGGAAGTCGAGCAACCGACCGTCGCGACACAGGGCCGTTCCGGGACGATAATGATCGCCGCCGCGCGACTCCCAGACGATTCGCCGCAACCACTGGGGCAAAATCCGAATGGTGTTGCGTGGCGGTGTGGCGGGTCGATCGTAATTGGCGAGCGGTTCAACCAAGAGGTGGGAGGGCGTAGGGAGCGCCGGCAACGACTGCTCGGCAGCGAACGAGACCAGCTTGCCGGGAAACCGATCACCGCCAACGAGCTCGATCGTTGCAGGTGGAGCTGTGATTTCGAGCGTGGTGTCACGTAGCCAGCGTACCCGCCCCCCCGCGTCAAACAGCAACCGCTCACCGAGTCGTGGTTGTTTGTCGGCCCAGGACCAGTCGAGTACTTCGTAGCCGGTGCTCCGCGAGCCATCGGCCCAGGCGGCCAGAAAACGTGTTGGTGTGAGTGCCTGAGCCCAGACGACAGCAGCCGCCTGGCTAAAAATCAGCAGCGCGATGAACGTGCGGACGACTTGCATCGAGTGGCGGAAGAACCTTGAACAGGAAACGCCGGCCCGGAGCAATTTCCGAGCCGGCGTTGAATTCCATCGTAATCAAACTGAACTACCACCGGCTGGAAGCCGGTGGGTTGGCGGAATACGTGAGCGTCGG
>CAYLYE010000390.1:0-3379 GCA_964387325.1 uncultured Planctomycetaceae bacterium
GACACTCGCCCAACGCAGCAACGATCGGCTCACGGGTTGATCTCCGAAAAAAAGAATGGCAGTCCGATTGAAATCCTTCACCGCCGACACCACCGTCGACGGACCTGGCAACAGCCTTACTGATTGGCTGTCACCGAAATATTGTCGATGAACACTTCCGCATTGGTCGCGTTGCCGAACATGCCCGGGCTCCCCACAAGATTCGGGGCGGGGTCCTCGGCCTCGATCGACCAGCCGCTCGGTTCCGGCGTGCCACGCTCCCAAACCTTCCCTTTCAGGATCGCTTTGCCCCCTTGCGTGCCGGCGCTGAACTTAACCGTGTACCAGACGTCGGGCTTCCAGGCGAACGGCACCTGCTTGCTAAAGCGATCCAACTGAGCGGTCCAGGAGCGAATTTGCAATTGCTGCTTGTTGCCCAGCATGTCGAGCGCGTATCGCTGCGCGATCACACCCATGTCGGTTTGGGCATTGTTGCCAAAACCACCCTTGAGATCAGCCTGAACCGTGTAGTCATGCAAGTCGGGCCAACCTAAGAAGCCCGTGCTCTTCATTCCCAACGGGATCGTGGTGATCTTGACCATCATCGGATTACCATCCACCTCGCGGATGACATGGCGATAGCGCATGCCATTCCAGGGGAGCGGAATCTTTTTGTCCGTAAAGTCAAACTTCCACGGCAAGGGAGGAATCACGCGGATACGTGCTTGCCCCTTCAGTTCACCCACCGTGGCCAGGATGTAAACACCCTGATGATTTGTGCCGCTCTCGGCGGTATAAACTCCGGTGGGGTCGATCGTGCCGGGACCTTTGACCCGCGTGGGCTGCGGTGGTTGTCCTGGGGCTGCAGGTGGCTTCGGAGGCCCTTCGGTCTCGATCGTGAACTGCACGTCCTTGGCCTCGCCAATCGATTGGCCCAGGGCGTTGTACAAGCGGACGCTGTACTTAACCGTCTCGCCCGGCTTGATGAGCATTTCGGCGGGCACGATTTGCAGGTGGGCCGGTTTCTTATCGGTCAGCGGAGCCTCGACCGCAGCCGTCTCGGCCGCCGCGGGAGCCGACTTGGCATTGGGTGACGCGAGGCAGTAGATCGCGGCAGTCGTCGGAAAATAGAGCCGGCCGTTATACGTGATCGGCGAGCCATGAATCTCCTCCTCCTGAGGAAAGCGGAGACGATGCGAGATCTTCACGCCGGCCTTGTCGTCGAGCTTGAGAACGTGAGCCACGTTGGTCGTGCTGGCGTAGATCTTGCCATCGCCATAGAGCAAGCTAGCCCGCATGATCGTGCCGGCGAGCTTGACCCGCTTGCCGATCGGTTCCCCCGTCTTGGCATCAAACACGAACAGGTTGCCCGAGTCGTCGCCGGCATACACACGGCCGTTGACCACCACGCAGCCCGAGCGACCAATCATCACGTCGCGACGGCGCCAAATCGCGCCATCCTCGGTAATGTCTTTGCCCCCGGTCGCTTTGTTGCCGTCGATGCAAACGAACGCGCCACTCGTAGCGCCGTCAGGATTCTCTTCGCCGTTGGAGATAAACACGCGGCCGTCGTTCAACACCACCGGCGGCACATTGACGCACTGGCGCGACAACAGATAGTTCCAAATGGGCCGACCGGTGCGCGGCTGAAAGGCCCACACGCTACCGTCACCCGAACCGAACACGAGCGCCGACTGACCGTTGAAGTGGGTCAACACCGGACCGCTATAGGTCGTCTCGCGGGGGCGGAGATTGGTGCCGTTGAACCACACCACCTCGCCCGTGTTCTTGTTCATCGCCAAGAAACGGTGGGCCGGAATGGCATTGTCACCCCAGTTGGTCATAACCGCGCTGGTGATGATCAGGTCTTCGTAGACAACCGGCATGTTGGTGCGGCCGCCGTAGGTGCTGAGCAAGCCGAACTCTTCGTTCAGCGAGCGGGACCAAATCGTTTTGCCCGTCTCGCCGTCGAGGCATTGAAACAACCCGCATACACCCATCGCAAATACGCGGCCCGTCGTGGGGTCACCGACCACGCAGCTCCAGGCGACCCGCTCGCGCGGCACGTCTGAGAGATAGACATTGAATTTGTTCTCCCACAGCAGCTTGCCCGTGTTGGCGTCGACGCAGACGACCCGTTCACCTTCGCGTGGCGTATCGTGGTCGGCCGAGGCGAGCGTGTAGAGTTTGCCGCGCATGATGATCGGCGTCGATCGAGTGCCAATCGTGTCGTTCTTCCAAACGACGTTCTCGCCGCTGGGGTCCCAGCTCTCGATCAGATTGGTCTCGCGCGAGACGCCATTCTGTTCCGGCCCGCGCCACACCGGCCAGTCAACCGCCTCGGCGGCAAACAGACTGGACATTACCGACGACAGAACAAGCCACAATGACAAGCAGCGAATACAACGCACGACTGGCCTCATAGGTGGGTGTCTCAGGAGGTCCGGGGCGACCGGTTAGGCGGGCAGGAGCAACGACTTAGGATACGACAAGCGATCGGCGGGGGGAAGAGGCACACGGGATGAGACTGGAGTGGCTTATCCGAGCCGGGGGTGTGAGCCCCCGGCTTAAAGTTGCGTTCAGATCGGCGTCTCTGACGCGGGGCCATCCTATCCAGAGACAAACGTCCCCGGCTCGGAGTCGCTAAGCGGCTCGCACCTAGCTCAGTCGAACCACTCATCTTCGGGGTCAAACTTCGGCAGCACCACGATCAGCACCCGCATCTTGCCGATCGCCCGATGCCGGGTTCCCGGGCGAATCATCACGCACATCCCGGGATGAACATCCATAAGTTCATCGTCCAGTTGCATTTGCGCGCCTTGATCACACTCTAGGAAGTAGTACGTCTCAGTTAGATGCCGGTGGTAATGCGTGCGGGCTTCGGTCGAAATATCCGTGCGATGGACCGTGCCAGGAAAGTCGCTTACGTCGCCAAATGCACGTCGAGCTTGCCCGCACGGACACTTGACTGGCGCGATCGTGTCGAAATCGGCGAGCTCGTAGGGACGCGTTGGAGTGGCTGGCAAAACTTTTTCTTCCATGCTAGCTCGGGCGTTAAATAGCTCTCGATGTTCCCAGATACCCCTAACCGTACCAGCGACACGCCAAAGCTACCACTGCGACGTTCGGAAAACCTTGCTGTCGGTCCTATTGGAGGGGTGCGTAGCCGTTAAGGTTTGACTAGCTTCTAGGACCCGAATGAATTGCCTAACAATCACTGTAAACCACGTGGCCAAAATTACTTCCGTCCGTCTCAAGCCGCTTGAATTGGCTAGCCGATACCGTTGGTGTCACTCATCAAGGACACGTTCAACGACTCAGTGGTCGTTGGGCGTGAGCCGGCACCAGGGGTTCCGAATCGGTTATTTTCGGGCTAAGGAATGGCCCGACGGTCCTGGCG
>CAYLYE010000391.1:0-3354 GCA_964387325.1 uncultured Planctomycetaceae bacterium
AGTCAGTTGGCCCAGCGCGGTCTGTTTGACCAAAGGCGACTGGCTGCCGCCGTGAGTGAGTTAAGCATCGATCCCGAGAAGGCCGATCCGCTGTTCTCGTAACAGTAAGTATGGGTGCGATAGTGATACGTTAGCCGCGACGCGCAGCGGAGCGCGTGCAGCCTAATTGGACAGTGAAAGACTGCTAGTTCAACCTACGTGAGTGGAGTGCGTGATGGCCATTGATTTCAAGCTCCCCAACTTGGGCGAGAATATCGCCGCCGGCGACGTGACGAACGTCATGGTTAAAGAGGGGGACGTGATTAGCGCCAATCAACCGGTCGTCGAGGTCGAGACCGGCAAAGCCACGGTCGAGATCCCCTGTCCTCACGCGGGCAAGATCGTCAAGGTCCACGTCAAGAGCGGCCAGAGTGTCCCCATCGGCGGCGTGATTATCAGCGTCGAGGCCGGTGTGTCGGCCCCCGCTGCGCCCGCCACTCCGGCTCCTGCCAAGCCCGCGGCTGCCGCTGCGGCTCCCAAGACAGCGCCAGCCCCTGTGTCGGCTCCCGCTCCTGTCGCGACTCCCGCTCCCGTGCAGAGCGTCGCCGCCAGTGCCCCGGCGATCGACGACGACGCAAACGTTGCACCGGCCGGCCCCTCGGTTCGTCGCTTGGCGCGCGAGCTGGGGATCGATATCGCACGTGTGAGCGGCACCGGCCCGAACGGTCGCATCACTCGCGAAGATGTGGTCTCAGCCGTGCGTCATCAAGCCACGAACGCACCGGCCCATTCGCAACGCACCACCGCCGGCGTCGTCCCCGAAGGGGTCGAGTCGCGCGACAACTTTGGTGTCGTTCGTCGTCAGTCGCTCCCGCGCATCCGCAAGACGATCGCGGCCAATATGGTCCTCTCGTCGCAATCAATTCCGCACGTCACCAACTTCGACGATGCCGACATCAGCGAGCTCGAGCGCATGCGTAAAGCCAGCTTGGACGACTACGCCCGTCGTGGTCTCAAGCTGACGATGATGCCCTTCGTAATGAAGGCGGTCGCGCAGGCGTTGCGATTGCACCCGCTCATCAACGCCTCGCTCGATATGGAGCGCGACGAGATTGTGTACAAGGAATATGTCAACCTGGGCGTGGCCGTCGATACCGATCGTGGTCTCGTGGTGCCGGTCGTTCGCGACGTTGATCGTCAATCGATCCCGGCGATCGCCGAGGCGCTGGCCGATATTGCCGATCGCGCGAAAGCCAACAAGTTCAAAATCGAAGACCAGCAGGGTGGCACGTTCACGATCAGCAACCTGGGGGCTATCGGCGGTACCTATTCGACGCCGATCATCAATCCGCCACAGGTCGCCATCCTGCTCACTGGCCGCTCGCGCAAGATGCCCATCGTGACCGACGAAGGCAACATCGAAGCCCGACTCATGATGCCACTGTCGCTCTCGTACGATCATCGGCTCGTTGACGGCGCCGCCGCCGCGCGATTCCTCAATGAAGTGAAGGGCTACCTGCAAGTTCCCGGCCGACTGCTCTTGGCTCAGTAGTGTTAAACACCCGTTGGGGTGCCCATCGCCGGTCCGTCTCGGACCGGACGTGTTCACATTCATCCGTCGACTCGGTCATCATTCGTCGTCGTGCATAGTGGAGCGTGGCCATGAACTTCCCCGCTTATTGGGCTCGAGCCACGGCGAAGGAGCAGAGCGACGAACGTGGCGAGGTGCGGTTTTCTTGCTGGCGATCGTCGGATGAGTCGGTCGAGGACGCTCGCTCGCAGGCGGCCATCGCCGCACAACGGACCGCTCGCAAGTTCGCCGAGCACGGGACCATCGACCGTTACGGCTACGGTGACGTCCCGTTGCGTGAAGAGCGGATCGATTCCTGGGACGACGCCGACGGAACCCCCGTCGCGATCATCACCCGCAATGCCTATGGCTGCTTGGTGCTCAACACGGCTCGGGCGATGTTCATCGATCTCGATTTTGCCGCACCGTCCCCTTCATCTTCAGGTGGCTTTGTCGCGTTCGTGCGTCGGTTGTTTGGCGGAGCAGTCGAGCCCGTCGTTGACACACGCGAAGCGGATTTGCTCTCCCAGTTCGAGCGGTTCGTGAATCAACATCCCGACTGGAGTGTGCGATTGTACCGCACTTGCAACGGCTTTCGGGCATTGGTTACGCACACGACTTTCGATCCAAGCCAGCCCACCACGCTCGAACTGCTCAAGGCGGCCGGAGCCGACCCGTTGTACATCAAGCTCTGCCGTGCTCAGCAATGTTTTCGTGCTCGACTGACCCCTAAGCCCTGGCGATGCGGATACAGTTCCACGCCGCCGCGCTGGCCATTCGAGTCCCCGCAGCAGCAAGCCGAGTTCGATCAGTGGCTCGCCAGCTACACCCAAGAGCAATCGCAGTACGCAACGTGTCGGTATATCAAGTCGCTCGGCGCGCAGACCGTACACGCTGACATCGCCTCGGTCATCGACGTTCACGATCGCTTCACGCGCGCGAATGAGTCGTTCGAACTGGCATGAACACCGTATTTACCGCGGCGCGCCGAGCGGCACCTGGCCATCGAGATAACGCCAGTTCTTGAGGAACGCGATCACGTCGGCCATGTCTTGTCGTGTGATGTTCCGCTCCAACCCCTCGGGCATCAACGAGACGCCGTTCGATTGCATCGCTTCGATATTTGTGCGGAGCAGCGGCATGACCTTCCCCTCGGGCAGTTTGAGCGTGACACTGTTGCTCGTCTCGGCCGTGACGATGCCGACGAGCGTGACGCCATCGGTGGTAATCACGGTGTAGCTCTGGAAGTTGTTATCGATCGCCTTGTTCGGCTGCAAAATATCGGTGAGCAGTTGCTCGGGCGATTTGGTGCGAGTGTCGCCGATGCTGGGCCCCACGTCGACACCGATGTTGCCGATGCGATGACACGTCGTGCAATTCTTGCGAAAGACTTCACGTCCGCGTTGGGCATCCGATGCGAGCGTGAGCGATTGCTGATAATCGGCAAGCGCCTTGGCCCGATCGGCTGGCAACGCCGCGGCCAAGATGCTCCGCGCCCGTTCGACGATGCGCGCGTCACGATGTTTGAGCAATCGATTGACTCGGGTCGTGTCGATGGCGGTGGCTTTCATCCGGCCCCCGGCAATTTCATCGAGCAAGGCTTCAATGCGATCGGATTGCGTGAGCAACGCATCGAGCAGAGCACTGCGCACGGCGGGAGTCTGCATCGACAATTGCTGCAGCAGGAGTTTGTTGATCGACGGATCGCGATACGCGGCAAGCGAGTTGACCGCGCGAATGCGTAATTCCTGCGGATCGCCCGCTTGGGCTAACGTGCTCAATACGCTGGCGACGGTTGAAAAGTC
>CAYLYE010000392.1:0-3325 GCA_964387325.1 uncultured Planctomycetaceae bacterium
ATCTCGCGCAGCCGTCCGATCGCCGCCGACTCCTCGGCGATGAAGCCGTTGAGCGTGCGGCCATCGGTCGTCACGACGACAAAGTTCTCGTACCCTTCACGAATCTGCGCGCTGGGGTTCACGACGTTCACGAGCATCGTGTAGAGATCGTCTCGTTTGTAGCTAGTGAGGTCCGGCCCGATGCGTCCCCCTTCGGCGAACAGCACATGGCATTTGCCGCAGTTGGTCATGAACAGTTTGCGCCCCTGGTAGGGGTTACCGGCTGCGGTGGTGATCACGCCTTGATAGCGCTCGATGAGCTTGTGCATCTCGGCGTTCGTAGCCCCTTGGATTTCGCCCCAATGTTTTTTGACCAGTTCGGCGATGCGTGACTCGCGGTGAAAGAGCATTTTGCGCACGACGTCGGCGCTGATCGACTTGGCCGGGATCGTGCCCGAGTCGATGGCTTGCAACCAAGCGAGAGTCCAGGCCTTGCGGCTGCTTAATAACGTATCGGCGACGCTACGCACGTCGCTCGACAGACCACCATACGCGGTGACCACGCTACGGCCGACCTGTTCGTTATCGAAGGGCATCAAGGCGGTGAGCGCAGCCGCGCGGAGCGTGTCGTCTTTCGCCGCAGTGACAACCTTGAGCAGTACGTCGACCGCCGCGTTAGGGTGAATCTCGCCGAGAATTTGCACCAACTGCACTCGTTCGCTGGCCTTGGCTTTCTCGTCGGCGACGATGCGCAGCGCGTCGGCCAGTGCGTCGGCCTGGCCTTGTCGCAGCCGCAGAGCCAATGACCCGCCGCCGCTCGCCGTGAGGGCCGCGATCAATTCCTCGGGCAGCCCGCTGAGCGAGCGCCCCTCGAAAGCCTTCTCGAAGCCTTGCAACAACCGCGCGGCCGAGTCCTTATCGGGAGCTCGTTGCAGCAGCGCGGCACAGGCCAGCAGGTCCTTGCGTGAGCCGGCCGTGGCGTAACGCCGCATCAGTCGTTCGAGCAGTTGATCGCGCACGAGTGGCCGCTGCCAGAGTTGCTTGTCGGCGAACAATTCGACCACCGCGTCGCGATCGCTATCGGCCTTGGATTCGATGGCCCACCAGATGAGCAGCGGAATATGAATATCTTGCGCGTCAGCGTCGTGGGCGAGCATTTGTCGCAAGATGGGCCAAGCCTCGGCCACGCTGAATCGTCGGGCGGTCGAGGCGAGTTGGCTGCGGACTTCGACATTCGTCTCTTGTTGCGCCAGGCGATCGAGTCGCTTGGCCAACTCGCTGGTCAGTTTCTTATCGTCTCCCAACAGACGCACAGCCCACAGACGTACATAGGGGTTCGCATGGTCGAGCGCCCGCAAGGCCGTGGCCTCATCGAGCCCCTGTCGCTGAGCGAGGGCCCAAAACGCCCCCAAGGCGTCATCGGCCGTGCTCTGTGCGATCCGCGTGGCTAGTTGAGCATTGAGCAGCGGGTCGTCGCGCCGTGCGAGCGTTTCGAGCGAGGCTTGGCGCGTCGTGCGGTTCGCGTCGCCGAGTTTGTCAATCAACTCAGTGCCAGGCAGCTTAGTCAGATCTTGCAATTGGAGCTTCGTCCCCTTGGCTGCGAGCCGCCAGATGCGTCCTCGCTCGCGATCGATCCGCCCCTGATAGTGGCTCGCGTGATCGATCCGTTGTTCGTACAGGTCGACGATATAGATCGCGCCGTCGGGCCCAATCTGGATGTCGACCGGTCGGAACCAAGTGTCGGCCGACGTCACCGGATGATCGAGATCCTTGGTCTTAAACGACGAGCGATCTGGCTCGAACGATGCGCGGACGATGTGACTCTGCAACGGGCCGACGCCAAAGAGCGAGCCGCGAAACCTCTCGCTCAGAGCGCCTCCTTCGTAGATGATGAACGTGTGCGTGAACCGGGGCACATTGTGATGGGCGATCGCCTCGAAGAACCCGAACGTGTAGGGGTTCGAGAGCGCGCCGTGCTTCTCGAAGCCTTTGCGATAGTAGCCCCCTTGGACATAGTGAAAGCCGCGCGTATTGCCACCGTTGTGACCCGAGTACATCCGTCCTTTTGAGTCGAGTTCGAGACCAAAGGCGTTGCCACCCCCTTCGGCGAACACCTCATAGCGCTTCGTGGCCGGATGATAACGCCAGATGCACTGCCCCAGCGAATGCATCGGCTGCTTGTCGATCCCCGGCCGGATAATCGCCGCGGTGACCGTGCTTCCTTGTGCGCCATACAGCCAGCCGTCGGGACCCCAACGCAGGTTGTTCGCAATCGAGTGCGAGTCTTCAATGCCGAACCCTTGCAAGTGAACCTGCGGGTCGCCATCCGGCACGTCATCGTGATTCTTGTCGGGATAGTACAGCAGATAGGGCGGGTTCAGCACCCAGACACCGTCCTTGTCGATGGCCACAGACGAGATCAGACTCAATCCGTCGACAAAGGTCTTATGGCGATCGTAGCGACCATCGCCGTCAGTGTCTTCGTGGATCGTGACTTTGTCCTGTCCACGAAAATGATGAGGCGGGGCCGGGGGCGTCTTGTCATACACGGTGCGGAGAAATTTATCGCGGCTCACCATTTTGAGCCCGGCCGGCTCAGGATACTGAATGAACTGCACGACCCACATCCGGCCACGCGCGTCCCATTTGACACTCAGCGGCTGACGCACTTCCGGTTCCCCCACGGCGAGTTCAATCTGCAAATCGTCGGGGATGACAAATTTCTTGAGCGCCTCGACGGCCGAGAGCGGGCCGTCGTCGTTATCGAGCTTTTTCAACGACGCCGCGACCTCGACCGCATTGTCGAGCCGCGCGAACAGCGTCGCCTCGGCCGGTGGTGTCGGCTCATCGAAGCGCGCCCAGGCGGTCGAGTCTCCCGGGCGATATTGCCAGTTGCCGGCCAAGCGGATCGCCTCGGTCTCGCCAAACACGACCGGGGCCGCGAGGTTGAAACCCGTGCGGCCGTCCTGCTGACAGTGTCGCAGCGCGACCACGTTGAACCCATCGGCTTTGATGAGGTTCGCCGGCACAAAGAACCGATCGGTCCCACCGAGCCCGCTGCGAAAGAACGGCGGGAACTCACCTGCCGAGCCGATTTTCTGCCCGTTGAAATACACCTCGTGGGCGGCATCGCTGGGTTCGACAAACACTTCGAGATTTTTGCCCTGCCAGTTGGTTGGCACCTTGACGAAGGCTCGGTACCAAGCGCGGCCTTCCAGACCGGGGGGCGTTTTCTTCCACACCTCGGGGACCTTGACCGAGGACCAAGTCGTGGCCGACTCTTGCCCCGCAACGGGACACACGATGACGATACTCAGCGACATGATCAGCGTGCGCAGCGATAGCG
>CAYLYE010000393.1:0-3320 GCA_964387325.1 uncultured Planctomycetaceae bacterium
AAGCCGTCCTGGCCGAGCTCAAAGAGCTGACGTTGATCCTGCGCCCACTGCGCGAGTTGACGCAACAGATCGACGACATCGACGTGATGATTGAGATGGGAGACGACGACCCGTCGCTGGCGGCTGAGGTTCAACCTGCGCTCGACAAGCTCGAGACCCTCTTGGCCGATGTGGAATTGCGCTCGCTGCTCAGCGGGCCGCACGACTCGGCGGGCGCGATCATCTCGTTCAACCCGCGCGACGGTGGCGTCGATGCCAACGATTGGGCCGAGATGCTGATGCGCATGTACATTCAATGGGCCAAGAAACACGACTACGAGGTCGAGATTCTCGAACGCCAGGATAACGAGCAGGCAGGCATTGCCAGCGCGACGATTGCCATTCGCGGCCCCATGGCCTACGGCTATTTGAAAGGCGAAACCGGCTACCATCGCTTGGTGCGCATTAGCCCGTTCAACGCGGAAGGCAAGCGGATGACCAGCTTCGCGGCAGTCGACGTGTCGCCCGAGATCAACAACGACGCCGAGATCGAGATCAAATCGGAAGATGTGCGCGAGGACGTATTCTGCGCCAGCGGCGCAGGCGGGCAACACGTCAATAAGACCTCCAGTGCCATTCGTCTCACGCACTTGCCGACCAATACGGTCGTCCAATGCCAGAACGAGCGGAGCCAGCATAAGAACCGGGCCCTGGCGTTCAAGATGCTCCGCGCGAAACTCGCCCGGATCGAGGATGAGAAGCGCGAGAACGAACAAGCGGCGAAGTACCAATCGCAGGCCAAGACCGGTTTTGGTTCGCAGATTCGCAACTATTTTCAACATCCCGAGCAGCGGGTGAAAGACGCTCGTACCGGCTATGGCGCGACCCACTTTCAGAGTGTGCTGGACGGTGACATCCAAGGCTTTCTCGATGCAGTGCTCCGCTGGCGCGTTGGACAAGAGGTGCATCAGGAGTGAGTACGAACGAGGCGGTGATCGAAGCTCTCTCGTGGCGCGTGGTGGTACGTCGTGTTGGCGATCGCGGTCAACACACGATCTACGTGAACGACGGTGAAGCGTACCATCCGTTTCTTACATCGGTCGAAGGGACCAGCGACGAGCTTTGGCCCTCCAGTCCGCCGCTGCAACAGTGGCATGTCGAGACACGCCCGCACTCGCAAGTGTTACTCGGCGTGGGGATGGCTGGCCACAGTCACTGGTCGCTGAGCATCGAAGCCTCGGCCGAGCACAACTGGCTCACGTTCGATGTCGCCTGCCGCGCGCGACGTGAGTTGGGCTCACTCGGCAGTCGCTATCAGTTTGTCTCACCCGATCGACTTAGCGATCGCGCTGAGCTGAAATACGATTTTCCTGTCCCCTTCACCCCTCTACTCCTCTGCTCCTCTGCCGCGGGCATTCATTTTCAGGTCGACCCCGCCGCGTACACCGGTCCCGGCACGATCCGCTGGCAGTACCGCCTTAAGCTCGTCGATTGACCCACCCGGATAAAAACGTGATAAATGCGAAGCGATCTGAGATTAATTAGAAAATTACGCACTTTCTTCATTTGTCACTTAGCACTCATCACTTAGCATTTCTTCCCATGAAACTCGCCTTCAGCTCGAACGCTTATATGAACTTCTCGATCGAAGAGACGATCCGGCGGATCGCTTCGATCGGGTTCTCGGGCATCGAAGTGCTCGCCGACGTGCCGCACGCTTGGCCAGCCGGTCTGTTGCCCGAACGCAAGCAGGCCATCCGCGAATGTCTGGCCCAGCACAAGTTGCAGGTCTCGAATGTCAACGGCTTCATGATGAACGCCGTGGCCGACCCGCGTCAGCCATACTGGCATCCCTCGTGGATCGAGCCTGATCCGCACTATCGGGCGATCCGCCGCGAGCATACCAAGCGAGCCTTGCGATTGGCCAAGGACATTGGCGCGCGCAATTTGCAAACCGAGCCGGGTGGCCCACTCGCTTCAGGTCAATCATGGGACGCCGCGGCGGATATCTTCTACGAAGAGTTGAAGCCCTGTATCGACGTGGCCGAGGAGGTCGAGGTCGGTTTGCTCATTGAGCCCGAGCCCGAGTTGCTGATCGAGCGATTTGGTGAGTTCCTGCGTTTTATGGAGCGGATCGACTCGCCGTGGGTCGGCTTGAATTTCGACATTGGCCATGCGTTTTGTGTCAGCGAAGATCCACAGAACTGGGTGGCTGACATGGCCA
This sequence comes from uncultured Planctomycetaceae bacterium, assembly GCA_964387325.1. Lineage (GTDB taxonomy): Bacteria > Planctomycetota > Planctomycetia > Pirellulales > PNKZ01 > CAZZBK01. Next base: position 2,204 of record CAYLYE010000393.1, read on the forward strand.
AGTACACGCGGCATTATCACTTTGAAGACATCGCCGCGACGCGCGTGCATCGGCATTTGATCCCTGGCCATGGTGCGATCGATTTCGAAGCCACGCTTGCCGCGATCGCCAAGACGAACTACGACGGCTTCATCACGATCGAGTTGTATCCGTACATCGAGAACCCGGACTCGGCTGCCCGCGAGGCGTATGAGTACATCACCGCGATCATGCGTCGGCTCAAGATCGATTGGAATTAGCATGTCACGCGGCCTAGCCTATTTGCAGTTGTTCCGCTTGCCCAACGTGTTCACCGCGTTGTCCGACGTTGCGATGGGGTACGTGTTCGCCGCCTGGCACGCTTTCAGCTTGCCACAACTGGCGGTGCTCGCCACCGCGTCAGGCTGTCTGTATACGGCCGGCATGGTGCTCAACGATGCTTACGACGCCGAGATCGATGCGCGAGAGAGGCCGTGGCGACCGATCCCCAGCGGTCGTGTGCAGCGACGCATCGCGTTTTTGATCGGTTATCAATTGCTCATCGTCGGTTGCGGACTTGCCTACGTTGCCGGCTCACTGAGTGGGACGTGGCTTACGGGAGCAACCTCGGTCGTGCTCGCCGGAGCGATCATTGCTTACAACGCCTGGCTCAAGAGCACGCCACTCGCCACGATCGCGATGGGGAGTTGCCGCGCGCTCAATATCCTGATGGCGATGAGCACGGTCGGCGAATGGTCGAATGTCGGCGTGGTGCTTGCACTGGGCATGGGCATGTACATCGCGGGCATCACCTGGTACTCGCGCAGCGAAGCCACCGAGAGCAAGCCGCTGCACCTCGCCTTGGCCACAATGGTCATTGGGCTGGGGTTGGTCACCTTAGGGTGGACGCCCGTCTGGGACCCGAGCGAGGCGTATTTCACACGATTATTTCCGTTCGCCAATCAACTCGGCGAGCGCTGGCTGATCATGTGGCTGTTGCTCGGCGCGTCGATCGGCTATCGCTGCCTGTGGGGCGTTGTTGAACCAACGGCCGCACGCGTGCAAGCCGCAGTCAAGAACGCGCTACTGTCGCTGATAGTGCTCGACGCTGTGCTGGTCTTCGCCGTTGGCGGCATCTGGCCCGCGGGCATGGTGATTG
>CAYLYE010000394.1:0-3304 GCA_964387325.1 uncultured Planctomycetaceae bacterium
TCATGCCCCCTCCATTCACCGCGAATCGCCCTCGCCGCGCTGTGCTCTTTGGAGCCGGTTTGGATAGCGCCATCCTACTGTCCGAACAGCTTCGCCAGGGCTTCGAGGTTTACCCAATTTACGTCCGTTGCGGGCTCATCTGGGAGAAGGCCGAACTCGCCGCGGCGCATCGCTACCTCGCCGCAGTAGCCCACTCCGCACTGCGATCGCTCGTCACCCTCGACGAGCCCATGCAAGATTTGTACGGCGACCACTGGAGTTTGACCGGTCAGGGGGTTCCCAACGCGGCTACCAGCGACGAGGCCGTTTTTCTGCCGGGGCGAAACCTCTGGCTGCTTACCAAGCCGCTGCTCTGGTGCGCTCAGCACGCGGTCCCTGAGCTCGCGATCGGCACGCTGATGTCGAATCCATTTCCTGACGCGACCGCCGATTTCTTCGCGACGCTGGAGCAGATGATCGAGCAGTCGTTGGGACAGCGCATCGCGATCGTTCGACCGTGGGCCACGCTGCACAAAGACGAGGTGATGCGTCTTGGGCAAGATTTTCCACTACGGTTGACCTTCTCGTGCTTACAGCCACACGCCCTGCAGCATTGTGGTCGTTGCAACAAGTGCTCCGAGCGGCGCGCGGCCTTTGCAGCGGTGGGCATGCGCGACCCGACCGACTATGCTCATGCGTAATGTTCATTGAACCCAACGACCTTTATAGGCTTCGATTCCCATGTTTCGCGTCACTCGGCATATCGATTTTTGCTACGGTCATCGGCTACTTAACTACGACGGCAAGTGCAAATATCTGCACGGCCACAACGGACGGGCGGTCATTGTCATCGAAGCCGACAAGCTCGACACACGCGGCATGGTGCTCGACTTTTCAGACATCAAACGGGTCGTGAGCACCTGGATCGACCAGCAACTCGATCATCGCATGCTACTGCATCGAGATGATCCGGCGGTCGAGGCCCTGCGCGCGCTCGGCGAGCCCATTCAACTGCTCGACTGCAACCCCACGGCCGAGAATATCGCCCGGCTGATCCACGAGTTCACTTTGTCGCAAGGCTTCCCGATCATCGAGACGAGTCTGTGGGAAACCCCCAACTGCTACGCGACCTACGCTACATGAGCCATTCGTTTCAATTCACTCGGTTCGCGAAGAGAACGATAACGATGCGACGCTTTGCCTGGCCTATTTGGCAATGTTTATTGGCGTTCATGATGAGTTTGCCGACGGCTGCGATGTCGGCGGCTGAGATGCAGGCGGGCGTGGCGCGAATCGACATCACCGATTATGACGCCGGACACGTGCATGCCCCGTGCTATGCCAAAGCCCTGGTGCTGCAACAAGACGAAACGACCGCCGTGCTCATTACGGTCGATGCCGTGGCGATCGGTGAGTTGGGACGAATTCGGAACGATTTTTTAGCTTCTGTCCGAGCCGAACTCAAGCACGCTCTAGGCATCGTTCCGACGAGCGTGTTGATCAACGCCAGCCATTGCCACGGCATTGTACGGCCCGACACGCGCGATTTAGTCGTGAACGTGGTCAAACAAGCTTGGCAACAACGTCAGAGCGTCAAGATCGGCACCGGAGACGGTCGCGAGGACGGCATCAGCGAGAATCGTCGGCTGCTGCTGAAAGATGGCAGCGAAGTCGATATGCGCCGCGCCTACGCGATGCCCCGCGATCAGGATGTTGCCCAAGTCGGGCCGATCGATCCGCAAATCGGGTTGCTACGGATCGATCGTGCGGACGGTCGCCCCTTGGCCGTGATTTACAACTTCGCCTGCCATCCGATCATGGATCCGCCTCAGCGAGGCAACTCGGCTGATTTCCCCTTCTTTGCGTCACGCGCGATCGAAGAAAATCTCGGCGAGGATGTGATTGCCCTATTCGTGCAAGGATGTGGCGGCGATATCAATCCGATCCGGTACAAAGAGGTGAATGGCCCCAGCGACTCGGAACCCTTAGGCAACAAGCTGGGGCTGAGTGTACTGCGTGCCGTACGTCGCATCGAAACGAAGTCGACATCATCTTTATCGACCAACAGCGAGACCCTCTCCCTGCCGCGCGGAGCCGATCTTGCGCAACGCATCGCCACCATTGAATCCGAGCAGCGACGACTCACCGCTGCGCTCAAGCCTACCCATATCAATTTCAAAACCTTTCTGCCGCTGCTGATTCAGCAACGCCTATCGCCCGAGTTCCCCTCGCATTACGCTCAAAGCTATTTGCACGATCGGGCATTGGGAAAGTCAGCGCTGGATCAACTCGATGCCAGCCAGATGGCCAGCGTTGAAGCGTATTTGAAGAACATTGAAATCATGGAACAGTTGACTCGACTGGCGACCAATCGGGCGTTGCTTAAGAAACATTTGGCGCAGAACCAAGCCGCTGCCATATCGACCATCGATGTCGAAGTGTGTGCCTTGCGCGTCGGCGACTTCCGGTTGGTGACATTTCCCGGCGAGTTAACCGTCCAGATTGGCTTGAACATCAAACGCGCGGTGCAACTTCCGCACGTCTTTGTCGCCGGCTACACCAATGGGTACATCTACTACGCGCCGACGGCAGATCAGCGCCGCAACTCGGGCTTTGCCCAAGAAGATTGCGACTCGCTGGTCGCTCCCGAGTGGCAGCGGAGCTTTGAGATGAAGGCGATCGAGTTGCTCACGCGGCTATGATATCGGGCTATCTCGCCCCCTGGGCTTCCGATCAAACGGCGGACCTCATTTATTTCCGCTTCGCAAACCTCGTGAACAGACATAGGCAGAAAATCGGCTTCGGGCGATCTGAAATAATTCACCTTTTTCCTGTCGGGTGCCGGGGTCGTTTGGGCCTCTTAAGGGTGGCAAGCCACGAGAGTCTGGCCCCGAACGGCTGCGTGCGGCGCAACCTCACTTCAAGACAGACTCGACCGGGCTGAGCTTTTTCCACCCCACCTTGATGGCTCAGTCGCCGCGCAGGAAGGAAATCGGATCATGTCCACGTTCAAGAAATGGATGTTAGCCGGTGTGGTCGTCGTTGCCGCCGGAGTGTTGGTCACCGACCGAGCCGAGGCTGGTTGGGGCATCTCGTTCAACACGGGCTATCCCTCCACGTGTGTCACTGCGCCATATGGTTACGCTGCCCCGTATGGCTATGCAGCCAATCCGTACTACACGAACTACGGCTATGCACCGAGTTACGGCTACGGCTATTCTGCCCCGGTGATTGGTTTCTCGTACTCTTCCGGTTACAGCGGAGGCTACGGTCACCGTTCGCATCACGGTCATCACGGTCATCACGGTCACCACGGTCACCACGG
>CAYLYE010000395.1:0-3220 GCA_964387325.1 uncultured Planctomycetaceae bacterium
GAGTCGAGCAGTTGCAGAACAACCTGCCTCTCCATCTTGCGAATCTCGGGACGGAAATGGTCCTCGACAAACGACAGCAGCCGTTCGCCGACCGCGTCAGGCTCGAGGTCGTAGAGGTTCTCGACCGGGGCTTCGACGCCGTAACTCTCGTGCAGTTTGGCGCACAGCGAGTCGATCGTATCGCGCGGCACGACACCGCGATGGCGAGCCGTTCCTTGCAGCGCGACGGCCAATTGCTGCTGAACGTTGCTCAATGCCTCGTCACTTTTATCCAAGTCTTGCACACTGACTTCGTGCAACAGCGCGATCATGTCGTCGGCTTGCTTGTTGCGCAAGTCGTCGCCGCTCAGATTCGCGTGGAAACGGTGATTGGCCCATTCGATGAGCCCATCCCGATCGATGCGGCGCTGCTCGCCTTCGCCTTGCGAGAAACGGAACCAGCCGGTCATGACAGGGTATTGAGTTTCCCGTTGGCGATAGGCTTTCAGAGCGAGGTCGACGACACGCTGTTCGAGCACGTCGGGCTCGACGCCCCGGGCTTCTTCCAGCGGCAGCTCGATGCCAAAGCGATACGAGACCCAGGCGCAGGCCGTGCGCAGCCCGTAGTCGGGATCGAGATAGCGGCTACCTTCCTTCAGGTCGATTTTTTCCAGCGCGTCACGGGTATTCTTGATGAGGGTCTCGGCCAACTCGGCCCGCGGAATGCGTTTGAGTTCATGCTCGCGCAGGCTGAGTTGCCAGCGGGTGTTGACGAGCTTGGTGAGTGCGTCCCAATTCCATTCGTCGCTGTCGGCGTCGTCAGGCAGGTTCTCCTCGATCGCGTCGAGGACTTGCGTTTCGGCTTGACGCTGAGCCTCGTCACTGGCAGCGCGAATGGCTTGCTCGGCATCGAGGCCACGGTAGTCGCGGGCATCAAGCGAGCAGCGAAGTTCGCCGCCTGCCCAATTGGCAAATGTCGCCGCGCCATAGTCTTTATCGAGGAACTCGGTCAAGTTGCGGCGCACTTGGTCCCGAATCATGTCGAGAATTTTGGCTTTGCAACTCACACCGTCGAGAATGCTCTGCCGGAACGAGTACACGCGTTTACGTTGCTCGTCCATGACTTCGTCGTATTCGAGCAGGCTTTTGCGAATTTCAAAGTTGCGCTCCTCGACCTTCTTTTGAGCACCTTCGATGCGACGGCTGACCATGCGACTCTCGATCGCTTCGCCCTCTTGCATTCCGAGTCGAGTGAGCACGTTTTTGACCCATTCGCCGGCGAAGATGCGCATCAAGTCGTCTTCGAGCGACAGGTAGAAGCGGCTGCTGCCGGGGTCGCCCTGGCGACCGCAACGTCCGCGGAGCTGCAAGTCGATGCGTCGGGCCTCGTGTCGCTCGGTGCCGATGATGTGCAAGCCGCCGAGCGCTTTGACTTTGGCGCCTTCGGACTTCATCTGCTCGCGGGTTTCGATCTCGCTGACCAGCTTGGTCCACTCGTCTTGCGGCACTTCCAATCGCGAGGGGTATTTGTCCTGGAGCAAGGCCCAGGCCATCGTGTCGGCGTTACCGCCGAGGATAATATCGGTACCGCGGCCCGCCATGTTCGTGGCGATCGTGACGGCTTTGTAGCGACCCGCCTGGGCAACGATCTCGGCCTCGCGACGATGGTGTTTGGCGTTGAGCACTTGATGTTCGATGCCGACGCGTTGCAGCATGCTGCTGAGCTTTTCGCTCTTCTCGATCGACACGGTGCCGACGAGGATTGGGCGACCATGTTTTTCGACCTTGTCGATTTCGCTCGGCGTGATGTCACGGCTGTTTTTGCCTTCTTTTTCCTCGAAAGCAACGCGTGTGTCATCCTCGCGGAGGATTTTACCGACGAGGATGTCGCCCGTCTTAAGGTAGACGGTGTCGAACTTGCTGAGCCGTTCGATCTCGTCGACGATCGCCTGATACTTTTCGCGGACGGTTCGGTAGATCACGTCCGGATTGTTGACGCGCTGCATCGAGCGGTTCGTGGGAATGGCGATGACATCGAGCTGATAGATTTTCCAGAACTCGTTCGCCTCGGTCATGCCGGTACCGGTCATGCCGCAAATTTTGTTGTACAGCTTGAAGAAGTTCTGCAGGGTGATCGTGGCGTAGGTTTGGGTCTCGGCCTTGACTTTGACCCCTTCCTTGGCCTCGATGGCTTGGTGCAGCCCGTCGCTCCACTGACGGCCGGGCATCAGACGGCCCGTGAACTCATCGACGATCACGATCTCGTCCCCTTGCACGACGTAGTTGACGTCGCGCAAGTATAAGTTGTAGGCCTTGAGCGAGTTGTCGATGAGGTGCGGCCATTCCATGTTGCCGGCCGTGTAAAAGCTATCGACCCCCGCTAGGCGCTCGGCTTCGCGCACCCCTTCTTCGGTCAAGTTACAGGAATGCTCCTTCTCGCGGACCTCGAAATGCACGTCTTTCTTTAGCCTACGGGCAATTTCGTCGGCCTGAGAGTAACGCTCGATGTTGTCATGTGCCGGGCCCGAGATAATGAGTGGCGTGCGAGCTTCGTCGATGAGGATGTTGTCGACCTCGTCGATGATCGCAAAGTTGCGCCGTCCCTGGGATTGCTGGAACTCAGGAGCAAAGCGGTTGTCGCCCCGCGCGGCGGGCTTCATGTTGTCGCGCAGATAGTCGAATCCGAACTCGTTATTCGTGCCGTAGGTGATGTCGCACCGGTAGGCTTGTTGCTTTTCGCTCGGGTCCTGATCCGGATAAATCGCACCGACGGTGAGACCGAGCCCCATGTAGATCGGGCCCATCCACTCCATATCGCGGCGGGCCAAGTACGGATTCACCGTAACAACGTGGACCCCCTTGGCTTCGAGCGCGTTGAGGTAAGCCGGAAGCGTGGCGACCAGCGTCTTGCCTTCGCCCGTAACCATTTCGGAGATATTGCCGCTGTGCAGCACCATGCCGCCCAGGAGTTGAACATCGTAGTGTCGCAAGCCAATGAAGCGTCGCGAGGCTTCGCGGCAGACCGCGAACGCTTCGACCAGAATGTCGTCGAGTGTTTGACCTTGCGCCAAGCGACGGCGAAACTCGTCGGTTTGTTGGCGCAGTTCAGCGTCGCTGAGCGCCTGGTACTTGGGCTCGAGGGCATTGATCGCGTCGACCTTGGGTTGCAGCTTGCGGATATAGCGGGCGTTGGCTGAGCCGAAGAGCGACGTGATGCTCCGTTCGAAGGCGCGTCCTGCGC
>CAYLYE010000396.1:0-3207 GCA_964387325.1 uncultured Planctomycetaceae bacterium
TCAACGGGCTCGATGGATCGTCGCTCTTCGAGTAGCCCCAGGCGTTGTAGATCGGGAAGCCGTCGGCCGCGTAACCCAACAAGGTCATCTTCTGCTTCGCGTCGCTGCCACGACGCTCGAGCAAACCGGTCGGCACACCGTGATAGTGATACGCGCCGTTGGGTTGCACATGGGCGTTGCTCTGGTCGAGCCCCAAGCTGAACTGCGGATTGATCGCTTCGTAGCGCCAGCCAGCTTGTCGGTTCCCCTGCCAAAACTCGTTCGTCAGTGGATCGAACGGCACACCATTGAGCGCCACGCCAAACACCCAGCCACCGACAAACGTCGGCCGCGAGGCTGGCTTCGGGGCATCGGGGATGCGGAACGAGTATTTTTGAGCACGGATCGTGTTCGGGTTGTTGCGATTGGGGAACTGGCCGGTCGTGTGATCGGGCAGGCCATCGGCTTCGAGAAATCGATAGCCATCGCGTTCGACCCATTTCACATGTTGCGTGTTGAGCACCGTCGGCGTCGACTTCGCCGCGGTCGTCGAGTTCTGCGCGAGTGCCCCCTCGCCGTGGTCATGGCCCGGATGGGCCGCGAGCGGCGAAGTCCAGAGAGTCAGCAGCAGCAGCCATCGGATCGTGCGTGTCATGCGGTCGCTCAGGCAGCAAAGTTGGGTGGGAGAGCAGGAGTGAGCCCCTTAAATAGCTTAAACGCATTCCGAGGCCGCTTTTCCACGTGTTCATTGCGAAGAAATAGGATTTTTTGACCGTCAGTAGAGCTTTTCGCGGTACGCGCTCTCGATCCGGCAGTCGAGATCGTCGACCGATAGTCCGCCGATTTGATCAGCCAGCATCTTGCCGAGCGTGGGAAGCTCATCGCGTGCGATTTTGTACTCGCCCGACCACAGATGCGATCGCTTGAGCGCCTTGGCACATTGCAAGAACGCTTCCTTCACCTCGACGAGCAAGCCGGTGCGCGGTGTCTTGCCGTTGGCAACACATTCGGCCAGCAGTGGCCCGCCGATGACGATCCGTCCGCGACCGTTGACGCGCAGCGATTCATCGACCCCCGGCACCAAAAACAGCAACGCCAGTTGCGGATTGCTCACCAGATTACTCAGGCTATCGAGCCGGTTATTGCCGAGTCGATCGGGGATAAACAGCGTGTGCGCATCGAGCACGCGCACAAAGCCCGGGGCATCGCCGCGCGGCGAGATATCGCTCGGTCCGGTGGCATGGGCTGTCGCCAAACACAAGAACGGCGCCCGGGCGATGAAGTTGCGGCAGTGTTCGTCCAGTTGCTTGAGTGACTTACGGGTCGACAAGTCCGACGGCGCGTCGTACAGCGCCCGGACCTCGGCCTCGGTCTCAGCAAACTCACAAGCGTAGCCAGCGCAGGTTTCGGTGTTCATGAGAGCCATCTCCGAAAAACGACCTACGAACGTCAAGGGTTCTGTCGCGTATCAAGCACGCAAAAAGTCTTCCACGTCCACGCCCGCCTCACGCAGGATGGCGCGCAAGGTGCCCTCGGCCAGGTCACCACGATGACAAGGAATCGTTGTCTTAACGCCCGTCTGTTCGTGACGCCAGATCTCGTGACTGCCGCGAGCCTGACGATCAAAGCGAAAACCGAGTCTGCGCAGTTTGCTCGTCACATCGGCGTACTTTAATCCGGCAAGTCGCCCCATTATCCAATGCCGATCGGAATCGTTAGGTCCAGCGGCTTCGTGTCGTCAAATGCACTCAATGCCACGGGCAGTGGATCGCCGTGCTCGCGACATGATTCCGCGATCTTACGTGCCACATCGCGAGCAATCTCAGCCACTTCGACCAACGTACGCCCCTCGGCCACCAACCCGGGTACATCGGGGCTCGTGGCCACATAACCACCCTCTTCCAAGGGCTCGATATGGAGTCGAATCGCTGCTTCACTCATGGTACATCCTCGTCACAAATCGATTCTATCTCGATCAGCGATGAAGCCATCGCACACGCGCTGAAAGAGTCCGGGCAGGCGATCAATGACCGCCTCATTATCGCATGCCATGCCGGTTATTGCCATCGTAATGCGTATCGCTCGATTGGTTGTACCAAACTTCGCGGAGGATTACGATCGACGGGTGCTATTGACGACTGCGCGGTTAATGAACCAGGGCGACCAGCGGAAGCCCGGTATTTCCCGGCTTCGTGTTGCTCGCCTCGGCCCATTCGCTACGCATGCTTCAATCATCTCCCGGAGAACTGATTATGAATCGCACGCACGCTTGGTGTTGGATGTGGCTCGTTGTCACTGTGCTTGGACGACTGCAGTCGCTCGCGGCTGTCGAGCCCCTCGAGTATCGCATCGAACTCACGTCCCCGACGAAACTATTTGACGGGAAGCACTCTTGGTGTCACCCGCGCTCGGGCACGATTCCGCCGCGCTCACCCGGTAACGATAGCGCGACCCCACTGGTCGTGATGACGATTCAGCGTATCGAGCTGAGCGGCTCCGACACGTTCGACGGACTCAAGACGATGCGCACGGCCGATCTCGGCCGCAGCTGGCAAGGCCCGGTCGAGAACCCAGGCTTCGAGCGTCAACCGTTCCAGGAGAAATGGGAGATCACGGTTTGCGATTTCACGCCGCGTTGGCATGCAGCGTCGGGCAAATTGCTCGGCACCGGCCAGACCGTCGTCTATGAGAACAACAAGGTGAAAGAGATCCGCCCACGCGTACCGGCTTACTCGTTTTACGATGCTGTGCAGCGGGTCTGGTCGCCGTGGCAGGGGCTGAAAATGCCCGACCATCCACGCTTTGCCAACGCGGGCGCTGGCTCGACGCAACGCTTCGATCTGGAGAACGGTGACATTCTACTGCCTGTCTATTTCAAGCCGATGGAAGCCAAGCAGTACTCGACCACCGTGGTCCGTTGCCGCGCCGAGGGGAACACGCTCAAGTATCTTGAGCATGGATCCGAGCTGACCATTCCCGTCGATCGCGGCCTGTTCGAGCCCTCGGTGACCCGCTGGCGCGGCCGGTTTTTTCTGACCATGCGTAACGATCAACGTGGCTATGTCTCGGTCTCCGATGATGGCTTGCACTACAGCGCGCCCAAGGTGTGGAGGTGGGACGATGGCACCGAGCTAGGTAACTACAATACCCAACAGCACTGGGTCAATCACAGCGACGGACTCTTTCTCGTCTACACACGTCGCGGCGCGAGCAACGATCATGTGATGC
>CAYLYE010000397.1:0-3138 GCA_964387325.1 uncultured Planctomycetaceae bacterium
CCGCATGAATACCCGGCCGCTAAGGGCCCGAGCTTTGTGGATAGCGCGTGAACGAAATGGAGCGAACCAGTGACATTAGAGGGCGTCGAGTGGATGCCCGTTCGCGACCACTGTACTGTTCAAGTGGCCAAAATCGAAGCAGCATTCTCGGCAACTATTTTGGTCCATCCAGCTTTCTCGCAGATCGATTACTGGTAGGGGGTGTGACCCGTCAGAGGCTCGCCTCGGGGGCTTGAACCGCGGTCACCCACGACAAACCCGGATGGACCCACAGTTCGATCGCCTATGCCAAAATGCCTCTGACTACCTGCCCATGCACGTCGGTCAACCGGAAGTCGCGGCCGGCGTAGCGATACGTGAGCCGCTCGTGGTCGAGCCCCAAGAGGTGCAAGATCGTGGCTTGTAAGTCATGCACCGACACGCGATCGACCACGGCATGGTAGCCGTACTCGTCGGTCGCGCCGTGGATCATCCCGCCCCGCACGCCACCGCCGGCCAGCCAGATCGTGAAACCCTGCGGGTTATGGTCGCGGCCGTTGCTTCCTTGGGCGAACGGTGTGCGTCCGAATTCGCTCCCCCAAATCACCAGCGTGTCGTCGAGCAGCCCGCGCGACTTGAGGTCGGCGAGCAAGCCGGCGATCGGTCGGTCGACCACGGCGGCCATTTTCTGATGCTCCTCTTGGAGCTTCGAGTGCGAGTCCCAGGGGGAGACGAACCGCAGTCCGCCGGGCATGGTGACCTCGATGAACCGCACGCCCCGTTCGAGCAGTCGTCGCGCCAGCAGACACTGCTGTCCGTAGCGCGCCTCGAATTCGTTCTTCGAGTCGATGCCGTAAAGCGCGTGGGTCGCGGCCGTCTCGCCCGAGATGTCAGTCGAGTGCGGGACCGAACGCTGCATGGCGAAGGCCAACTCGTAATTGCGAATCGCCGATTCGATGATCGACTCGTTCGAGCCCACGCCGCGCACGAACTCACGATCGTCGGCCTCGATCAACCGCAGCTTGTTGCGTTGCAGCGTCTCGCGGGCCTCGGCGGGCATGATGTTGTCGACGATCGGCGTCTTGGCGGCGACATGAAACAGCGAACCGCCATGCACGGCTCGCAAGAAACCGCTGCTGAAATTGTTCAAGCCTCCGAGGGGCAACTGCCCGCCGTTGAGTACGACATAGCTGGGCAAATCGGCGCACTCGGTCCCCAAGCCATACGAGAGCCACGCCCCCAGGCTAGGACGCCCCTGCAACGGGTGACCCGTGTGCATCATGAAACAGGCCTGCGAGTGCTCGGCAAAGGGGCTATGCATCGAGCGGATGACGCATAAATCGTCGGCGCGCTCAGCGATGAGCGGAAAGAGCTCGCTCACTTCGAGACCCGAGCGTCCGTAGTGTTTGAACTTGAACGGGCTCTCGAAGGTGTGGCCGTTATGGTCGAACTGCGTGGCTTCGATCTTGATCTTGAACGGCTGACCATGCTCGGCATGCAAGCGTGGCTTGGGATCAAAGCTGTCGACCTGCGAGACGCCGCCGTCCATGAAGAGCACGACGACGCGCTTGGCTCGCGGAGTGAAATGCGGTCGCTTGGGCTTGAGTGCTTCGGTCACGGTGTCGCCCTCTGGAGCGGCGCTCAAGCCTTGCTCGGCGAGCAGCGCCGAGAGCGCGATTTGCCCCAGCCCATACGTGGTCCGCGCGAGCATTGCCCGGCGGCTCAGCGAGCCCGCCGCGGCATCTCTCAGGTTACTCGATAATCGCGCCATGCTCGGCTTGCTCAATGGACGTAGATGAACTCTTTGAGGTTGAACAACGCGTGGGCCAAATCGTGCCAGGGGAGCGTCTCGTCCACGGGCTGGGCCCCTTGCGCCGAGCGATAAAGCTGCGCCTGCTCGTCGAGAAAATCGACCGCGCGTCGTCGCTCGGCCTCGTTGGGTGCGCGGCTCAACGCAAGTTGATACAGCAAGGCTACCCGCGACTCGATTGACCCGGGCGACTCGCTGAGCACGCGTTGGGCCAATCGCGCCGCTTGCTCGCGGACAAAGGGATCGTTGAGCAGCGCCAAACTCTGCGCCGGCACGTTGGTCGTGTCGCGCCGACCCACCGTCAGTAACGGACGAGGCTGATCGAAGGCCTGCAAAAAGCCCTGCGGATAATTGCATCGCGCCTCGAGATAGATGCTCCGCCGACCGTGACCGTCGAGCGGGCCGCTCACCGGCCGATCAAAATCCTTCACCGCCTCATTCTGATGCAGCGGAACGCCTAGCCCGTACATCGTGTCGTTCAACCGGCCCGACACAAACAGCAGGCAGTCGCGAATCGACTCGGCCTCGATGCGGCGGGGCTGAAAGTGTGACCACAGCCGATTGTCCGGATCGTGCTCTTTGGCCGACGCCGAGGCGGCGCTCGACGAGCGAAACGCGCGGCTCAAGAGCATCGCTCGCAGCATGCGCTTGGTACTCCAACCGTCCTCAACGAACGTCGCCGCGAGATAATCGAGTAACTCCGGATGACTCGGCAGTTCGCCAAGCTGGCCAAAGTTGTCGACGCTCCGCACGAGCCCCTCGCCGAAGGTGTGTTGCCAGAGCCGATTGACCATCACGCGGGCCGTGAGCGTGTTGCGCGGGCTGGTCAACTCCTGGGCCAATTCGAGTCGGCCGCTCAGGTCGGTTTTGTATTCCGGACTGTCGAACGTACTCAGGTAGCGTCTCGCAACCAACGCGCCGACATTGCGGTGATCGCCTCGTGAATAATAGTGCTCGTCGCGCCCTTCCTCGTCGACCACGCCCGTGGCGCGTTGCGGGACGGGGATTTTCGCCTCGATCGCGCGGTACTCGGCTAGCAAGCGTGACAGCGGCTGTTCGGCGCTCGGCGTATTCGAGAAGAACCCGGCCCGCAACAGGCCGTCGAGCAAATACGCTTGCGAATCGTCGAGTCGACCTTGTGACCAATCTTCCAGTGACTCGCGTGCTTCGTGTTGTAAATGCTCCACGGCGCCAGCGACCGTCGACGGATATTCGACCTTGCTGTCCGTATAAACCCGTTCCGCCTCGGGTGGCTGCGGATGATCGTGGAACACAACATAACGTATGCCCACGCCCGAGCGACCGTCGGCGGGCAAGGTCGAGGCGTCGGCGATTTTGCTGGGGTAAGT
>CAYLYE010000398.1:0-3082 GCA_964387325.1 uncultured Planctomycetaceae bacterium
CACGAACGGATCATTTTTGCTCAACGCTCCGCTGGTGAACCACGAGCATCGCAAGCTGGCGGGGCGGCTGATCGACGAGATCCCGTACGAAGCGGAAATCATTTTCCTCGAGAGTGGCCCCGGCGGGCCGAACATTCGCGAGGATGACGAACCGGCAATGCGGACGGGTCTGGAGATTTTCGCCGTCTATCCCTTCAGCGTGATCCTGCTCCATCTGGCCGTGGTGGGGTTGATCTTCTGTTTTGCCAAGCTGCCGATTTTTGGTCTGCCCCGTTCGGGTCAAGCTGGCACGGGAGCCGACTTCGGCGCGCATATCGCGGCGCTGGGTAATTTACTCAAACGGACTCGTGGAGCCGATTTCGCCCGCGAACGAATTCAAGTCTATTACACCCGCTCACAATCCAAGCCAACCCAAGCTGTCACTCCCACCCCTCTCACGACGACACCGCATGATGAATGAACCGTTGGACCCTCCCGCCTTGGAGACCGTCGACGCGCCCGTATCGGACGCCTCGGCCACGAATACAAACACCACCCAGCAGCTCTACCAGCGCATCGTCGACGAGCTGCGCAAAATCTACGTCGGCCAAGACGAGTTGGTGCAGGGGACGCTCGTCGCGCTCTTCTCGGGCGGGCATGTGCTGATCGAGAGTGTACCCGGGTTGGGAAAAACTCTGCTCGTGCGTGCGCTGGGACAAATCCTCGGCTGTCAGTTCGGACGTATTCAGTTCACGGCCGACTTGATGCCGTCGGACATTACCGGCGCGCCGGTGTTCAATATGAAGACGCAGGAATTTACCTTCCGGCCGGGACCCGTCTTCACGCAGTTGTTGTTGGCCGACGAAATCAATCGCTCGCCGGCCAAAACTCATGCCGCGCTACTCGAGATCATGCAAGAGTATCGTGTCACGATCGAGCGCAACAGCTACCGGCTGCAACGCCCCTTTCTGGTCATGGCGACGCAAAACCCCATCGAGTCGGAAGGGACTTACAATCTGCCCGAGGCGCAGCTCGATCGGTTCATGTTCAAGATCGTGGCCGAGTACCCGGGCGAGGCCGAAGAGGCAACGATTCTCAAAATGCACGGCCGCAACGAAGACCTTGACCAGCGATTGCAGCAGTTGGAGCGCGTGACCTCGCCCGAGCAGATCATCGCCGTGACGCAGCAATGCGCGCAGATTCAGATGGACGATCGATTGATCGACTACGTCAATCAGATCGTGCGGCGCACGCGGGCTTGGCCGCAGTTTCATCTCGGCGCGTCGCCGCGGGCTGGTCTGTCGCTGATTCAAGGGGCGCGGACGCTCGCGGCCTTCCGCGGCCGCGACTACGCCGTGCCCGACGATGTGGTGGAGCTTGTGTTGCCGGCGCTGCGGCATCGCGTGGCGCTCACGGCCGAGGCCGAGGTCGAGGGGCGCACGGTCGACGAGCTGCTGTCGGAATTGCTGCGCACGATCGAGGTGCCGCGGCTTTAATTGCCCGCGATCATCATGCGCACCTTTCGCTTCACGATCGTGCTCGTTGCCCTCGCCGCGATTGGCGCTCTGTTATGGTTTGTGCAACGGCACGAGCCCACGAGCCTGGTCGTGTTCTTGTTGCGGATCGCGCTGTTGCTCGTGCCGTTTGTCTCGTTGGCGCGGTGGCCACGAGTGTACCCGAACGAATTGCTGGTGGCGCTCATGGCGTTGCCGGCACTCGTAACCCTGGGCGCGGCTTGGTCGAGCGGCTTTGTTTGGGCCGCCGCGGTGCTCGACGGCGCGCTGCTGCTCGTGGCTCTGTACGATCTCACCACGCTGCCGAGTCGTGCGTCGATCACACTGCAGCGTGAGGCGGGGCGTGTCGCGTCATTGCATAAAGATCATCCGGTCGTCATCACGTTGACCTATCGCGGTCATCGAGCGTGCCGACTCAAGCTGCGCGATGGCGTGCCAACGAAGCTCGAAGCATTGCCCGAGGAATTCCCGCTGCTGGTGAGTCCGATGTCGCGGACGATCGTCGAATACAAATTGCGACCGCATCGTCGCGGGGCCTTCGAGCTGGCGCAGATCAGCCTGCGAGCTTACAGTTTGCTGGGGCTCTGGCAGCGGCTGATCGATTACCCCGTAAAGACCACCCTGCACGTCTATCCTGACCTGATCCAGTTGGAAGAGTACGCGCTGCTCGCCCGCACGAACCGACTCAACCTGATGGGGCTGCGTCGCTCGCGGCTCGTGGGTCAGGACAACGAATTCGAGCGGCTCCGCGATTACACCTCGGACGACAATTACAAACACATCGACTGGCGCTCGACGGCCCGACGCAATCGACTGACGGTCCGCGACTTCCAGGCGAATCATAATCAGCGGGTGATCTTTCTGATCGACTGCGGCCGGATGATGACCAACGAGGCCGCCGGATTGAGCTTGCTCGATCATGCGCTCAACTCGATGTTGATGCTCAGCTACGTCGCCTTAAGCCGGGGCGACGCGGTGGGGCTGATGCTGTTCTCTGACGAGATCCATGCCTACGTGCCGCCAGAAGGGGGCAAGAAGCAAATGAACCGCCTGCTGCATGCCGGGTTCGATCGCTTCCCACGGCTGGTCGAGTCGCGCTACGACGATGCGTTTCTGCACCTGGGTGCTCACTGCCGCAAACGGGCCCTCGTCGTGCTCGTCACCAACGTGATCGACGAGGTGAACGCGAATCAAGTCTCGCGGCATCTTGGCGCACTGGCTGGGCGACATCTGCCGCTGGGCGTGTTGCTCCGCGACCGACGCATCTATGCGGCGCTCGACGACGCCGACCAGGAAGAGGGGCTGTACCGAGCCGCAGCCGCAGCGGACATCCTGACTTGGCGACACGAGTTACTCACCGGCTTGGTCGGCAAGGGGGTGCTGTCGATCGACGTGTTTCCAGAAGACCTGACCGCGCCGCTCGTGAATCGGTACCTGGACGTGAAGGCGCGGCATCTGCTGTAGTGCGAGCTGCACGCTGAGACGGCCATGTGCGCGTCACCGCTATAGGGTGGCTGGTGTTTTGCGCAGCAAAACCCGGCGAGTGACGTACGACACAGCATCAGAGTGCCGGGTTTTGCTGCGCAAAA
>CAYLYE010000399.1:0-3028 GCA_964387325.1 uncultured Planctomycetaceae bacterium
GCCCGGGGCTCGAGCGAAGAGAACGCCTATTTGACGGATCTTGTGACTTATGCCAAGAAAGACGACGGTTTGAGTTTGCCACTGGCGGGGAGCACCTCGCTCAAGGAAATTGGCGCTCTATCGGCTCTCAAAGCACACACGCTGGTTCGCTTGGCTCAACAAGCCTTGGCGACCGGCAGCGTCGAACATGCGGTCAAGCTCTCGGACGCCGCCTTGAAACTCGACCCGGCGAACGCCGAAGCTCAGGCCGTTCGCAAAGCGGCCGCCAAGGGGGCCGCCCCGGCCTCGAAACGCGATCTCAAGCTCGTTAACTTCCAGGTGCAAGACGATACCTCGGTGCCGCCCCCCGTCGCGGCGCCGGCCAGTGCTCCGGCCGCCGATGGTGACTTCCTTCGTGAAGTGGCCGAAGAGAACAAGCGACTCGCCGCCGCTATGAAGACCGCCGTGATGGTCGATATCAACGCGGCACGGACCAAACTGGGGAGCGATCCCAACGGCGCCATTAGTGTTCTCAAGTTGGCATCGGACCGAGTGCATCGCGCGGCTGAGTTGTCGCCCGACGATCGGACTCAATTGAACAACCAAATCGAGTCGGCGCTGCGCGACGCGTATCGCAAGGCCGAAGCGAAATCGCAAACCGATGTGGTGACTCAGGAACTCGAAGCCCGCCGTCGTGAACGAGAGCAACTGGTCCGCGACCTGTACAACCGTGAAGAGAAGGTCAAGCAGTTGATGGATCGCTTTGCCAATCTGATGGATGAAAAGAAGTACGGTGAAGCGGAGCAAATTGCTGACATGGCCAAGGCCGAATTTCCGAACAGTGTACCACTCAATCAAGCCCCCACCGTGGCGTTCCGTTCGGGCTACGTAGCCAACAAGAATGAAACGCGTGCGATCGGCCAGCGTGGCTGGACCGAGATGATGCAGAGCTTGGCTCGCAGTGCCACGCCGTTCTCGGACAATCCACCCGTTATTTATCCAGACCCCGAAACCTGGCGGCTGATGTCCGAGCGCCGCGCGAAGTATAAGAACGTCGACCTCGCCTCGAAGAAGAGCGAGAACGAAAAGAAGATCATTGCCGAGTTGTCCAAAGACACCGACCTGGAATTCCCGCAAGGCGTGCCGCTCAACGACGTCGTGGCCTCGATCGCCCAGCGACACAAGATTCCGATCCTGTTCGATACCAAGGCGATTCAAGACGGCGGCGCCCAGGTCGACGCTCCGCTGGCGGAAGACATCAGCCTCAAGGGGGTCACGCTCCGCTCGGCCTTGCGCGTGTTGCTGAAGAAGTTTGAGCTCACTTACCTGATTAAAGACGACGTGATGCAGATCACGACCAAGGCAGCGGCCGACGATATCGCCACCAACGGCGTCACCAAAGTCTATCCGGTGGCCGATCTGGTTGTTCCCATCCCACAAGGCGGATTGAACGGATTCGGCAGCATCGGTGGCATGGGTGGCGGCCTCGGCGGCTCGATGGGCGGCGGTGGTGGTGGCGGCGGCGGGATGGGTGGCGGCTTCGGCGGCGGTGGTGGTGGCGGTGGCATGTTTGCCGTCCCAGACGACTTGAAGCTCTCCTCGAAGAAGCCTGCGGCACCGGTAGCGCCGGCCGCGGCCATGCCCGTCCCCACGACGGCTGTCCCCACGGTCGCACAACCCACGGTCATCAACCCCGTCCAAATCGAAATTGCGCCGGGCCAAGACATCGACGTCGCGTGGAACGAGCATTTTGCCAAGCACCAAGAAGTTCCTGCCGCGATCCGCGAGTCGGTCCGTCGACTGATGGGCGCTAAAAAATACGATCACGTGATCGCTCTCTGCTACGGCGCGATTCGTAACAGCCAAGCTCAGCCCTGGATGTACGAGGCGCTCGGCATTGCTTTGCAAGCCGGTGGTGCACCGCCGCAAGACATTGAACGTGCCATGATGTCGGCGGTCGATTTCAGCACCCGCACGACCGACTTGGTGCATGTGGCCGAGTACCTGCTCAAGGCGATGCCCGGCAATCCGACGATCGAGCGTCGCGCGCTGAAGCTCTACCAGCAAGTGGCTCAGTTGGAGCCCACTCAGCCCGAGGCCCATGTGCAAGCGATGCTACTTGCCCAGCGGCTCAATGACTTTGACGCGGTTCAAACCGCCACGGTCGGCATTCTGAGCCAGGCTTGGCCCAACAATCAGAAAGAGATTCCATCGATGGCCCAGCGCGTGGCCGCCGCGACCTGGGATTATCTGCGTACCCAAAAGCGAACCGTCGAGGCGGAGAGCTTCAAGAAGGCGATCGACGAAGCGATGATTCGCGACTGTGTGGTCGTCGTCTCGTGGACCGGCAATGCCGATATCGATCTGCTGGTCGAGGAACCCGCGGGCAGCGTCTGCTCGTTCCGTAGCCCACGAACCACCTCGGGTGGCGTGATGCTCGGCGACAGTATGGCCGGCAGCGACGATCGCAAAGCCAACACGATGAGCGAAACGTATATCTGCCCACAAGGCTTCGACGGCATGTACAAGATGCAGTTGCGTCGTGTGTTTGGCAAAACAACGGTCGACAAAGCGACGGTCGAGTACATCGTCCATCGCGGCACCCCCAAGGAACAACGCATCAAGAAGCAAGTGAACTTGGTCGATGGCGAGGCCACGGCCGCCTTTGAACTAAAAAATGGCCGCCGTTCCGAACCGCTCGAAGATCAACAAGTGGCGAACGCTATTGCCGGACAGATGGCCATTGGCCAATCGATCCTGGCCCAGCAAATCGGCGCTTTGCCGCAAACCAGTTCGCTCTCGGGCATTGGCAACAATCGCGGGCTCAACGGCATCCTGCCCCTGGTTCCGCGTGGCGCCGTAGGCTACATGCCGATTATCATCACGTTGCCCGAAGGCGTGAACATGTCGGCCGTGGCGGTCGTGTCGGCCGACCGTCGTTATGTGCGTTGCACGACCCAGCCGTTGTTCTCGCAGATTCCGAAAGTGAACACGTTCAACTACGTGAGCGGTTCGAGCGGGACGAGCAACGGCGGCACTGGCACCTAAG
>CAYLYE010000400.1:0-2976 GCA_964387325.1 uncultured Planctomycetaceae bacterium
GACGCGCCGTGGCGTTGGGGCTCGACGGCATTGTGGTATCGAATCACGGCGGACGACGTCTCGACGGCATGCCCGCCTCGATCGATCGGCTCGCCGGCGTGGTCGAGGCGGTCGGTGGCAAGTGTGAAGTGTTTCTGGACTCAGGGGTGCGACGCGGCACGGACGTGTTCAAAGCTCTGGCTTTGGGAGCGCGCGGGGTGCTCATCGGTCGCCCCTACGCTTGGGCCTTGGCCGCCAACGGCGAGGCGGGAGTACGACGCGTGCTCGAACTGCTCGGCGACGAGCTGCGCAGTGCAATGCAAGCCTGCGGTTGCGCCACGGTGCGCGACATCAACCGCTCACTGCTCGTGTAGTTGATACCCGCCCGGACACCCTTCGTTAGCCGCGACGCAGAGCGGATCGCGTAACCGTCGTGTATCGGTGAGCAAGCGATACACGTTCCGCTGCGCGTCGAGGCCAACGAGCAGCGGTGTCGGGCGATTACGAGCCCGCGATGGTCGGCTTCGCAGGCGCGTTTGGCTCAACCGGCGGTAGTTTTGCCAGCGCGGTCACGATCTCGGTGCGAAATTGCTGCCAGCGCTCTGATTTCGGCGCCCGCTGTAAGCGGAGGTCGACGCTTTGCAGGCAGAGCCGATAGGCGGTTTGAGCCATGAGCGTTTCGCCGAGCAGTTCCCAACTCTCGGCCACTCGTCGGGCCGCGACGGATGCGAGTTCCGCGCGACCCACGACCAGTGGCGAGTCGCCGAGGGGCGACAGCGGTCCAATCGACTCGAGTGATAAGGTCACCTGTTGCAAATAGCGGGCGAACTCGGCCTGCACCTGCGGTTCGAACTCGCCGCGCTCGGCGAACAACCGATAGAAGTCGATCCCTTCGAGCATCATCCGCAGGTGGACTTGCTGAGCATCCGCGGGGTCAATGTCGCCATCGGCCGACCGTTTCAGCGTATCGAGTCGACCGTTGGCCAACACGCGATCGACGATTGTCTTGATCCGCGCCAGGTCCTCTTGCGCCTGTTCGCGCTCGGCTTCGGCCCGTTGCTGTTGCCGCACGGCCTCGGCTTCGGCGCCGACGGCGTTGAGCCGTTCAGTCTGCAATTGCAGCAGCGCGCTTTTGAGCGTGTCGTTGTAGATCCACAACGTGCTGATCATGCTGCACGCGGCAATCGCGGCCACGGCGTGCATCGTGGCGAGCTGTCGATTACGAAGCACCCACTTGGTGGCTCGTTCGCCCCATGACGGCCGTCGAGCCTGAATCGGTTCTCCCATCAGGAACCGCCGCAGATCGTCTCCCAACGCCGCGGCCGATGCGTACCGCCGAGCCGGTTCCTTGGCCAGGCACTTGAGCGCGATCGTCTCTAAATCCAACGGCACGTTGGGGCGCAGTTGGCGTGGGCGGACCGGTTCGTCACTCACGACTTGCAATATCGTATCGACCGCCGAACCGGTGTTGAACGGCGGTCGGCCGGTGAGTAACTCGTACAGCACGGCACCCAGTCCGTATACGTCGGTCGCCGGTGAGATGGGCCTGGGAAAACGACCAGTCTGCTCGGGAGCCATGTAGCTCGGGGTTCCCAGCAGCTCGTCGGGGCTTGTCACCTGCGCGTCGTCTCCCAGGTCTTTGGCGACACCAAAGTCGGTGATCCGCGCCAAGCCGCTCCAGGGGCGCGTCGAAGCCTCGGCCGTAATGAGCCGAAACGAGCTGCCATTGTCGTCACGGTGATCGATCAAACGGGACAACATGATGTTGCCCGGCTTGAGGTCGCGATGAATGACTCCTTGCGAGTGGGCGTATTCCATCGCCTGCGCGAGGGTCAGGATCAATTCGGCCGCCGGTCGCGCGGGCCACGGTTGCCCTTGAATCCGCTGCGCCAGCGTATCGCCCTCGATGTATTCCATCACCAGATACGGTCGCCCGTCGTGCTCGCCGACTTCGTACAACTGGCGAATGTTCGGATGCTGGAGTCGTGCGACGGTCTCGGCCTCGGCGCGGAACCGTTGCCGCGATTCGCTCGTGGTCTTGCGCGCCAACTCGATCACTTTGATCGCCACGTTCCGCCGCAGGGCGGTCTGGCTGGCCAGATAGACGACCCCCATGCCGCCATAGCCCAACTGCCCGACAATCTCGAAGCCGGGGATTTTCGGTGGCGGCGCACGACGCGGTTCGCCTCGCCGTTCAAGCGTCACGTTCGGCTCGGCCGTCGTGGCACGATGCAAAAACTGATTGAACTGCCGCAGCACGTCGATCTTTCGCTGCAACGGCTCGGCCAGCTCAGGACACTCGCGGCACAAGGCCTCGACGCTCACCCCTTTGCCGGCCGCCTCGAGTTCTTGCCATTGCAACAGCAACTCGTCGAGTCGTTCGTCTTGATCCATGATCGGCTTGCCCTGGACAATTGAGATTACAGCGGCGGCAAATCGCCACGCAGTTGCTCGTGCAGTCGCAACGTGGCCCGTTGCCACCAGCGTCGCACCGTACGCACGTCGACGCCGAACAACTCGGCGACCTCGGCCTGGGTGCGACCGTGATAGAACAACAGCCCCACCACTTCACGCTCGTCGTCCGGCAGTTGAGCCACCGCCTCGTGAAACGAACACCAAGTCTCCAACTCGCGCGGGTCGCCGTCGTGGTCGTCGGCCGGGTTCTGCGCAGGGTCGTTCGTGCCCGACTCGCCGGCTGCCGAGAGATGATTCGCGCCGAGGCCGAGAGGTCCCTGATAGTGCCGCGCCAGATCGATCAGCTCGCGGCGCATCTGTTCGGCGGCCAAGGCCCAAAAGTGACGCTGCGACTGCGGCTGCACCACATCCATGGCGCGCAGCAGTCGCATCAGCGAGTTGTGCAGCACGTCCGAGGTGTCTTCCCAGCGATGCACCTTGGGAAACTTTCGCAACATGCCGCGCGCGAGCTGCTCGAGTCGCACATAGACTTCGCGGAAGAGTTCGTCCCGTTTCTGGGGCTCGACCGGCGGCGACCCTGAC
>CAYLYE010000401.1:0-2962 GCA_964387325.1 uncultured Planctomycetaceae bacterium
GGGCACCGACACCGCGCAGTTCTACGACTCGTCCGGCAACGACACTTACTACGGTCTCAGCACTTATAGCATCATGTCGTATCCGAGCAGCATGGTCCAAACGATTGGCTTCAATGCTAATTACGCCTTTAGTAGCGCGGGGACCGACACCGCCAGTTTCTACGACTCGGTTGGCAACGATATTTACTACGGCCTGAGCACCTATAGCATCATGTCGCACACCGGCTACACCAACCAGTCGATCGGCTTCCGCTACAATTACGCTTACAGCTTGAATGGGGGCACCGATACGGCACTCCTGTACGACTCGGCGGGCAACGACTTGTTCTATGGCCTCAGCGGCTACAGCATCCTGAGTGGCACGAACTTCTTCAATCAATCGATCGGCTTCAAGCAGACCTACGGCTACTCGAGCGGCGGCGGAGACCAAGCCTTGCTGTACGATTCCTCCGGCAACGACGTGTTCAACGGCAACGCATTACAGAGTTCGCTCTCGGGGAGTGGTTATGCCAATAGCGCGATCGGCTTTGTGCAGGTGTACGCCTACGCGACCGCCGGCGGCACGAATGACACGGCCAGCCTGGATGGCTCGAAATACGGCGACTCGCTGACAGGCTCCGCAACCGCCGTCACGTTCAACTCCTTCAATGCCTCAGGCAAGTCCACGCGGATCGAATTGCAAGCCTTCGACCAGGTCTTCGCCAACTTGAGCAGCACCTTGGGAAACGATCTCGCGACCCTCTTTGACAGCAGCGGAAACGACACCTTTCAGTACGCAGCGACCAGTGGCAGCATGATCTATGCCAGCGGCGCACGGATTCAGCTGTCGAACTTCGATAGTGTGACGGTCTACGGAACGGCGGGTGGCGTGAACACCAAGAAGGTGGGAACCATCCAGTCTGGCTACGCGCTCTACTTCAACGGCAGTTGGAAATAGAGTGGACTCGGGTACAATGTCACGATGTGTGTCGCACGTGCGCGCACACCTTGTTGCCACGGAGGGGGAATGTCGTGCGGAACACGACCGACGAGCCCAGCTTTGATCGCTTCGGACGATCGTTGCGGATCGGCACCTGCCGCTCGCGGATCAAATCGCTCGACGTGATCGGCGACCGCCGCGCGATGCGACGAGCTGTGCGGCAACAATGTCCTGCCACGAGCGGCGTGTACGGATGGATCGACTCGGCGGGTGAATTGATCTACGTGGGCAAGGCGAAGTCACTACGCGATCGGCTGTTGAGTTATTTTGCCGCCGGAGTTGACGAGCAAAAGAGTGTTCGCATCGGCGGTCGGGCCGTGCGATTGGTTTGGGAGCGTGTGTCGCACGAATTTGCGGCCTTGGTGCGCGAACTCGAACTGATCCGTCGTTTTCGTCCCCGCTGCAATGTCGAGGGGCAGCCCGGTCGGTTGCGGCGTGGATTTTTGTGCATCGGTCGAGACTCTGCCCCGCGCGCGTATCTGACGCCGACGGTTACTCTCGCGGCACAGGCTGTCTACGGCCCGTTGCTCATTGGGCGTCGCATGCGTCGCGCCGTCGAACGGCTCAACACGGTGTTTGGCTTGCGTGACTGCCGCGACGATACCCCGATGCATTATGCCCATGAAGCGCTCAAGCGTGGCGAAGTGAGTGACGCGCTCTGTCCGCGACATGATCTCGGGCTGTGCTTGGGGCCCTGCGCGGCGCGCTGTGATCGCGTGCAGTATCAAGCTGCGGTCGACGCCGCGATCGGTATGATCGAAAGTCGCGACCACTCACAGCTCGATCGGCTCGCTGCCGAAATGCAACGCTCGTCCGAGCAGCGGCACTTCGAGCGGGCCTCTCTCATGCGCGATACGCTTCGCGATCTGCGGATGGTCCAGCAGCAGGTGGCCCACATGGCCAGCGTGCAGTCGTGGGCGTTCGTCTACTGTCCTCCGGCGCAAAGTGGTCGTCGTACTTGGTATTACATCCGACGGGGCTTGCCGGTTGCCGCGATCCGCGAGCCGCAGAGCGTCGAGCAAGCGCAGCGTGCCTTGGCTCTGGTCGACAAGTGGCTCGGCGTCGAGAACGACACACGCCACGTGATCGACCGAGAAACGTTGCCGTTCGTGGTGCTGGTCGCGAAATGGTTTCATTTTCACCCGGGCGAACAGGCCCATCGGCTTGACCCCGTCGCGGTCCGCGAGCGCTGTCGGCAATTGATCGCCCAGGCCCAGGCAGCTTGAGTGTCTTGCGAGCAATTCGGACTCGCCTCGGTTATACTGCGATAGCCATCGCGAGTATTCTTTGTCCAACGTTGTGCTCAAGGGGGATGAAACATGAGTGCGAACATCGTTGATCGTCGACGGTTCATGCAACGCACCGGAGTTGTCGCACTGGCGACGGCTGCCGTGACCGACGCGGCAGCCCAGCCGCCCGCGGGACCGCATCAGGCGATGGGCACGCGCGTCGGCGAGGCCAGCGACACCTCGGCGATCGTTTGGACTCGACTGACCAAGCATCCGCTGCGTAATAACTCGGGCGTGACCTTCTCGAACGAAAAGGGAGTCGCCAAGAAGGAGAAATCCCCTCCCGACGTGAGTGTCGATCAGATCGAAGGCGCTTGTCCGGGCATGGCCGGGCGCGTGCGGCTGCGTTACAGCGTCAACGAAGATTTGAGCGACGCGCGCGAAACTGCCTGGGTCGAGGTCGGCGAGCGAACGGACTTTATTCATCAATTCGCGCTTCGCGAGTTGCGGCCAGCGAGCACGTATTACTATGTCAGTCAGGCCGCGACGCTCGACGACCCCCAGGTGCGAAGCGAGTTCCGCGGCGCGTTTCATACGGCTCCTCCCGTGTCCGAACCGAGTGCTCTGCGGTTTTGCGTCATGACCTGCCAGGGGTATCAAGATCGGGATCATGTCGACGGGCACCCGATTTACCCTGCGATGCTCGCGCTACGGCCGCGGTTTGTGTCGCTGACAGGAGACTTGGTCTATTACG
>CAYLYE010000402.1:0-2953 GCA_964387325.1 uncultured Planctomycetaceae bacterium
TGCATGGGGGAGATCCGACCCGGGGGTGAAACGAACAACGGCGGCCAGCCTAACGGAGGTCGCCTCAAGAGCATCAATGGCCACGGCGTGCATGCGTACCGCGTGCGCAACATTTTCCAGTGAAGAAGTTTATAGCGTTTGGTGAAGAGGGTCAATTGCAGTGTGCGAGGCCCCCGCTGCGTCTGCTAGCAATCGCGTTATGGACCTCGACCGCTTGCCTTTTGGCGATCAATGTGCGAATCTGCGCCGCATGGATCAACTGCGGGGACAATTAGTATTTCTCGGAACCGGCACTTCGGCTGGCGTCCCCCTGATTGGCTGTCATTGTGTGGTCTGCAGCAGTTCTGATCCGCGCAATAACCGGCTGCGATGCAGTGTCGCGTTCGGGCTGCCCGAGGGCGTGTTGCTCATCGACACGCCCCCCGATTTGCGAACGCAACTCTTACGCGAACGGATCGACTTGGTTCATGCCGTGGCCTATACCCACGAACATGCCGACCACATCATGGGGCTCGACGATCTGCGGTTGTTTCCGTTCACACTCGGCAAGCCGGTGCCGGTGTACTGCGAAGCGGTGGTCGAGCAGCGCATTCTCAAGACGTATGACTATGTATTCGATCCGGCTCCCAAGTCGACCCACAGCGGCGCACGACCTCAAGTCACGTTGCATCGCATTGGTATGGACCCGTTCAGCGTGCTCGGTGCGCTCGTCACGCCGGTACGATTGTTGCACGGCAACTTTGAGGTGTTAGGCTTTCGCGTCGGCAATGTGGCGTACTGTACCGACGTGAGCGCGATTCCGGACGAGAGCTGGTCACGGCTCGAGGGACTCGACGTGCTGGTGCTCGGCGCACTACGCTGGCGCGCCCATCCAACGCATTTCAATCTGGATCAGGCGGTCGAGGCGGCGCGGCGTATCGGTGCCCGACGCACGCTCTTCACGCACATGGGGCACGATCTGGATCATGCCGAAACGAACGCCAAGCTACCGAGCGATATTCAGCTCGCCCACGATGGCCTGCGTGTGCCGCTGACTTGAGCTGCGCGAAAATGCGAACGGCCGCAGGAGTTTATCCCACGGCCGTTCGATGGATCGTAACACGACGTGTTGTGCCGCTTACTTCTTCAAGCGTTCGGCAACAGCGGCCTGAGCGGCAGCTAGGCGAGCGATCGGCACCCGGTATGGCGAGCAGCTCACGTAGTCGAGACCAGCCCCGTGGCAGAAGACCACGCTGGCGGGGTCGCCACCGTGTTCGCCGCAGATGCCGATCTTCAAGTCTTTGCGCTTGCCGCGGCCCTTTTCGACGCCCATCTTCATCAGGCTGCCGACGCCGTTCTGGTCAATCGTTTGGAACGGATCGTTCGGAACGATATCGTTTTCCTTGTAGTAGTTGATGAACCCGCCGTAGTCGTCGCGGCTGATGCCCAAGGTTGTCTGCGTCAGGTCGTTCGTGCCGAAGCTGAAGAACTCGGCCCCCTCGGCGATCTGATCGGCCGTGGCGCAGGCTCGGGGCACTTCGATCATCGTGCCGACCATGTAGTCGACCTTCACGCCCTTTTCGGCGAAGACCTTCTCGGCCGTCTCGCGGATGACCTTCTCTTGATTCTTGAACTCGGTGATGAAGCCGACCAGCGGGATCATGATCTCGGGCTTCACGTCGACGCCGCTCTGCTTGACGTCGCAGGCGGCCTCGATGATCGCGCGGGCCTGCATGGCCGTGATCTCGGGATAGACGATGCCCAAACGGCAACCACGATGACCAAGCATCGGGTTAGCTTCGTGCAACTCGTGCACGCGGCGCGAGATGTAATCGACCGGCAGGCCGATCTTGTTGGCCAAGGCCGATTGCGAGGCGTGGTCATGCGGCAGGAACTCGTGCAACGGCGGATCGAGCAGGCGTATCGTCACCGGTCTGCCCTGCATGGCCTTGAACAAGCCGGCGAAGTCGTTCCGCTGGAACGGCAGCAGCTTGGCCAACGCTTTTTCTCGCGCAGGCAGGTCGGCCGCGAGAATCATTTCACGGAACTCGTCGACATGATCGAAGAACATATGCTCGGTGCGGCAGAGGCCGATGCCCTCGGCCCCGAAGGCCACGGCCTCGATAGCCTGCTTCGGCTCGTCGGCGTTAGTGCGGACCTTGAGCTTGCGGTTCTGATCGACCCAGGCCATCAGCTTGGCGTAGCGTTGGTAGATTTGCGATTCCTCGGGCTTCAGCGTCTTGCCGATCAGCACCTGAATCACTTCGCTGGGCTTCGTGTCGACCTTGCCGGCGAAGACTTCGCCGGTGAAGCCGTCGATGCTGATGTAATCGCCTTCTTTGAGTACCTTACCTTTGACGGTGAGCGTGGATCGTTCGTAGTTGATGTTCAGTTCCTGAGCACCGACGACGCAGACTTTGCCCATTTGGCGGCTGACAAGGGCGGCGTGCGAACTGGCTCCGCCGAACGCCGTGAGAATGCCCTTGGCGGCCTTCATGCCGCGCAAATCTTCGGGCGTCGTTTCGCGTCGGACGAGAATCAACTCAACGCTGGGGTTCTTCAGATACTTCGCCTCGGCCTCGTCGGCGTGGAAGACGATCTGGCCGGTGGCCGCGCCGGGGCCGGCATTGATGCCCTTAGTGAGCAGTGAGTCTTTCGCGGCCTTTTTCCCCGCCTGGTCGAAGACCGGCTGCAACAGTTGGTTCAGGTCGTCGGCCGGAATCCGCTTGGCCGATAGCGCTTCCTGCGGCGTGATCTTCCCTTCGTCGACCAGATCGACGGCAATCCGCACGGCGGCGAAACCGGTTCGCTTGGCGTTACGGGTTTGCAGCATGTACACCTTGCCGCGCTCGACCGTGAATTCGATGTCCTGGACGTCTTTGTAGTGATTCTCCAGGATGATGCCGATCTTGTTCAGTTCGTCGTAGGCCTTGGGCATTTGCTGGGCCAAGGTTTCTTCGATTCGCAACGGCGT
>CAYLYE010000403.1:0-2919 GCA_964387325.1 uncultured Planctomycetaceae bacterium
TGGAGGGATTGCCGCAAGGGCTCGCGTCGGCCGAGTATTGTGCCTTGGGGATGAAAAAAATTCTGGCCGCGTGTCCCGACATTCGTGGTATTCAGTTGCGAATGAACGACGAGGCGGGGGTGCATCCCGAGGAACAGACTGCGTTCTACCGGCCGATCTTTGAGGAAATCGCCCGTTGTGGTCGGCCGATGCAACTCGACCTGCGGTTCAAAGGCTTGCAGTCGACTACGCTGGCGGTGGCCAACGAGTTGAAACTCGACGTGAGCGTGAGCACGAAATTCTCGGCCGAGCATTTTGGCTTGCCGTATCATCCGACGCTGGTGGACCCCCTGTGGCGCAAGGATCGTTACAGTTATGGCAATTTGCTCGAGCATCCGCGGTCGTATCGCGTGCTGTGGCAGTTGTGGACGGTGGGGTCGTCGCGCGTGCTGCTCTGGGGCTCGCCTAGCTATGTGAAGCAGTATGTCGAGCAATGCCATTTCGGCGACGGTGACGGGTTCGAGGTGTTTGCTCCACTCACGAATAAAGGTTACGGCAATGCGCCGGGCGAATGGTCAGTGATCAAGAACCCGGCATATCGCGTCGGCAAATGGGAGTACGAGCGGTATTGGTGCTTTTATTTGCTGTTCGGCCGGTTGGGTTACTCGTCGCAAACATCAAACGAGGTCTGGCAGCGAGAGTTTCGCGTGCGGTTCGGTGATAGCGCCAAGGGCATCGAACAAGCCTATGAGACGGCTAGTCAGGTACTCCCATGGATCACCAGCACACGGTTGCCCTCGGCTAGCGAATGGGCTTGGTGGCCCGAGATGGACACCGGCGGCCGGTTGGTCGACTACCAGCACATCCCTCCGCACGACACGGCCCAGATCTATCCGATTCGCAGTTTCAAGTCGACGGACAAATGGCGTTGGGATCCGTGGACCGAGAAACTCAACGGCTATGTCGACGATGTGGTGCAGGGAAAAACGCACGGCAAGCTCACGCCGCTGCAACTTGCCGAGCAACTCGATCGACTCGCTGACACGTTGGCGACGGATCGAGTTCCGTTTGGTGATCTGCCCGAACTTCTCACAACGAAGGTCGATCTCTCCGTGTTGGCTTGTCTGGCACGCTATCATGCGGCGAAGACTCGCGGCGCGACGGAGGTTTCGTTCTTCGAAGTGACCGGCGACGCGGCACGGCTGCCGAGGGCGCTCGGTCATCAACGCGCGGCGGTCGATCATTGGCGAGCGATCGTGAAACTCACCGATGGCATCTATCACGACCAGCTCGTATTCGGTCTGACGCCCGGTGGTGTGCGCACTCGACACGGCAATCATCACAGTGGCCATTGGCGCGATCGGCTCTCTGAATTGGAAGCGGATACGGCGTGGCTCGAGTCGTTGATTACGAAACATCCGACCAAGACGTCGGTCATTCAACGCCTGCCCGCGGAAGTGCAGCTGCCATTAAATCTTAAGGTGCAACATCGGCCCCAAGGCTCTGCCGACGGTGCCAAGCCATTGAAGTTAAAGCTGATCTTAACCGGATCCGACGCGACGAAGGTTGAACGGGTCGTTGTGCATTACCGCAGTGTCGATCAGACCCGCGATTGGCAGCAGGCGACACTCACGAAAGACGATGTCCAAAGCTACGCCATTGTACTCGATTCAAAGGTGATCGAGTCGCGATACGATTTTCAGTACTACTTCGAGGTGTTTGCCGAGCGGACGAGCCTGCTATCGCCCGGTCTGGGGGCCGGGGTCCCCTATCATGTCGTACGGACATTCAGGGGCCGATAGAGAACTGCGATTGACGGTTTTTATCGCGCGCTGAGACAATCGAGGGCATTGGGCGGATGGACTCGCCCGACGCTAGGTCGCTGACAGTGAGAATGGAGTCGAACGCGATGCGCACGTTGGTCAAAAAAGGGTGCTCGGCGATTGTTGTGCTGCTGCTGTCGGTCGTCGTGCTGGGCTGCGGACTGAGCGCCGAGCAGACGGCCTTGAAGCAGGGACTCGAAGCGGCGAAGAAAAAAGACTCGGCCGAGGCCATTCGCTGTTACAATGAGGCGCTTCAAATCAATCCCAACTGTGCCGAAGCGTACAATAATCGCGGCAGCCTGTATGCCGAGCAAGGCAACATTGCGCAGGCGCTCGCCGACTTCGATGCAGCCATTGCCGCCAAGAGCGACTACGCCAAGGCATATTACAATCGAGGGAGTATTCATGCCGACCACCGCGAACATGCTGCGGCCATCGCCGACTTCAGCGAAGCCATTCGTCTGAAACGCGATTATCCGCTGGCGTATTACAATCGCGCAGCGGTGCAGGCCGAGATCGGCGAATACAATCAGGCGCTGGCCGACTACTCCGAGGCCATCAAATTAAAGCCCGATTATGCCGATGCGTACATCAATCGCGGCACGATCTATGGCCGCTACCCGCATCTTGACGCGAGCTATGCTGATCGGGCAATCGCCGACTTTACGATGGCCATCAAGCTGCGACCGAACGACGCCGAAGCATATTACAATCGCGGCGTCTCGTATGTGCGGAAGAACAACGCCGAGCGGGCCGAGGCCGACTTCGCCCGCGCTCAATCGATCGCCAGCGAAGCGCAGCAGCGATAGTCTACACCTGGGGTTGCCAGAGTCCGACGAGGCTCAGTACATAATCGATCGATTGGCGTTGGATGCGGTCGGTGCCTGCGGTGTGCTTGGCGGTTAGGCGAGCAAAGCCGACGACTTGGATGTGTTGTGTTTGGGTTGCACCGCCGACGGGATATTGCAGGAATGCGGTGTTGCCGGTTACGTTCAAGAAATCACCGGAGGCTGTGTCGTCGAAGTACGCGGCGTCGTTGCCGAGTGTCGAGTAGACGTTGACGAAGTCGAAACCCTGTGCCTGATTCACAAAGCCGGGTCCAGCAAGTAAACTCAGG
>CAYLYE010000404.1:0-2881 GCA_964387325.1 uncultured Planctomycetaceae bacterium
GGGACTTAACCCGACATCTCACGACACGAGCTGACGACAGCCATGCAGCACCTGTGCACGTTGTACCCGAAGGCCTGGCTCCCCTTTCAGGGAGTTAATCCGTGCATGTCAAGACTAGGATAAGGTTCTTCGCGTAGCCTCGAATTAAGCCACATCCTCCACCGCTTGTGTGAGCCCCCGTCAATTCCTTTGAGTTTCAGCCTTGCGACCATACTCCCCAGGCGGAGCACTTAACAATTTCTCTGCGACTGAAAAGCTATGGAGGGCTCTTCAATCCAGTGCTCATCGTTTACGGCTAGGACTACCGGGGTATCTAATCCCGTTCGCTCCCCTAGCTTTCGTGCCTCAGCGTCAGAAGAGATCCAGTGAGCCGCTTTCGCCACCGGTGTTCCTTACGATATCAACGCATTTCACCGCTCCACCGTAAGTTCCGCTCACCTCTATCTCCCTCAAGCACAGCAGTTTGGAGCGCAGTTCTACGGTTAAGCCGTAGGATTTCACACCCCACTTGCTGCACAGCCTACGCACCCTGTAAGCCCAGTGATTCCGAATAACGTTTGTGTGGTTCGTCTTACCGCGGCTGCTGGCACGAACTTAGCCCACACTTCCTCTGCGGGTCAGTCAAGCCGATGAGATAACTCACCGGTATTTCCTTCCCACTGACAGCGGTTTACAACCCGAAAGCCTTCATCCCGCACGCGGCGTCGCTCGGTCAGGCTTGCGCCCATTGCCGAAGATTCTCGACTGCAGCCACCCGTAGGTGTCTGGGCAGTTCTCAGTCCCAGTGACGCAGGTCGTGCTCTCACACCTGCTACCCATCATTGCCTTGGTGAGCCATTACCTCACCAACTAGCTAATAGGACGCAGACCCATCCTCCGGTGGAATCACACCTTTGGTCCGGAGACATTATTCCGCATTACCTGCAGTTTCCCGCAGCTATTCAGAACCCGAGGGTAGGTAGTCTACGTGTTCCTGTCCCTTACGCCGCTGGTGTATTGCTACACCCGCTCGACTTGCATGCCTAATCCACGCCGCCAACGTTCATTCTGAGCCAGGATCAAACCCTTCAATTGGTTTTATGCTTGAACGGTCTCACACAGCGTATCGAGGCCGAAGCCGCGACCGTGTTGCATGATCCCGCTATGAACAAGCCAATTGCCAGATTTGTCTTTACTTTACATTAGGCAACGTCTTTCAACGCTGCCTGGTCACAATCTTGTGCTGGCAAAAAAATTAACTTGGGATCAACCATCAAATTGTCAAAGAACTTTTTGCTCTCGTTAAAGAGCAACTCGCGGTTGGCACCATCAGCTTTCGCTGTCAGTTCCACACGCGAGACGAGTAATCCTATCGGCTATCCAAGGACTGTCAACCAGTGCGAAAGAAATTTTTCTCAAACAATCGCCTTTCCTGCCTCGCACGCTCGCCGACATCTCGGCCATCGATTCGCAAACTCCTGCCATACAACAACATACGCACACACTCCGGAACTCAGCCCGCCCTGGGAAATCGCGTCGAGTTTGCCTGCCACGCCAATAAAAATCATCCCACGCGGCCCTTGCGCAACTCGCCTCAGCGAGCTTTTTCAACCTCAAGCCGCTTTCGAGACGTGAATTGGCCCTGCGGCACACACGCCTCGGCAACGCGCGTCGCGAACCGCAGCTAGATCGTCAGCTCGAACAGCTCGGGATAGTCGTCGGCCGAGAGAATTTCCTGGAACTGCACGCCCACGTTCCAGAAGCCGGCTCCAATCGGATCTTGATGCACACACTCGCCGCGAGCGAAGACCAACTCTCCGTCATGGCGCCAACCGACGGCGCATTTGGCGCACTTGATCGGCTCGTGTACGACGATCGAAAGACCGGAACTCGACAGCTCGCGCGTCGTGACCGCCACGGCCAACTCGACCGACGGGCGGCGCAAGTTCCACGGCACAAATTGCACCGCCATCGTGATGTTCACGCGTCCTTCGATGCGCGGCCCGTCCTGAAACATACTCAGCGGCGAGCAGAGGCCGTTGATGATGCGAACGAGTTGTTTCTGGACGTTGCGTTGCTTGTTGTTCGAAGAGAAGAACAGCACAGTCGACCTCGCATCAAGAATTCAGAGTCGTCGGCGAGAACGACGGTCAGGACGCCGCTCTTGGCAAGCGTAGCTCACAGAGCTACGACAGGTCGGCGGACGCGAGAGGATCGAGCGGCGCGCACGGCAATCATGCGGCGCGTAGCGATTGTAGCGAAGGTATCGGGATGTTTTTCATGAGCGGGTGCTTTCATGAGCGGGTGCCATGCCCACGGCTCGGCGTGGGCATGGAGCGCGCATGGCCACGCTTCGCGTGGGCATGGCACCCCGAACTCACGCTCGTAGAATCTAAAAAACACCCTAGCTCGCGGCTGGAAACGCGCGCGTGATGGCGAGCGCCTCGTGCAGCACGTGGCCGTTGGTCGCGACGGCCTCGCCAGCGTGGATCGTGGGATTGCCTTGCCAGTCGGTGAAGGTGCCGCCGGCCTCTTCGATCACGGGCTGCAACGCGGCGCAGTCCCAGATGCTCATCTTGGGATCGACCATCACTTCGGCGCGACCGGTGGCGACCATCAGATAGCCGTAGCCGTCGCCCCAGGTGCGGGTGAGCCAAGCGGCGGCCTGCAATTGCTCGAAGGCCTCGGCCCGTTGCGTCTTGTGAAACGTTTTCACTTCCGAGGTACACAAGACGCTGTTGGCCAAGGTCTCTTTTTTCGAGACCGTAGCGCGTTGCGGCGGTTGTTGGCCGCGACGATACCAAGCGCCGTGCCCCTGGGCAGCGTAGACGCATTCGTCAAGTGCCGGAATGCGAATCACGCCCAGCACGCTCCGCCCATCGAACTCGAGTCCGATCAGCGT
>CAYLYE010000405.1:0-2835 GCA_964387325.1 uncultured Planctomycetaceae bacterium
GCCGCTACGAACACAACACACACAGTGCGAATGATTCGCAGCGACAATGTCATGACAGTGATCGACGAAGATGGCAATTAGGTGGGGACGAGAGGCTGCAGTTGGATCATAGGTTCTGGCAGCGCGACGCTAGCTATTGTAATCAGTCGTAGCGTGATGTGCTGCTGACAATTAAGTCAATTCGGCAATCGGCTTTCCAAACGGCAGGATGGGCATTGGGCGGCCACTGCGATCAATGAACGCGTGGTTTTGGTCGATACCCAAGAATCGATATGCCGTGGCCAACAAATCATTTGGATCGAGTCGATTGTCTTTGGGATATTCTCCCTTTTCCGTAGTCGAGCCGATGATTTGTCCCATGCGAGCGCCGCCACCCGAGACGAGCACCGACATCGCGCCGGGCCAATGATCGCGACCCGGTTGCATGGCTCCCGATCGAGTTCCCTTTTGTACGGTGATGCGCGGGGTGCGGCCAAATTCGCCAGCGACAATCAACATCACCTTACGATCGAGGCCGAGCGAGTAAAGATCCTCGATCAACGCGGCGACAGCGCGATCGAACGGAGGTAGTCGCACGCCGAGATCGTAGTACAGGTCGCCATTGATCGCGTGGATATCCCAGTTGTCGTGAATGCGTTTGGCGTCGGTGCCCGGGATGTTGGGGCTATTCATATCCATCCGGACGAAGCTGCAGCCGGCTTCGACCAAACGGCGCGCCAACAATGCACGTTGCCCCCATTCGTGCCGACCGTAGCGGTCGCGTGTTTCATCGCTTTCGAGTTTCAGATCGAACGCTTGTCGGGCTTTTTCGCTGGTGAGCAAACTGAGCGCACGTTGATTGAACGTATCCATCGACTGCATCGATGCCGACAAATCGGCATCACGACGGAATTGATCGAACGCTTTGAGCAGTGTGACTCGATCGTCGAGCCGCGATTTCAGTGATCCCTCTAACGACAAGTTAGGGACTGAGAAACTAGGCGCACCGGGATTGCCGCCCACAACAAACGGCAAGGCCGACTCACCGAGGTAACCGCTGCCATCGCCATAAGCTCGAATCGAACTGGCCACTTGATTGGGCACACCGACGTTCCTATGCTCACGCATCTTGGCAATGATCGGTCCCAACGTGGGATACTGCGAGATAGGATCAACGCTTGGCGTATGTCGGCCGCTGAGAAATCGTACCGAGCCCTGTGCATGTTGTGAGTCTTCGTGAGTAATCGAGCGAATGATGCTGAACTTGTCAGCCACGCGCGCATGATGTGGTAACAGTTCGCAGATTTCGATACCTGAGGCATTGGTCTTAATTGGCCTCAATTCGCCACGGTACTCGGCCGGAGCATCGGGCTTCAGATCGTAGGTCTCCATATGACTGGGACCGCCCAGCAACCAAATCAAAATCACGGCCGTATCGTCACTTGAGGCACTGCTAGGGCCCGCAAGTGCACGGCTACGTAAAATATCACAGGTTCCCAAGGCGCCTGTCAGCAGCGATCCAGCTTCAAGAAAGCCGCGTCTGGTAAATGTCTTCTGACCAAGGACTGTGGGACTTGAACGCATGGTCGTTCTCCAGCATTCGGACTCGAATGCCAAGCCAAGGCAGGTATCTCGTGGCGGGAAATGCATTCTGACATGCTTATGGGTAGTTGTCTACTTCAATCCACATGAATGAAATGAATTATCGCTTATGGCCGAAATACTCGGCCGTCGTGTAAAGACCAACTAGAGTGGCACTTAGATACGGACCGCCACGCGTAATTGCGGCCTATTCAGCAGGACGTTCCGGCACGGGAGTCTGATCATGACCTTTGCGTAGAGGTTCCGGCATGAGCCGCCTGTTCCAACCTTGGCAGTTGCTCGTCACGATTCTGGCCGGTTGGATGACCGAGCAGCAGCAACAGCTCATCGAATACCTCCGGACACATAATCGAGTCCTCAAAGAACTGCACGGCAAGAAACGGCTGCGGCTCACGGACGACCAACGACGCCGCTTGGCCGTCCCGGGAAAAGCGCTGGGGCGTAAGCATCTCGGTGAAATCGGCACGCTGGTCACACCCGATACGATTCTGCGTTGGCATCGACAGCTCATCGCCGAGAACCGAGTAATCGTTGGTGTCGAACCGCACCAGCGACAGCGCTGCACTTTTTGAGCGCCGTTTACAGCCAAGAATGGGTATGGCGAGTGGAGCGCGAATTACACGAGAATCAAAGGCATTCCTGGGTCGATCCATGGTCGCCAGCATTGGATAATGCTTGACGAAAACGATGCTTTTAGAATAGTCGGCGGTGTTGTGACGGTCTCTTCGCCACTTCCGATCGATCTCGGAAACCTAATGGGATCGGCACAGTTACTGTGACCTGGATGAGGCCATTGATTTAGGCAGCTGAACCCATAATGGTTGTGCCGATGCGCTAGGAAAGTCGAGTCGGCACCGGCGACGGTACTCATGGCGCTCGCCGCAGCGAATTTCCGTCGATTCAGTCCGAAAGCTGCGCAGAGGAATCTGCGGAATCGTGTTCGACCGAGGCATGATCAGTTTCCAGGAAACGCGGCTCTTCGACTTCCTGAACTGTTCGCTTAAACCCGCTGTTCCAGATGGGCTACGGACCAAAGCCGAGGGCAGGAAGATCGGTGGACCAGCGCACTGGGTGAGAGTGGTTGAGGTCATCCCTCAATAATCACCAAAAACACGTTCGGGGTGAAACTCCACGGGAGTGAGGAGAGCAACTGTCCGAGTGGCGAGAACTCGCGCGGAAAGTCCCAAAATTCTTGTCTCACAACACGGTTGAACTAAGCGAACAATTCGCGCGCCGCGACACCCTTGCCATCTT
>CAYLYE010000406.1:0-2779 GCA_964387325.1 uncultured Planctomycetaceae bacterium
GGCCGGTCCGTTTCAGATCGGCGATCAGCGCGGCGATGGGGCGATCAGTCTCGGCCGCGTGGGTCTTATGATTCGTGATGCAGTCGCTGTGTCCGTCCCAGGTCGACTCGATGTGCCCGCCACCGGAGTACAGCTGCACGAAGCGGACCCCTTGCTCGATGAGCCGTCGGGCGGTGAGGCACTTGCGACCAAAATCGGCCGTCACTTGGTCGTTCATGCCGTACATTTCGCGCGTCGCCGCGTCTTCTCGGTCCAGATCGACGATCTCGGCCGCCGTGGTCTGCATGCGGTACGCGAGTTCGTAAGCGTTAATTCTCGCCGCCAATTCGCTGTCGCGCGGCCGCTGTTGTGCGTGCTGCTCGTTGAGCGTCTGAAGCAAATCGAGCGTGTGGCGCTGCGTGCGCGGACTGACACCCTCGGGGGTCTCTAAATCCAACAGCGGAGATTCACCGCTGCGAAACAGCGTCCCCTGGTACCGTGCCGGCATATAGCCCGCACCCCAGTTCGGAGCGCCGCCGATTGGGCCGCCACGCGGATCGGTCATGACCACATAGTTGGGCAAGTTCTCGTTGAGCGAACCGAGACCGTAGCTCAGCCACGAACCCAGGCTGGGTCGACCCGTGAGCGGGCTACCCGTATTTAACTGCAAACAGCCCGACGAGTGCGCCGCGGTATCGGTGTACATCGCGCGTAACACACACAGCTCGTCCGCATGTCGGGCCGTGTGCGGAAACAGGTCGCTGATCTCCAGCCCGCTCTGGCCATGCCGCGCGAAGGCAAACGGACTGCGCATCAAATAACCCACCGGGCGATTGTTCGAGCCCACTTTGATCTTGCCGTGGTACGGCTGTCCGTGATGCTTGTCGAGCGTGGGCTTAGGGTCGAACGTGTCGACGTGGCTGGGAGCGCCGTTCATGAACAGAAAGATGCAGTGCTTGGCCTTGGCTTGAAAATGAGGCGTTGCCGGCGCCAAGGTTGCGCCCGGTTCGGCCGCTTGTGCCTGGCGAGTGAAAAAACCTTCACGGCCCAGCAGGTCCACCAGCGGTAGAGACGCGAAGCCACCCCCCAGCTCCCAGAGGAATTGCCGCCGCGAGCGGCCACACGGCGTCGGGTTGCTCAGAAATCGTTGCGAACTGGATGACATCGCTCGGGTCCCGTCGTCAGTGGGGATACACAAATTCGTTGAGGTTTAGCACCGCGCGGCACAACTGTACCAAGGCTAGCTGTCGAGCCTCGGCGTCGCTCAAGGACCGCTCCTGCCGCAAGCTGTCCGCTTCGCGATTGAGGAACGTGCGCAGGGTCGTGGCCTCGGCCGATGTCGGTTCGCGCGCCAAGGTCAATCGATACAACAGCTCGATCTGCCGCGCGGCATCTTCGCCCGTCTCGCGTTGCAGTCGCTTAGCGAGGCGCTCCGCCTGCTGGTTCACGAACTCGCCGTTGAACAACGTGAGCGATTGGGTTGCGACGCTAGTGATCGCGCGGCGCTCGGTGCTCTGCGTCGTGTCGCAAAAGTCGAACGTCTCCAGCATCGGTGGCATCAAGGTGCGTTTGACAAACGCATAGATCGTGCGGCGATCGACTTCCTCACTCGGCGACGGTGTCCACGCCGCGTGTTTGTCGGTATGAGCTTCGATCACCGCCTCAGGCAGCGGCAGATAGACGCCCGGCCCGAAGGCTTTCCGGTTCAGCGACCCAGACACCGCCAGCATCGCGTCCCGAATGGACTCGACATCCAACCGCCGGTACGGATACCGCCATAGCCATTGGTTCGCGGGGTCGACCTTGGCGGCCGACTCATTCCACTGCGAGCTTTGTCGATACGTCTCGCTGGTCAGGATCAGTCGGTGAAGTTTTTTCAGCGACCAATTCGCGTCGTGCATGAACCAGTGCGCGAGCCAGTCGAGCAGCGCGGCATGCGAGGGGCGCGCGCCCATGTGACCGAAATCGCTCGACGTGGCGACGATCCCCGTGCCAAAATGATGTTGCCAGACCCGGTTGACTATCACGCGCGCCGTGAGCGGGTTGTCGCGGCTGGCAATCCACTTGGCCAAGGTACGGCGGCGCAGCGTGCTCTGCTGACTGCCCGAGGGAAACACCGGCTGCGCGGTCGTCAACACCGCCGGGACACGCGGCTGCATCGCAGGGCCCGGGTTGCTCGCACGACCCGAGCGGAGCAGATGTGTGACCGGCGCGGTGGATGAATCTTCGAACAGTCGGTAAACGCGCGGCAGTTTTGGTCGCTCGTCACGCACTCGCTGCTGTTGAGCGCGCAGTTCGTCGAGCTTGGCGGTCAACTCGTCCGACGGTTTCTCTTTTTGCTCTTTGAGCAACGCTTGGATTTGTTTCTCCAGCGCGGCGATCGACTCGTCGGCATGTTTGTCGGCCGCGAGTTGCTCGGGTGAACCGACCGGCAAATCGCGATCGGTTCGACCTGCGTTGGGGCGTTTGAGCGGTGCGAGAATGGCCGCCAGACTGTAATAGTCGACCATCGTAATGGGGTCGAACTTGTGTTGATGACATCGGGCACAACCGATCGTGACGCCCAAGAAAGTCTGCGTCGTGGTGCGGATCATATCGTCCAGTTCGTCGGCCCGATATTGGGGCGCTTCCAACGGGTCGACCTCGTCCTGCCAAGTGCCCAGG
Source organism: uncultured Planctomycetaceae bacterium (assembly GCA_964387325.1). Taxonomy (GTDB): domain Bacteria; phylum Planctomycetota; class Planctomycetia; order Pirellulales; family PNKZ01; genus CAZZBK01. Next base: position 2,644 of record CAYLYE010000406.1, read on the forward strand.
GCATGAAAGCCGGTCGCCGCGAGTGTTTCCAACGTCACAACGTCGAGCTCATCGCCAGCCAGCTGCTCGAGCACGAACTGGTCATATGGCTTGTCACGGTTGAGCGCGCGGATCACGTAGTCGCGATACTGCCAGA
>CAYLYE010000407.1:0-2778 GCA_964387325.1 uncultured Planctomycetaceae bacterium
CGAGAGACCACGACGCTCCGCCAACAAGAGATCCGGAGCCCGAGGAAAAGAGGACCGTTGATTGTGCTGTGCCGAGTGCAGCAGCTAGTCGCAATGATGTCGTACCGTTCGCGGCCGTGGTTGTATGAATGAGAGTCCCACCGGCATAGTATTTGATTTCCGAGCCGTCGAACTCTAAGCGATAGGTAACCCCCTCTGACCCTTGACCGAGTTGCACAACGGTGCCAGGGGACTCGAAGATGACAAGATTTCCGAACGTTGACCAGTGAATCGAATAGTCGAAGAACACGCCGTCATCGACTGTGCCGTCTGCATCGAGAGCCACCACACTACCGGCCGTCATCGTGAACTCGACACTGACGGCTGTGAACTGTTCGGCCGTGTAGTTCGAATTGTCCCAGCCTTCTCCCGTAGTCCTCGTGAGGGCGTTGCCGTCGCTGACCTCATTAGTGCCGAGTGTCCATGTTACTGCGGCTTGAGACGTGCTTGAGATGATGGTGACAAGCAAGAGAGGCAGCAGGCTACGAACGATGATCGCTGCATGACGTGCGACACAGATCAAACCCCATGTTGCACAGGCAGAGAATGCAATCGCGGAAATCGTTTCCATAGGGCACCTTGATTGAAAAAGACCGGTGAGGGCATGACGCCCCCACCGGCCGGGACCATGTGAACTACTTCACCTGGCTGCGAATCCAGCGCATACCGATTCGCACGCCTTGGAACGCCATCGAGACGCCCACGATCGCGACAACGATCGCGGCGACATACGTGCCCAAGGCGGTAACGACGCCGGGCATGTCGACGCCAATCGTGGGCAAGGTGTACGGATCGGTGGCGTAAGCCCCCGTCGCGAAACCAAGCACAGCGAAAGTAGCGGCAAACGCCAGACGGCAGGCCTTCTTGAAGCAATCCATTGCAAAATCCCCCCTCAAAAACGGGCTTTCCCCGGTGACTTCATGTCACCTAGTCAGAGAAAACCCAATCCCACATACGCGTACTAAACGCTATGCCGAGGAAATGCTGAACCCCGGCGAGCGTTAGTCCGCACGTCATCCCCCAAATGAAAAATTCTGCTGGGCTAGTCCATGTCTCCATTTTCGTATCCTCCTCCTTTGAAGAGGGCAGGGGACTCGGCGTGGCCTATCGCCCCCAACTGCCACTCCTCAAGATCAAACGAACGTTCATCACCTTGCTGACCGCATAGCTCGTGCGCTTCTGAAAAAGAAACATCAAGGCAGCGAATGAACAACGGCGGGGACTCTATCACCTCGCCTTGTTCATTCATCAGTTCTTGCCGCACGATGAGGACGGCACGAGTACCGCACCGGCGTAGCCGGTCGCCGGGCGTAGACAATTCGCGACGATCTTTGCCGCGACATTCTCGGCAAAAGCATTCGGCTTTATGGGTGTCGCCTTCATCACCTGGGCCACCGCGTTCGATTCCCGAGCCTCGCTTGCCTCGTGGAAAGAAATCGCGTGACGTGGCGAACATGCGAATCTGGCCCTTGAAATCGAGGACCCATTGCGGGTAACCCTGCTCTGGCAACTTCGTCAGATACTTGGTTGCGTAGCTAGCCGCATGTTCGGCCGAGGCGAATGTGGCCTTGCTAAATCGAACGTGCCCAAACTCCGGTTCGCTGCCTTGCCGAGGAGGAGCGGACTTAGGACGGTTACGGCCCCAAAAGGCCGCAAGATCGTCGAACGGAACGCGGTTCGATTCAACGAGCAAATGGAAATGTGCCATTTGCGTATTCTTCTGCCACTCGACGACGTAGAAATATCGCCGCGACTTCACATGCCCGGCTTTGTACAACGCACGGACAAGTTCTGCGACCGCTCGCTTGTCGCGTACGTACCGATAGGCAATCTCGGGCGATGCGAACAACTTGGGGTCAACCGTGAGCGTGAGCATCATCAGACCTTGGAAGGTTTGAAGAACTGGTATTAGCTGCTGTCGCAGCTTGACTCCAAGACGTTTGGAACAGACCGGACAGAACCGACTTTTGCAGCCGACCGCATGGACCCGGTATTTCTCTCCGATCACCGTGTACGATTCATCGTCCACAGTGTTTTTAGAGAGTGTAAAATAAGGGGCGGGCTCCGCCCGCCCTGCCGCACGTGCCGCCTTGCGCCGCTTTAAGCGTGCTTTCCAGGCTGGAACCTTCGGCTGCTCGAACAGCGGCAGACGCTGTTCCCCTCCGTGGCTCTTGCGTTTGCTTACCATTGTGTCGCAACCTGAAGCCAACAAGGCTTGCCGCACGTCGATAGCCGCTCGATTGCTCTTGCACATCTGGTACCACCGTGAAGTCGAGGTGAAGATGATGCCGCCCGCCGTACATTCGACGTGCGACAATGCGATAACTGTCGTGACAGCGAGTAACGCTCACATCAGTGTCACGAGGAAACTTGCAAAGCATGACGTACTCAGTTGCGTGGCACTGAGTGACAGGGTCTGTCAGTTGCCAACGACGAAATATGCCAGTACCGAGACGCAGAAGCGTGGCGTACAACTGTTCGTTGAACATTACGCGGCCTGCCTTTCACTGCTGGGGACTTGTTCGAGCCCCTGCTCTTCCTGGCATGAGCGTTCGAACTCAGCACGCACACGGCCGAAATAAGCATCGTTAAGAATCACATTCGTCACGTCCTCACGGGCATGATCCGAAAGACCTGTTCCCTCAAGACGCCGATTGATGAAGCGCCATAGCTCGATATAGAGTGGCTTACGCATTGCGGCCTCCATTGAGAATCCCCGACGTGCGGAAAGGACCACAC
>CAYLYE010000408.1:0-2768 GCA_964387325.1 uncultured Planctomycetaceae bacterium
GATCGCGGTTGGTTCCCCCGCGTCATCGGTGATCCAGGCATAGCAGCGAATCGCCCCTTCTCGACGAGCATCGAACCGCACGACCCCCTTCTCGGCGTTGTCTTGAAACAGCTGCAATGCACCGTCGGCAAGTCGTTGCACGCGCCAACGTCCCTGCTGTGGGGTGACGGTGAGCCAATCGTTGGCCTGCAGCGGAGAGGGCATCAAATCTAGCGATTGAAGATCAAAGGCCTGTTCGAGCGGTCCGTAGTTATTGAATCCGGCCGCCGTGTAGCTCATTCCCAGAGCAATGCGGTACAACGGCTCGCGACGCGCAAACGCCACACTAACCACGCGGCGGCCAGCGCCTTGCAATGCGACGGCCGCGCCCAGGTCGTCCGTCGGACCGAGATACAGCGCGTTGTGCTCGCCTCCGGCGAAGGAGAGCAGCTTGCCGTTGGGGCTCACCGCGCAGGCACTGATGTTGTCGACCGTAGACCGACGGGCCTTGATCGTTTGCGTGGCGACATCCCAGGCTTGGAGTTGAGCTTTACTCTGCTGTGGCACGAGGGCCGTCCCCGCGTAGAGCGTCTCGCCACGCGGATCGAAGCAAGCCGACAACACGACCGCCCCGGGTGAGCAGTGGTGCGGCTCGGCGCCAAGTTTTCCGATGTACAGATTGCCGGCGAGATCAGCCGAGGCGATTTGCTCTCCGTCTCGGCTCGAGGCGAGCGCACTCACCATGCCGACATGTACGGTCGAGTAGGTCACCAAGTCCTGCCGGTTCGCCAAGCCAATGCGTTGCAATTTCCAGATCGGTCGACCAGCCATGTTCGTCCCAACAAACACGCTCACGACAACGTGCGTGCTGCCGATCATCACCAGCGGGCGAAAGTTGGGCTGCCGCTGAATCAGTGCGGCCTGCTCCGCGCCGTACACCTGCTCGTCCCGTTCGTAGACGACGATCGGTTTCCAATCGCCGCGGTTCCAGAAAATGAGCTGACCGGCCACGTCGAGCGAGGCGAGCCATTGCCCATCGGCCGAAAATGCCAGGGCGGCAATGGTCTGTCGATGGGCTTGCAACACCCGTGACTGCGTGCCTTGCACAGGGTCGAAGAGGACGATTTCACCGAGGCTTCCCAATGCTCCATAACCGCCGATTGCCAGCAGGCCGTCGTTGGGTGCCGTTGCCAACGCAAAAATACTGCCTCGCAGTCCGCGCCCCACTTGCCAGCGTAACGAACGCTCGAGCAGCCACGAGCGTTTCAGATCGCGGACGATGGCGGAGGTATTCCAGACATGGACGATCTTGTCGAGCCCTGCGGAGCAAAGCCGCTTCGAGTCCGGAGTAAAAGCCAGGGCGCGGACCGCCGCCGTGTGACCACTGACGTTGATCGACAGCCAGGGACGAACATCGTCCTGCGGCACGGGCGCCTCCTGGGCGAAGGAGACGGAGGGGGCCAGTAATACAATCACCGCGAATAGGTAACTGACGTGCCGTGTCAGGCAATCACGGCGCAATGCATGGCTTGAAACTGCTTCGCGCGCAGCGCGGATCATTTCGTGTTACTCGCCTTGGTCGGCACCGACTTGAGCGGGATGGTCACAAAGAGTTCGACCGGTTTGACCCCTTTGGTCGAGGCCGCCATGCTAAACGTGCTGCGATACTTGGTACCGGGGGGTTCTTCGAGCGTGGCGCGCTCGCTGTGATCCCGCTCGACCGCTTGATTGACTTTGGCCATCGCCTCGGCGGTAACCAGCCCGCGGTACCGGGTCCCCTGCGCCTGACGCTCGCGAATCGACTTGAGCGTTTTCGAGCTCTGTGCCTTGAGCTTGTCCTGCAAGGCCTTCTCCGCCGGGGTGAGTTGCTCATCGGGCTTCTTGAACACCACGTCCGACAGGGCGGCCAGATCGTCGCTCGGTTCCTCGACCGCAACGACAATCAGTTTCTCCTCGCCGGCAGGGGGCGAGAACTCGAACACACTACCATCGGACGGTAGATCGAGCGATTGATCTTGCCGCGCGAGTGGCGGCATCTCTTTGTCCATCGGCAACAAACACGTACGATGGCCGCTGGCCCCTTCGTGGAAGATATAAATGTACAGCCCATTGAGTGGCTTGATCCGCACGCGAATCTGATCGCCTAAATTAAACGGATGTTCGCTGGCGTCGACCGCCTCGTCTTGACCGTCTTTACGCAAGAGCACGGTGTACTCGAGGGCGACGATCTTCTGAAAACTCGCGGGAAGGCCCGGTATCTTCTGCGGCTCGCCACCGGCAGCTTGAGTGGCAATATGCTTACGAACCAAATCGCGAAACGTCGGTTCCTCGGCTGTGGTCCACGAGGCGCTAACACCCAAACTCAACCAAGCCAAGCTCCATGCCAAGATGCGACAACGACCAATCATGGGCCAGATTCCTTGCTACATGACAACGGGGAGAACAACCCTGCCCGCAAGGGATCCGTTCGTCGCCGCTCAACGGGCCAAAGACGACCTCCGATCCCAACTGAAGGTAATCATACCATTTTGTGCAATAAGTCGCGAAAATTCGCTCGAAGTGGGGCGAATTTTGTCTGACGTTGCAAAAAAGCGACATTCGAGAAGCGGTCGTGAGGCGAGCAAGCAGCGCCGCAGCATCACTTGCCCGGCAACTCCCACTCGTTCGAGACGTCATGCCGCTCTTCGATCAGGACGTTGACCGCCCGGGAGAGCAGAACTAGGCTAGGACCATCGTCGGGAAAATCGATGAGCAGCCGCCCCAGCATTTTCGCACATTCACGAAATTCG
>CAYLYE010000409.1:0-2732 GCA_964387325.1 uncultured Planctomycetaceae bacterium
AACAGAACATCGAGATGTACGGTGTCGAGGCGAGCAGCCGCATCGCGCAGGTGATTGTCGAGGCCGACTACCGCATGAAGCTCGTCGGCTTGGGTCTCGAGCCAAGCGTGCTGGGGGTGACGAGCTACCTCGACTCGATCAAGGTCGACAAAGGGGCCTCGCCACCGCCGATGGATGTGCTCCGCTGGTGGTTCACGCTCAACTACGAAGGGGTCATGGCCGACACGCAACGTCAGGCGTATGAATTTCGCGGCACGGGCGTCAAGGTGCTCAGCGAAAATGAACTGCTCACGCAACAAGGAGATCGCGTCCACACCGGTCGAAGCGACGACTTGAACCGCCAGTTCGCCGCCTCGTTCACACAACACTTCGCGACGCTGGCCAACAAGTACCCTGTGTATGCCGAGCTGCAAAACGTGTTCGATCTGGCCCTGCTCACCGCTCTGCTGGCGCGCGAGCAACTCGCCGATCGAGTCGAGTGGCACGCCCTGGGCTTCGCCGACGCCGAGCGTTGGAAGCTGGCCGCGTATCCCGTGCCGCGACACGTCGACACGGTCATTAATCATCGCGTGATCAATCAGGTTCACATCGTCGCGGCGGTCAGCGGTGGCGTGTCGGTCGACGCCACACCGCTGGTCGAGTCCGCCGCGATCCGCATCGACCCGCGCGGACAACTCGATCAGCAGCGACAACACGCTCAACCGACCTCACAGGCCGAGCGTCGTTGGTGGTGGGATTAGGGGAAAGTGCTAAGTGATGAGTGCTAAGTGATAAATGAATGAGCGCTCTCGCGTGAGGCGCTGTGGCACAGTAACTTACTCCCGTAATTGAGGTTTAGATGATGAGCTTTACAGGACGACCAGCGGGAGTCCGGAAATACCGGCCTCGCGTTACTCGGCCTAGTTAAGCGATTTAACTGAGGATCAATAGCCGCGACGCGCTAGCGGAGCGCGTAACCGTCGTGTATCGAGATACATCTTGCAGGGTTTCCAAGTAGCGTGAAATATCTGATTGGAACGGACGAGGCGGGGTTGGGACCCAATCTCGGGCCGCTCGTGATTGCGGCGACCGTTTGGGAGCTCGACGACGATGTCGAGTTCGCGCAGCTCGACGCGCGATTGAGTGGTATCGTGCGGCGCGATTTGCCGCCAAAAGCTGAGCCCGATCGCTCGTGGCTCATCGCCGACTCGAAAGACCTGTTCAGCGGCACACGCGGCTGGGAGCATCTCGAGCGGGGTGTCGGTATCGCCTGGGGACTGTTGCATCAGCCACTCGATAGCTGGCGCGAGATCTGGTCACGCTGCGCAGGGGACAACACGGCCGAACTCCTGTCTCAACCGTGGCATGAGCGCTACGATGAATCGTTACCGCGCATATGCGACCGCGCCGCGCTCGCTGCACAGGCCGAGCACGTGCGCCGCTTACTCGACAAGGCGGGGGTGCGATTGCGCGGCCTGCACGCTCGTGCGGTGTTTCCTGATGAGTTCAATCGGCTTATCGACGTGACGCAGAACAAAAGCACGCTGCTGAGCGCGTTGTCGTTGGATCTTGTTCGGAAGGCGCTCGATGAATTGCCCGCCGGTGCGATTCAGATTCAATGCGACAAGCACGGCGGTCGCGACCGGTACTTGAGTCTGTTGCAACCGCGTGTCGAATCGCTGGTCGAAGTCGTACGCGAAGGGGCTCTCGAAAGCGTGTACCATTGGCAACGCTCGGGTCAGCCGATCGAGATCGGCTTTCGTCCACGCAGCGAGCGGTATGTCAGCGTCGCGCTGGCTTCAATGACGGCCAAATACCTGCGCGAGACCGCTCTACGGGCGTTCAATGCCTTCTGGTGCGCACGCATCGCCGATCTGAAACCGACGGCCGGCTATCCCGTCGACGCGCGGCGGTTCAAAGAGCAAATCGCCAACGAGCAGCAGCGATTGGGCATCGACGACGCGCTGCTGTGGCGCATCAAGTAACGAGTGGAGGCTCGTTGACCTCGCGCGTCGAGGTGAGCACGGAGCATGTTACCGTCCGCCTGGAAGAGTGGCGTTAATCTTTGCCTTTCGGCGGCGGAGCAGCTTTCGGGGGTCGACCGGGGCCAGCTTTTCCCACGAAGGGTTCGCGAGGGCCGCCGGGTCCAAACGGTGGCCCGCCAAACAGCTCACGGCCGGGCCCAAGCGGACCGGGGCCCATTCCAGGCCCAAAGCCTTTGCCCGGGCCTGAAAAATCGGGCGGCGGCGGCAACAACCGTTCAGCTTGATCCCAGGCCTCACGCGCCTGACGCGTCTCTCCCTGGGCTGTATGTATGCCCGCGAGCACGGCGTAGGCTTGTCCTTTGAGCGACTTGGGTTGCTCTTGCTCAGGATGCTTTTCGATCAGTACTTGCAGCCGGGTGAGCGCCTGATCGACAAAACCACGCGCCTGTTCGAGTCGCGACCCCTGCGCGCGGAGCACCAGCGCCATCCGCACCTGGAACAACGCCAGCCAGGCATTGAACGCAGGCGCGTCGGGGAACCGTTTCGCGAGCAGCGATTGCTGCACGATCGCCTCGCGGATATGAAATTCGGTTTTTTCTAGCCAATCGCGTCGCAACGACGGGTCCATGTTCTTCGACCAGTATTCGTACACCGCGGCCAACTTGAAGTGGCTATGAGCAAGCGATGCCACAAAGTCGGGCATGTTCGGATACACTTCCACCAACTGCTCGGCCTCGCGCAGCGTCCGTTGCAATTGTTCCTCGGCGG
>CAYLYE010000410.1:0-2713 GCA_964387325.1 uncultured Planctomycetaceae bacterium
CCGCGAGCCGAACCCAGACGCCAAGCCCCGGGTACCCAATCCGGACAAGCCCCGTGAGCCAAACGCTGATGCCAAGCCGCGCGAGCGAGATCCGGACGCGAAACTCCGCGAGCCCAATCCAGACGCGAAGCCGCGGGTACCGAATCCGGACAAGCCCCGTGAGCCGAAGTCGGAGTAGTACGCACGGCAGTTCGATGACGCTCGATTTTTCCGGCCCTGTCGGAGGGGTTTTTAAGCCGCCTCCGACAGGGCTCTTTCGTTTGTGCTGCTTGATTGGCCTCGTGAAATCATTCACATCCCATTATTCCGGCGCGAACATGAACCATTCGCCTCCCCTCTTCGTAGAATAGCTGTGCAACACCGGAACGGCGCCTTGAAACGCATAGGGGAGACTCGATCATGAACGCCTATAACAACCAGCCGGAACCTGAGCCCGCTGGCGTCGCTCCCGATCTGCATGGTTCAACCTCGGCTGCCATCGCGGCAGAGAAATTGGCCAGCCGTCATTTTGCAACGTGGCTCGACACTGAACTCGAAAAGCTTGTGTTTCAGTGGCAACATCTGGCCGCGCCCCGGGCCAAGCAACCCACGAGCGGCGATCGCTCCACGCGTTTTAGCTCGAAGTCGTAGTCTAAGCCGTCAGGCTTCGTCGGCCGGGCGTTGATTAAACGTTTCGAGCAACACGCGCCCCTTGTGCAACGCATACAAACCGTCGCTTTTCAGCGGGCGTAAGTTGGACCGATGCGGATACCAATAGGGTCGATCCCCTTCGAGCACGAGCAGTCCCGGGGTTCCTTCATAGCGCGCTTCGGCGAGCCAATAAAAATGCTCGAAGAATTGCGCTACCCCTTGCAATTGCAAATCCAGATAGCCGGCCTCGACGAGGGCGGGCTTCAGCCGCGCCCACTCGGTCAATTCGCGGTTCGTAAGTTGCTCGACACGTTGCTCCCGAATCGCCTCATGCTCAACGCTCAGCCCAGCATAGTAGGCGTAAATGTTCTCAGGGCTCTCGTCGCTCAGATCGATCGACGAGGCATGCACGAGCGGTCCGGCAATCCCCACACCCACCAGATTGGCCTCCGGGAGCGGCACCTCGAACTGGAACAAAAAACACTCGACCCGGTCGTCGTAGCCGGGCCAGTATTGCTGCCGCTGGTCGATCAACTCGATGCTCAAGGGGCCGATCCCAAATCGCATCGGCTCCGCGAGCCAGGCAGCCAACGCTCCGGCGGCTTGAGCCATGGGGGTGCGATGTTCGGCCGCGGCTTTGTCGAGTTGCCCTAAATCTTTGAGATAGGCCAAGGCTCGTGTCCGCACCAACGGCTCGGCCGCCATCGCCATGAGCGCCTCGACTCCGCGCGGGTCGTTCAGTCTTGCCAGCGCCCAGCCGGCCTCGACCCGAATCCGACGATGCCGCAGTTCCAGGGCCTGATGCAGTTTGCCGCTCACGCTCGGATCGCCGATCAGCGCCAGCGTGTCGCACAACGCCACGATGAGCGACAACGACTCGCTTACCTTGATTGTCAGTTCTTCAGGCGAGAGGGCAAACTCCTGGGGACTTTCTTCCAACCGGCCGAGCGTCAGGCTGAGCCTTCCCAACAACTCGGCAAACGTCATCGCACGATCAGCGCCCGGGTGTTCGGCGACCCGTTGCTGTCGGGTGAGAAAGTTGGCCAGATCGAGGATGACCGCCGCCAGGGCGTTCTCCTGTAAGGCTGCGAATAACCGCGGAAACACGGCCGCCGCTGGCCAAACCCGCCGCTGGAACAGTGGCACCAGGGCGAGCGCCGCGCCGTCGCCGCTCGCCGGCGGATCGTCGATCAGCCGTGCCACAACGGCCTCCAGGGCCTTGTTCCCCGCGTCGGTCGACAGGACTCGCAACAACTCGTGTCGCTTCGGGTGCGCACGCCCCAACCGGTCGTATTGCTCGGCGAGTGTGGCGACCGTGGCCGCGTCGAGCGCGCCGCGAGGTCCTTGTGGATTGGCGCGTGTCGCCAGTTCGGCAAGCAGTCGATCACTCCACTCGCTCCGTGGGTCGAGTTGATGCTCGAGCCGCTCGACAAGTTGTGCGATCGTATGGTCGGCAAGTTCATTCTTCGTGCTCATGATCGACTATCGTACCAACTGGCTGGCGCGATCGTTAGAGGTCGCGCGCGACGGCTCGCCTTGGCAAACTCGTCTTGACGACAAGGGGCAAAAACCGCTCCAATGCGCGGCGTCGTGTCAAGGCGCGTGTCGCCAAGGCATGGCAACGTGTTTGCGATCTTCCCGCTCCTGGCACCCGCGAGTGTGAAATCGTTTGATCGATGATAGGGTGCCGTTAACCACAAGGAGCCACGGACATGGCTGCAAAGAAGACCACCAAGGCCGCGACCAAGACCATTGCCAAGACCACGGCCAAGCGTTCGACCAAGAAGGCCGCCAAGAAGAAGTAGTCTTCGCGCGGAGCCATCACGGCTCCGCCTCGAAGCGCTACAACGAGAAAGGCCGGCGTGCTTGCTCGATCCGCTCTGTGGGTCGTTCGAGTACGCCGGCCTATTTTATTGGAGGAAGGGGATGAAGGATGAAGGATGAAAACGGAGCGCTATCGCGTGAGCGTGCCTTCCCCCATTCATCATTCTGCATTCAGCATTCATCATTCGCGCAGCAGCGAACCGCACCACGCCTGACTCGCGTCGCTTACGAAGCGTTCCTTCGTCACACCGCTGCCTCT
>CAYLYE010000411.1:0-2694 GCA_964387325.1 uncultured Planctomycetaceae bacterium
GTTTTGCAGCACAAACATGAACGTCTGTGCGACATACAACTCAGTCAGATTGGGTGCTCGTTCGGCATGCCCGCCCGCGATGGTGAACGTCGTATGATCGTCGATGCGATGCTCACTCAGCGCATAGCCGCTTAAGAGGGTGTACGACCGTTGATACTGACCGCTACCTAGAATTGCATCCAGCGACGACTGCGGGGTAGAAATCCCCAAAGCTTGCATGTTCCGCGGGTCTTCCGTGACGTCGGTGGCTGTGATATCCGCGCGACCACCAATGCGTAACCGCCAATTATCGGTGACCTGGGTCACATCTTCAGCAAACACGCCGGGATTGGCCAGGAATGAACGTGGTAGCGGGGAGTTGGCGTTGTCAAAGAAGTTAAACCCAATGGCTCCACTCGAGAGTTCGGTGATGCGCTGCGACACATACCGCAGGTCATTACCGAGCGTGAACGAATGCTCATCCGTGTACCACGTCCATCCAGCACGATAGCCCGTCGATGTCGAGGAGACATCCGTGAAGCCTTGATAATTAATCGCGTCGAGCACGGGAAACTGAGTGCGCTTGCCTGGTCGCTGCGCGTCGCCTTTGAAACGCGTGTTGTTGTACCAGACATCTAACGTCGCGCGATCATAATAGGCCGACGCCTGGCCCACATACTCCAACTCGTAGGCGTCACTGACTAAATAATTGATGTCAAAAAGGAAGCCGGGAAATTCGACATTCTGTTGATCCAGCCGCAACAAATTAAATTCAATTCGGTCATCGTCGGTCAGATCGGCTCCGATCGCCAAATCCGCTTGTCCGCTGTTGTAACTGGAAGGGATCGTGAAGCCGGCCCCCGTCGCATAATCATTACCCAAACGATAACCATAGCCTGCGCGGACGCCCCAGTTCTCGCCGCCTCCGGAAAAGCTTTTTCGGGCATGTAATTGGCGACCATTGGTTTTGTAATCGACGGCATCTCGCCCGTGCCATTCAGGCCGCTCGTATCGCGGTGTGTCAACCAGATCAAAGTCGACAATCGAAAACTCCGGCCCGTATTGCGCGCTGTACGGACCTTTGAAGACAATCATGTTTTCGATGAGATCCGAGTCGATCTTATTTAGCGCGGTGTCGAGATCAATACGAGCCGGCACCCAATACGATCCCGAGCCTGGCAATCGACCAATACGGCTGCCGCGCACACGTGCATCGTTGACGATGGGTGTCCGTCGCTGAATCCCTACGCCGAGAGCAGTCGGAGACTTAGCCAGCATATTTCCGGCATCCGTAGTCGAGCGTGCTCGGGCTTCGCCACCATCAATGATGTCGTTGCCAGCTTGTCGCAGCTCAGCCGCACTACGACTCCCCAACAAACTGCGTGCGATCTCGCCATTGGAGAACACCCCCGCTGCGAGGGCGTTTCCCGCAGAAGTCGAGGGAACAGCTGGCAGCAGCGGGGTATTAGGAACGAATTGCGGTTGAGGCTGCTTAGCGCTGACCTGAATCACGTCCGGTTCTTGGCCTTCGCCATCGATCCAGGACGCTTCGCCATAGAATCGAGCATCCGCCTTAAATTCTTGCACGGACTCGGACGCTTCATCACCGCGTAAGAAGGGCTGCACGAGCCCAACGATGACCGCCGCTACCCCAATGATTCGAGAAAGTCGCATCTTCGTGCTCGACTGCGATTCGGAATACGCCGCCTGTCTCTTTTGGGTGGTACGGCCCCTACAATCGTTATCGGCGATACGACTTAACACGGTTTACTGATTTTTAATCTGTGCCGGGTAAAACGTCGGTGACCGGAATACGGGGCGAGAAGACTACAATCGGCAACGGCCCAAAGTGCTTTGGGGAACCGTACGGCGATTGAGTTCGCGAATATTTCAGAGGGGGCATGCCCCCTCTGAAAACCCTGTTCTACTAACCCATATTTCCCAGATGAGTTCTCGATCTTCGGCATGTGATTTGCGCCACACCCTGGAAAACAGGGCGATTCTGCCAATTCATGTCGTGCTGACCGAGGAACCCGATGGGTGACTGCCAACAGAGCGATTTGCGGGTCGATTTCGACCGCATGTTGAAGCTGAAATTCCTCGGTACTCAGGTCACCACGGATGCCGGGTTGCTCGCCTACCGCGAACTCGATGAGGCGCTCGGGCTGACGGCAATGGGCGCAGCGGCGCTGACCGATTCCCGTCAGGGGAGCAACAAGCAGCACCAACTCGTGCCGTTGCTGCGTCAATCCATCTTTAGCCGCTTGGCCGGATACGAGGACGTCAACGATGCCGAGCGGTTGTGCATTGACCCTGCGATGCGCCACGTCGTCGGTGGGCGAGCGGCGCTGTCCGATAAACGTGCGGCTTCTGCCAGCGAGCTCGGCCGCTTCGAGACCGAGACACTCAGCAGCCCGCGTAACCTCACGGCGTTGATGAAACTCTCCGGCCGCTGGATCGACACGGTCCACCAGCGGAAGCCGTTCCAGCAACTGATTCTCGACCTGGACAGCTCGGTCAGCGAGACCTACGGTCGGCAACAGGGCACGGCCTACAATGGGCACTTCGAGTGCCTGTGTTACCATCCGCTGTTTCTCTTCAACCAGTTCGGCGATTTGGAAAGCGTCCTGCTGCGGCGCGGCAACAAAGCCAGTGCCAAATGTGCCCCTCACGGAAATCTTGGCTCATCTGAGCGTTGAAATAGGTAGAGGAATG
>CAYLYE010000412.1:0-2599 GCA_964387325.1 uncultured Planctomycetaceae bacterium
GGTCATCGAGTTGTACGAGAACGAAGCTCCCAACGCGGTCGCCAACTTCATCAGCCTCGTCGAGAGCAAGTTCTATAACGGGCTGGTGTTCCATCGTGTGTTGCCCAACTTTATGGCCCAAGGCGGAGACCCCGAGGGGACCGGCTCAGGTGGACCGGGCTACACGATTGCCTGCGAGTGTGAGAAGCCCGGGCATCGCAATCACTTTCGCGGCTCGTTAAGCATGGCGCACGCCGGCAAAGACACGGGAGGCTCGCAGTTCTTCCTCACGTTCGGTCGAACCGATCACCTGGACGGCAAGCACACGGTTTTCGGCCGGGTCATCGAGGGGGTTGATGTTTTGTCGAAGCTCCAGCGACGCGATCCGGGCGACTCCAAGACGCCGGACAAGATCGTCGAGGCCAAGGTGCTTCGCAAACGCGATCACAAGTACGAGCCCGTCAAGGGGCCGAACAAGTAACAGGCGGTTGTCTCGAATGGCTAGGCGTCAATTTTAGCGGCGGCCGAATCGGCGATGTCGGCGACGACTTCGCAAAGCAGTTCCCAGGTGGCTCTGTGATAGTGGTCGGGAATATCGATTCGCTGATTGAGTTGAAAGCGGGCTAGGCGTCCTGCTTTGTCGAGGTAAACTTGATTGACGCCCCCTTGGTTATGCACGAGTAGATCGCGCGACGCCTTGGCTTCAGCGATTTGCTCGATTTCGGCGCTCGTTGGGCATCCTAGCTTGGCAATTTGCTCCAGATAGGTGAACCATTCGGTGGGTTTTTTGTAAGCGAGCTCGTTCAGTTCACGACCAATGACCAAATCGGTGACGGAGTCCTTGTCTGTCGCGCTGAGGATGTCCTCGAACTTGACTTGCCGGCCGGAGAGCGATTGCGGATAGGCTGTTAGTCAGATGCGCAAGACTTCGGGCAGGAAGACCTCCAGTACAGAAATGAATCGTTGAAACGTATCTTCGGCAAGTCGAACGGAGTGGTACTCGCGAACTTTAAGAGCGATGTTTTGATGATTGACCACGTTTCCCGTGACGACGCTTGTGACGTTAAATGTATTGCCAAGGTCGACCCAGGCCTGGACTAGACTCCAGGCCACTTTTGTATCGGTGTAATAGTCATGCGCCGTCACCAACGCATTCAGTGCGAATTGCTTGGCGCGGAGAATTTGCTCTGCCCTGGACATCGCGTCTCGATCGGCTCAGTTTGCGGCGTTCAGGATGTTTTGAATCGCGCTGGGGTCGGCGTAGCGACCAAAATTGATCAGTGCAATGTACGGCGAGTCGTTGAGTGAGACGGCGTGTTCGTCAACCCAATAGTAGACATGGTTTTGGTCGAGGACCTGACGAATAGCCTCCAACTGGGTGAGGGGGAGGTGAAGGTATGGCCCAGCAGAGCCATCGGTCGAAAGCGTCAGGGGTTGTTTCGTTAGCGCATCATTCATATGCCGAGTCTCCCTAAGATGGCTGACTCTCAAAACAGCCTACGCCTTATCGTATCGTATTTTCAACCCGCAGGGCAATTCTCACTCATTTGAAGCTATGATAAGCCCTATTGCCGTTAGGGTTTCTGGCTCAATTAGCCAAGAAATCGAACAGGCGAACTCAGCGACCAGCCCGCTAGCATCAGTGGCCTTGGATTAGAAATTCTAAAATTCCATTTGACGAGGTGCAGTTAGGTTAATACTATCAATTCCCTTGCTCCGAATAGTATTACCTCACACCATTTGAATTATTGATCCTGCGCATGTCCGTCCATCTCAAAAGTCTGAAGATCTTTTGCGATGTCGTTCGGCAGCGAAGCTTCTCGAAGGCCGCCGACGAAAACGGCATCTCCCAGAGCGGGGCCAGCCAGGTCATCCACCAGTTGGAGACCAATCTGAACGTGAAGCTGATCGATCGCTCGAAGCGGCCGTTCGTCTTAACTCCTGAAGGGGAAGTATATTACGACGGATGCCGCGCTGTCGTCGACCGCTACTTCGCCCTCGAAGACAAGGTGAAGACCCTGCATCAGGAAGTTGTCGGCCGGGTTCGGGTCGCCTCGATCTACTCGGTCGGTCTGCACCACATGAACCAATATGTGCGGCAGTTCCTCACCGACCATCCCAAGGCCAATGTGCGGCTCGAATACTTGCATCCCAACCGCGTCTATGAAGCGGTCGAAGGGGACTTGGCCGACATTGGGCTGGTGAGCTATCCGAAGCCGAGCCGAAACATCCAGGTCATCGACTGGCGAAAAGAGCGGATGGTGGTCGTGTGTCATCCGTCGCATCCACTCGCGGCGCAGCAGCATGTCGCGCTCAGCGAGTTGCATGGCGCGAAGATGATCTCGTTCGATCAGGATTTGTCCATCCGCAGCGAAATCGACCGCGTGCTCGAACGCTATCAGGTCGAGGTCAGCATCGCGATGGAGTTTGACAATATCGAGACGATTAAGCGGGCCATCGAGATCGACGCGGGCATTGGGCTGCTGCCTGAACCGACGGTGGTGCGCGAGGTTCGCTCCGGCACGCTCGCCGCCGTACGACTCGAGCACGACGAACTCATCCGCCCGCTGGGGATCGTTTATCGCCGCGGCAAAGACCTGTCGGGGACGGCCCAGCGATT
>CAYLYE010000413.1:0-2579 GCA_964387325.1 uncultured Planctomycetaceae bacterium
CCAAGTCAACGTGCCCGACAGCGGCAGCTTGTCGATCGGCGCGCCGATCTTCGACGTCTCCTCCGGCATTATCCGCAAGGAAGGGTCCGGTACCCTGATCTTGTCAGGCACCAACTCGTTCTCGTCGAGCATTATCGTCAACGCGGGCACCGTTCGGGCCATCGGCAGCAGCGTGAATAGCACGCCGCTCGGAAACGCAATCGGTGGGACGATCGTCAACCCCGGCGCCACTTTGGAACTGGGTGACGGCAGCGCCTCGGGCTACTCCATCATCGAGCCGATCTTCCTCAATGGCTTCGGCATTAACAACGGCGGCGCACTGCGTGTGCTCGCTTCTGCGGCCTCGGGCGCGACCAATGACAGCACCGGCTTCATCAACGCGACCGGCACCATCACGGTTGGCACGACCAATACGGCCATCAATGTCGTCAGCGGAAACTTCGAGGCCAGCGGCCTGTTGACCGGCAATTCGATCAACAAGCTCGGTGCCGGCAGTGGCCCGGGCGATATCAACAACGGCATCCTGCGTTTGTCGGGCGCCACGCCCAACACGTCGAATATCAACGTGTTCGAAGGCATGGTGCAGCTCAACAAGTCGGCCAACATCGCGGCGGCCGGTATTCTCACCATCGGTGACGATATCGGCGGCGACAACGCTGACCGCGTGCAGGTCCTGGCCAGCAGTCAAGCCGTGACCACACTCAATATGAGCTCGTCTGCCTTGCTCCAAATCGGCCAAGGCAATTGGTTCACCGCGCCAACGTTGGCCATGTCCTTAGGCGCTGATATTGCTCCGGACATCGTTCCGACGGTGGCCAACGACGCCAGCGCTCAGTTGTTTGTCACGGCCGCTTCGGTGGTTGCCCCTGCAGGTGCCAGCGCTGCTCAGATGGTTACGACCCGCACTCCGGCCGCGACCATTCAGACGACCGTTAACCTATCGAATGCCACGGTTCGTACAATCGCGGTGAGCGACACACTTGCCGCTGACGAACTCATCGTGACACAGCCGATCTTGGCCTCGGTTCCAGGCACGGTCAGTTCCGCTAACTTCAACCTTACCGGTACTGGTCGCGTGGTGTTGTTGGCCAACAGCCCAACGATCGGCAATGTCAACGTTAACGCGGGCGTGTTGGCGCTGCGACCGGCTTCGAGCACCAGCACGATGGTACTCGGTAGTAGTGGGTTTGTGGCCGTGGCGTCCGGTGCCACGTTAGAGGTCCAGTCGACCGACGGCGCCTTAGTGCTCGATTCGAACAAGTTCTATGGCATCAGCGGCGTCGGTGCTACGCCGGTCGTGGGTGTCACCGCCGCTCCGATGGCTCTGGGCGCTCTGCACATCATGTCGAACAACGTTACGATCGGTGGCGCTTCGCCCGGCGGCTTCTCGATGGCTGGTACCACCGACGTCATCAACGTCGATAGCAATGTACAGTTGACCCTTAACTCTCACACTGCCACGGTGGGCGGTGTCGTGCTCAGCAAGTTGGGAGCCGGTACGCTCGCTATGTCCGGCCGAGGGTATTCATTGGCCAATACGGTCATCAATGTAGGGACCGTGCTCGTCAACGGCACCAATAACTTGGGTCAAACCGCTGCCAATACCGTGACGATCAATCCGACCGGCAAGCTTGTTTTGGACAACACTCTGGGTGCCGTGAACAACCGTTTCACCGCTTCAACGAGCTTTGTGCTCAACGGCGGCACGCTCGAAGTCATCGGCCATAGCGTCGCGCCCGTCAGCCAAACGATGAATCAGGCTATCTTAGGCGCGAGCGCCGGTCACTCGACCCTCAAGTTCACCGACGTAACCGTTGGCCAAGCCGTCACTTTGACCGCGACGAACGCAATCGGTTTAACACACACCTCGGGAGGTTCTACCCTCACGATCGATGCGGGGAACGTAGTATTAGGTAACGATGTCAAGCTATTGTTAACCGGCAACACGTTGCCGGGAACCATTGGCAGCAACAGCGGCGTACCGTTCATCACGACCGTGGATCAATCGGGTTATAACTTTGCCAGATACGCCAGCTTCGCCGCCGGTATTCAACCCTATACGAATTACGCGGCTACCAACGCAGCCACGAGCACCGACTTCATTAAGTTCAATCCGGGCGCGGCCAGCAGCATTGGCTTGCTCGCTTCCATCACGGCAGCCGGCATTTTGATCGACGCCTCCGGTGGTGCTGTTACGTTGGACGCCAGTGCGGCGGGTGCGGCTCTGACGCTTGGCGGCACAAACAGCACGGCCGGTTTGGCCGTTCGCGGTAGTGTTGCGATCGGCACCGGCAGTGCGTTCCCCGTCGTGCTTAACAACGTCGAACTCCAGCAGTTTGTCGAGGGGATCGCGAATACCGCTACGATCGGTAGCCCCATCTCGGGCGGAACTCCCAGCTTCGGCATCGCAAAGGGTGGTGACGGCACGTTGGTGCTCAGCGGCGGCAATACCTACCAAGGCCAGACGTTTGTCGGCCGCGGCGCGGTTCAGGTCACAACGGTCTCCGGGCTCGGCCGCAGCGACAACGCCGCTATCAATGGCACCACGGTTGTCAATGGCGCCCAATTGCAATTGGCCC
>CAYLYE010000414.1:0-2566 GCA_964387325.1 uncultured Planctomycetaceae bacterium
CCCCCGCCCCTCGGCTCCTCAGCCTGTCTTTACTAGCCTCTAGCCGCTAGCCTCTAGCCTCTCATCTTCCTCTCCGTGTCCTCGGTGGCTCTGAGGTTAGCAAATCTCACAACAGCCGCTTATCAGGCTGTTCCTTCGAGCAACTCGGTTGGGCTGTTGATCTGAAGATCAATCGCGGGCTTATCGAGCGCGTGAGACCACGCCGATGTCGTCGACACCGTCGCCGTTCCAGTCACCCACCACCGGACGATCGCCGACCTCGCCATACTCGAATGCCAGATCGTGATGATCGAGTACGCGGTCGTGATTCATGTCGATGAACCAACGTCCATCACGGAATACACCGATCTCGTCCGTACCATCGCCATTAAAGTCGCCGACGATCGGCAGGTCACCGAATTGACCGTACTCAAAAACCTCGGCCGAGCTTTCTTGTCGGCCATCGGCGTGGACCTTCAGATTCCAATGACCGTCGCGAAAAACTCCGATCGAGTCGACCCCTTCGCTATCCCAATCGCCGATGACGGGCATGTCGGCCGAGTGACCGTATTTGAAAATGCGATCGATCGTCGCGGTTCGCAAGCTGCCGTTGACCGTGCGTCGCAACTCGTGCGTGGCTCGCGGAGCGACTTGATCTGCCGATACATTCAACGGTTGTGGTCGAGTTGCAGCACGGGCCTGGTCAGCGTTTTGCAGCGTATCGAGTGCCACCGATTGGCCAACGACGCCGATATCGGTCTTGCCATCGCCGTCCCAATCGCCTACCAAGGGGCGCGCGTTGCGATGGCCCAAGTGGGCCCACATGTCTGCGTCGTCCCAACGACCGTTGCCGTTGAGATCCATGAACCATTGCCCTTCGTGGACCACGGCCAGATCGCTGACCCCGTCGCCATTGAAGTCGCCGGTCACCGGCACACCCCAGGCGGGACCAAAAGCCAATTTCGCCTCGAAGACTTGGTCCCCCTCGACTGTCCGCAGCTTCCATTGCATCGGCTCGCCGTCGGGCATCTGCCAGTGCGTGTCATTCGTGGCGCGACTCAATTGCACCGCCACGGCATCCTCACGCGGCTGACCGCCGTTGATCACGCTCAATTGCCAAACCGGAGGTGTGGGTTCCGTCGGCGTGGAGCTGGTCAGATCGAGTGAGGCGGGGGGCGTACTGAGCTGCGTCGGGCTCGCCGTGGTTTGCGATACGCTGGGGGATGCGACATTCTCGGCCGGGGGAGCGACGACCTGGATTTCGCTCACGACAGCCCCGGCACTCAAGGCATCGATGGCGACACCAAAATAGAACGGGCTGAGGTTGTTCACCCCGATCGTGTCACTCGTCGTTGTTGAACCGGAAGCGGCCGAGTTGTTGCCACTCGTTGGCGCCTGAGGCCGTTCAGTGAAGTGGTAATGCTGACCCGAGACGCCGCTCATTAAAGCGATGTCGACAATCTGATTGCTGCCGAGAGTGTGTCCTCCGGCCGTGCCGATGATGGCGAGTCCGTCCTGATAGCCATTCGGTTGCAATTCTTGGAGTTGGTAGCCGCCGGGCAAGAGGGCGTCGAAATGAAATAGGCCCGCGTTGTCGGTGAGCATCGAGTCGAGCAGTGTGCCGAGCGCATCACGCATCTGCACGCTCACTCCGGACAATGGGGTCTCATTTGATTCGTAGACACCGTCTGCGTTCTGGTCAATAAACACCCGACCGCTGAGGCTGCCCAGTTGAGGCGCGTTCGAGAGCGTGCCGGCGAGCATTTCTTGCTGCCAGAGTGAGTCGAGGAGAGTCGAGTCCTGGCTGGCCATGTCGCCGTCCAGAGTCAATCGACGTTCGAGCTGTTCGATGCGACAACAGCGTGTTCGCGGCGCGGGAGCGCCGGTCGTCGGCAACGAGTTGAGCGGCACGTGTAAGGGTCGTCGATCGCTACGCACGAACAGTTCTCCGATGACACGCTACTTGGCGATAGGTTCCGTCGTGCTCTGGGCTGACGCGGCGGTCTCATCGAGCGGTCCCCAGAGGCGAACGGCGGCATCAAAACCGGCCGAGACAACGATTCGCTGCGTTGAGACATAGATCAACGAGGTCACGGACCCGGTATGACCCAAGAGCGGTTGCCGCTCGCGGAGCGTGGCGAGATCCCAGACCCGAATCACATTGTCGCTACCGCCGGCGACAAGCTGATTCGTGCCAGCGAAGGCGAGGGACATGATCTTGCCCGAGGGCTTGGGAAGCGTCATGATCGGCTGTCCGTCGGCGCTCCACAGATGTACCTGGCGATCTTCGCCACCGGAGGCCAACTGCTGGCTATCGGCGCTAAAGCTCAGGGCACGA
The DNA here is from genome assembly GCA_964387325.1 of uncultured Planctomycetaceae bacterium. GTDB lineage: Bacteria > Planctomycetota > Planctomycetia > Pirellulales > PNKZ01 > CAZZBK01. The sequence continues at coordinate 2,318 of CAYLYE010000414.1, forward strand.
ATGCGTTGCCGATGGGCATCGATCGTGGCGATGCTTTGCGAGTTGCCCAGGTCCCAGAGTTGGATTTTGCCATTACGTCCCGCCGCGGCAAGGCGACGTCCGTCGATCGAGATCGCGAGCGCTCGCACATCGGCCGTGGCGGTCGTAAGTCGTTCGGCGAGCGAATAGCCGGTCGTCTCGTACACGCACAGTTGGTCGTTAAAACCGCCGGCGATCAGCGACTTGCCATTGGGCGTAAAGCCGACGCAG
>CAYLYE010000415.1:0-2547 GCA_964387325.1 uncultured Planctomycetaceae bacterium
GCCATGGCTTCTGCCAGCAGGGGTGGTGCCGGCATGTCTAGAGAGCCCACAAAACCTTGGGCAACGCAGTACCCTTGGGAACCAAGCACTGCTGCAAAGCTGCGTAAATTCTACCCACTAAAACAGTCATGTCAAGCGAACCTTTATCGATCGGGTGCCTCGGAGGCGAGTCGACCGGGCTGACTGGGTGGACTTTGCCGGCATGTTCGCCCTTTTGGCCGGATTTACAAAATCTTCGCCTGGCGAGGGTCGATAACGAAGGCGCTGGATTCGCTTCATGGAAGCGAACGAGGATGGACGCTCGTTATCGTTTAGGGTCACCCCCCCATGCAGGCCTTGCGCGCGCTCGCCACGAGCGCCATTGTCTTATATGCAGTGTTGCCGGTCTGGGCGCAAACGCCTCAGCCGTTTCGTTGGGAAACCAATCTGGACAAGGCGTTGCAACAAGCCCAGGCATCGGATCGCCTGGTGCTCGCCCACTTTTGGGCCGAGTGGTGCGGCCCCTGTCGGACGATGGAAAACACGGTCTTCTCGCAGAGCGGCTTCGGTCAATCGCTCGCGAGCCAATTCGTCGCGGTCAAAATCGATTACGACCAGAATCAAGCGGTTGCCAAGCGATTGGGGGTCACTCGATTCCCAACGGATCTGATCCTCGATAGCAAAGGGCAGGTCCTCTTCAAGCAAGAAGGGGCCAAGAACGCCAACGATTATCAGGCCGCGATGCTCGCCGCAGCCGCGAAGTTTCGTAATCCTGCCGTGGCCAGCAAACCCAGCATTCCGCCCGCCGGCGTGATCAGTTCGCAAACGCCCGGCTCAAAATCCTCGCTGGTTCCTTCGCTGCCCAGTTCGGGCAGTCAAGCGACACCCGCCTATCCACCGCCTCAGACTCAACCACCACGCAACACGACCTCGAGCGCTGCGACTCCGCAAGACGATCGCTATTCCTATTATTACAGCAACCGTGGAACCGACCGTTCACCCGCCGCCACGGCCGTTTCGACCGCTTCGCAAATCCCAGCACCAGCCGCCGCGCCGCCGACTGTCGCGGCGGCAAGTGCCCCCACTTCCTCAACGACGCTCGCGGCGAATGCTCCACAACCGACCGCGACGGCCGTCGTGACCACACCATCGCCAGTCGAGACTGCATCCGAGAGTGCCGCTCCGGTGGTTGCACCGTCGGCGGTCACGGCGCCAACGATCATGTCCTACGAACCGCGTGTTGCCGCGCAGGCGTCCGCTCAACCGGTTTCGACACCAGTCACGGCATCTGCTCCGGTGTCATCCATGAATCAAGTGGTCGCCAAGGCCGTGTCGCCGGCGCAGTACAATCCGACCAACGCTGTGGCAAGTAATTCGGCGACATCGTCCACGGCTGCCACTCAACCCAACTCGATCTACGGAACGCCGAAGAGCACCGAACCGATTACCCAAGACAAGTTGCCGCCAGGAAGTCCACCGCTGGCAATGGAAGGTTTCTGTCCGGTAACGTTATGCGAAAAACGAGTCTGGACGCAGGGCGATGTGCTGTGGGGCGCCGTGCATCGAGGCCGGACTTACCTATTCGCCAGCGCCGCCGATCAACAAAAGTTCTTGCAGAACCCCGATCGTTACAGCCCGGTCCTGTCGGGTCTCGATCCGGTGTTGTCACTCGATATGGGCCAAAGTATCAACGGTCGCCGCGAGCATGGCGTATTTTTCGGCGACCGCATCTATTTGTTCTCGAACGAGCAAACGTTGGCCGAGTTCGAGAAAAATCCGAATCGCTACGTGGCCGAGATCATTCAGGCCATGCGGTAAGCGATTCCATCGGAAACACACACGATTCCCCCCGTCACGTCGCGGCGCAGGCGTTTCTCGGGAGCGATTGGACGGGGCAGAAAATGCTCCGCAACGCGGCGGGGGGATCGAGTGGTTTGACACGGGGTCTGGAATGCAGCGAGGAGAACTCGAACTGCGTAGGCCATGCGCCGTTGCGCCCGGCGAAAGAGAGAGTACCAGAGGACAGATTTTCAGAGTTCAGACGATCAGAGCGTCAGAGTACGAAGACGACTCTCGCGCAAGACTCCTACCACACCCGCACGCAACGAAAACCGTGGTAGTTGCTACGGAACGACGGCGGGTAGTAGCGAGACGCGCTGCGACAGTAGGAAACGTTGAGGTTCCAGAGGCCGCCGCGAATCACGCGAGAGGAGCCGGCGGCTGGGCCGTTTGGGTCGTTTGGTGGAGATGCTGCGTACCACTTTTCGTAGTAAAAATCTTGGCACCATTCCTGCAAATTGCCGTGCATGTCGAAGAGTCCGAAGGGGTTCGGCGACTTCGTCCCGACAGCATGCGAGCGGCCACCGGCGTTCTTGTCGTACCATCCATATTGTTCCAACTGCTGATGGTCGTCGCCAAATGAATACTGCGTCGTCGTCCCGGCGCGGCAGGCGTATTCCCACTCTGCTTCGGTCGGCAAGCGATAGCCGCTCTTACCCGGTAACACCTGCCACGTATTCCCATCCGGCCGATAACAGGGATCAAGTTTCTCCTGAGTGGAAAGCCAGT
>CAYLYE010000416.1:0-2465 GCA_964387325.1 uncultured Planctomycetaceae bacterium
GGCCGCTAAGCTTGCTCCCGATCAAGCGGCCGTGTATTGCGATCGCGGCTATAGTTGTTACGTACGCGGAGAATGGACCGAGGCGGAGCAGCATTTGCGTAAAGCACTAGAGTTACAACCCAATTCGCAACGAGCACACAATAACCTGGCGCTGGTCTTGGCTCGCTCAGGACGCTTCGATGCAGCCGTCCAGGAGTTTGTACTGGGGGGTTGCAACGAAGCCCAAGCGCGCTCGAACATCGGTTATTTGCTGCTGGTCAGCGAACAATGGCAAGCCGCCGATGGGCAGTTCCGTGCGGCGCTGTCGCTCGATCCTCGTTTAACCTCGGCTCAGGCGGGACTTGCCTCGCTGACCAAAGTGCCCAAGCTCTCGACGCTCGCGGTGGCCCATTAATTTTTCATCATGATGGTTAATCGCCGCATGAGGACCGAAATAATCCGGGATTGGATGCACAAATCACCCATCAAAGAAGCAAGACAGTATCATCGATCACATTAAGGATTCGAGATCGCCATGACCTCGCGGTCCAAACTGATCGTAGCCGTGACGTTTCCTGAACCGGTGAAGTAGCTGAGCAGCCAAGTGTTCGTCACTGGGCTTGCTGAGACGGTTACGGTCACGGTGGGACTCGTGTAGAGCAATGGATTCGGGGACACCGTGACCGTGGGGTTACTAATGCCAATCGCGTTAATATAGGTGAGAACCGCTGTCTGGACGCTGCTCGATGTACCGTTGAGTGTTGCGCCGGTACGCGCGCCGTTGAAGGCGGCCTGTCGTACGGTCTGCTGCAACTGCATCGCCCGCGAGAATTCGATGACGGCAAACAGGGCGGCGATAAGAATGGGTATGCAGACGGCTGTCTCGACAATTGCGGCACCGCATCGTGATTTTAGCCGTCGTCGCATGTTCATTTCCTACTGCACAAGCACCGCCGGCAAACTGTCGGCAATGGTGGTGAACGCCTGTGTCAATTGGGCTGACGTAGGAGCGTTGAAGTACAGACCGTTGCCGTTCGTGGCAGCACTTTGCATCGCGGATTGATACGTACCCGAACTCGCCTCGGCCCCTAATGTGATCACATGAGTCATGATATTCGAGCCGGTACGGTACGATTGTGTGATGCTGGCGATATTCGTGTTGCCGGTGGTTGGTACACCGTCGGTGAACAAAATAATCGTCCGATCGGCGGTCGACCGCGAACGTATTCCGGTCAGTTCACCTTGGGCCAAGGCGAGCCCAGCCGAGATGTTCGTATCTCCCAACAGTGGCTTGGTGCCGTAGGTGTTCATGGCAGCCGTGACGGACGAATAACTCGAAGTGAGCGTAACATCGAGCGTGGCCTGGGCTGTGGTGAGATTTCCTAGTGTGTAATTTTCGGAATAGGTCACCAGCGACACTTTCACATCTAAACTGCGGGATTGCAGTGTTGAGGTGAACGAATTAACGGCAGTGGTCAAGGCGGCCCAACGACTCAATGTAGCGTGGGGCGGTTGAAAATAGTAATACAATGGATACGTGCTTACCCCCGGTGGATAACTGAATTGGTTCGCACTCAAGTCAAATGCCATCGAGGCCGAGCGATCCAGCACCAAAACAATATCATGACACACCCGTGTTGTAAGGGAAACTCGCGATGTTGTAAACGAACTGCTGGGCAGAAACGGCGTCATCAACATATTCCCCGTCACGCTGCCAGTCACCTGCACACTATTGAGAGGCGTCCTGTTGGCAGTGAAGACAAACATTCCGCTGCCATTCTTAACAGCATTTCCAAACACAATGTTACTGTCGGGTAACGAGATCGATTGTCCGGCAACACGATTGCTTCCCGAAACAGTCCGAGCAAAGGTGCGCGCGGTTGCTTGCGATTGTGTCGCGCCGTAGTTAATCAGAGCCGCCTTGGCCGCCGAATCGCACGACATTTGCAGCTGATCTTGGACCATCTGCATGTAGACGATGTTGACGGCAAAGCCTGCTGCCATCACCAAGACCGGAATCGCAATGGCCACGATGACTAGAATGGCCCCACGACGAAGGTGATGGCATCCTCGAGTGCATTTTTCCCTGACGTTCATAACGAGACTCCTACTCCATAATCAACGTCGCTTTAGCCGTCAGCACGGTCGAGTTGTTCACCACATACGAACTCACATTGTTTTGATTCAAAGGGGCGGTCACCGTGACGGTCACAAGCGTCTGCGGTGCCAAGCTGGTGATATTGACGGGGCTCAAGGTCACCTGCCCACCTTTCACACCTAGTTGCGTGAGCATCGTACCGCAGGTTGCGATGACTTGGCTGCTCGTTAAAGCGAGCTGCGAAGCGGTCGTGGGCCGCGTCGCGATCCGAGCCCCTTCATAGGCCACCGACTGAATGCGTGACGACACGAACACCATGTTGCACAGCTCAATGAGCCCCAGCGAGGTAAGCAGCAAGAATGGAATGCAAACGGCAAGTTCAAAAATC
>CAYLYE010000417.1:0-2399 GCA_964387325.1 uncultured Planctomycetaceae bacterium
GGGGAAACGGGACCCCGCGTGGGGGTTTCGTCCTGTTATCCCACGGGAGGTGCCTTCGGTTCGCAACCGCTCTTGGTGCCTGAACGATGTCGACCGTTTCGTCCTCAGTAATCTGGAGACCAACAAACTCTCGCCCTCGGCCCAGGCCAGCTCACGGGAATTGGTCCGCAGGCTTTATTTCGATCTCACCGGTTTGCCGCCGTCGCCGCGGGAGGTGGAATCGTTCGTTTCAGATTCTTCTCCCGGAGCCTATGAACACTTGGTGGATCGCCAGCTTGCCGAGCGGCGGGACAATCCAGGCTGGCTGCTCGGCGATCGCTTCGGGCGTGTTGGGCAAATGCCAAATTTTTTCGGCGTGCCAAGGGCCGGTCAGATACGGGGCAGCGAGCGTCTGATACGCCATGTTCCAGCCGCTGTCGCCCCCTTCGACGATCCACACCAACCGCGAGTGATCCCCCTTGTCACAATTATTATCGTCGGCAAACAGATTGCCGTATTCGTCGAAGGCCAACTCCTGAGGATTGCGCAGGCCGATGTGAACCACCTCCAGGTGTCGACCGTCAGGCTCGCAACGAAACACCGCGCCGCGACGTGGCTGCGACAAGACATGCCCCTCGAGCGTTTTCACATGATAACCACGATCTCCGACCGAGAAGTACAACTTGCCGTCCGGCCCCCAGGCGAGCCCGTGCAGATCGTGTCCCAAGAAGGCCGCGTTGACTCCGAATCCGTGGAGCAGCGGTTGCTTGACGTCCGCGCGGCCATCGTCGTTGGTATCTTTGAGCAGCCAAAGCTTGGGGATGTTCGTGAGGTACACATCGCCGTCTCGGGCGATGAGCCCCGCCGCCAGTCCGTCGAGCGGATCGTTGAACCCGTCGGCAAAAACAGTCGATCGATCCGCGCGACCATCTCGGTCACGGTCTTCGAGGCGGCGCACTTGATCCGTATATTTTGAGAACCATGCCATCCCCCCCTCGAATCGACTGGCGAACTTTTGGTACATCGCCAATCGATCATCGGTCGTACGCAGCTGCAAATCGTCGTCGAGCAAGAACGGTCGGGTGCGATTTTCTTCCGTGCCACGATTGAAACGGTACTGCTCAGCCACGTAGACGCGATTGACCTCATCCAGGCAAATGGCCACGGGGTTGCCCAACTGCGGCTCCGCGGCGAACAGCTCTAGTTTCATGCCCACAGGATACTTCAAGGTCGCAATCGCTTTCGTGGCAACTTCGCGACCGTCGGGCAGCGGATCGGCGGTGAGCGACGATTGAGCCACGAGCACTGGCGGCACGACCAACCATGTCGCCCACAAACAGGCAATCAGAAAATGCCGATAAACGGAACTCATGTTTAGCATCCCAGGTGTTTTTTACAGGGATACCATCGTACCCTCGAACGAGGCACGCTTGCCAGCCGTGACCCTAACTCGCCGCGAGGCTTGGCCTCTGAGGCCCCACCTTTCATCTTTACGGCGAGCGGCTGCGATCGTTACAACCATGTTGAAGATTTGGTCCATCAACTTTCGAGGCTGGCATGCACCGTTCGACATTTCTCTGTTGGATCGGTTCCTGGGCCGTGTTGAGTTTAATCCTGGGCTGTGCTGATAAAGCCCCCGTGCCATCACAGGCCGCTCCCCATGAGTCGCCGGCGCCGATGGCGGCACCCTCCACGCCGCCCCTCACGCAGCACCCCGAATCCTTGGTCATCAATCCCAAGCATAAGATCATGGCCCAAGGGGCCGATCAGCCCAAGTCAGCGGCCGGGGAACCTGCTTCAACACCGACCGATGTGCCCAAACCGAGCACATCCACGCAACCCACGGAGAATTCGATCGTCCAGGTATTTTATGCCACCGATCGTTTAGGAGTTTCTCGACAACCGCTCATCATCGGTCATTACCTCAAGCAATTTGTCCTGGCTGGACTCACGGCGTTGATTGGATGCGTCGGGTGGTTACTGCAGCGCATGCGGGGTCAATCGTTACGTCGCACAACGGCATTGGCGCTGATCTCCGCACTATTCACGACATCCCTACTTGCCATACTCGGCTGCTTTCGCTTGACCGACGATGCGCGACGCGCCGGACGCGACTACGGGGTCGAGCGCGGCGAGCTAGAACTCGGCGTTTGCGAAGTAAGCATTCCACGACAACACGACCCGGGCCAACTCGAAGCCCCATCGATCACGCGATTTGAACTGCGCGAAAACCCCGATCTGCATATCATTCTGCTTTCAGCACAGCCCTTGCCACCCCACCAATTCTATCAGCAGCTTGACGACCACGTTCATCGGGGAACGAGCCACGAGCTATTCGTGTTCGTACATGGCTTTAACGTGACCTTCGCCGACGCCACGCGCCGTGCCGCTCAGATCGCCCACGACTTACCCTACAACGG
>CAYLYE010000418.1:0-2340 GCA_964387325.1 uncultured Planctomycetaceae bacterium
GATCGATATCTGGATGAATGCGCCAATAACTGGGCGACGATCTACACCAATCTGCTCATCGGTCGCCCGATGAACGTGAATAATAATAACAATCCGACCAGCCGTCGCGGCATGGAACACTTCCTCCGCAATAACTTCTTACGCAACACCGCGTACGATGCAATGGTCAAGGAAATCGTGGGGGCCACGGGACGCACGCAAACCAATGACAATGATCCGGACGACGCACCAGTCTATAACGGTGCCGTCAACTTCTATGTCAACCGGTTGGCTGAGCAGGCTGCCGAAGCGACCTCGCGCACCGCGCGTTACTTCCTGGGCATGCAAGTCCAGTGCACGCAGTGCCACAACCATCCGTTCAACGACTGGAAGCAAGATCAATTTTGGAGCTTCAACGCCTTCTTCCGTCAAACCGCCTTGCGACGCGAAGGTCGTGGTCGCGATCTCCAATACGCCGAGCTGTACAATCGCGATTACAAGGGGGACGGCGGCGGCAATCCCAAGAAGGCCGAGCTGTTCTACGAACTGCGTAACGGCACCTCGGCCGTGGCCTACCCCAAGTTTGTCGATGGGACCGAGATCAACCCCAGCGGATACGTGGCCGAGGTCGATCGCCGCAAGGAATTGGCTCAGCTCATCGTCAAGAGCGAATACTTTGGCATGGCCATCGCCAATCGCATGTGGTCGCACTTTCTCGGCTATGGCTTCACGAAGCCGGTCGACGACATGGGCCCACATAATCCAGCATCGCATCCTGAGCTGATCGAGCGCCTTGGCAAGGAGTTTGTTGCCGAGGGGCATAACATGAAGAAGCTGATGCGTTGGATCATGCTCAGCGAGGCTTATAGCCTGTCGAGCAAGACTACTCCCAACAACAAGAAAGACGACCCCTCGATGGGGGTTAAGCCAGCCTTCAGCCACTTTTACATGCGAATGATGGAAGCCGAACAGCTTTATGATTCGATTGAAGCGGTTCGCACCATGGGCGAGCTCGTGACGGTCGATCAGGCTGACTACACCCGCAAGCGCAATCAGATTCTCGGTCAGTTCACCTTGGCATTCGGCACCGATGACGGTGACGAGGCGACCACCTTTAACGGTACGATTCCGCAAGCCCTGATGATGATGAACGGCGTCCTCACCAAGGACTGTATCGCCCTGGGCGATAAGGCGGACATCATCCCCAAGCTGATGAGCAACGGTAAGCTCAAGGGGAACGAAATCGTCGAGTACCTGTTCCTGGCGACGGTGCAACGTAAGCCGTCGGCGGCGGAATTGGGCAACTTGGCACAGAGTTTGCGTACAGGTACTGCTGAGACGGTGTACCAGGACGTACTCTGGGCGCTGCTCAATAGCAACGAGTTCCTGTTTGTTTACTAGTGTAACCCCATCCTGGGTCAGTTTTGGCTGACCCAGGGTGACCCGATAGCGACGGCGGCCCTGTTCAGATTTTTAGGCTTCGTGGTCTGCAGAGTCGTCCTTCAAGCAACTAACACGCTGAGCCAACGGTAGTTTTCCATCCTAGGGAGAAGAGCACATGAGTATTCCGAATGGAATGACACGGCGTCACTTTATGACGCACGCGTCGCAGGCGGCCGCTTTGTCCGCCCCAGCTGCTTCGTTCCTGGCCAACGCCCTCAAGGCGACGGCTGCGGATCTGAAGAAGAACAACAAAGGTATGATCCTGTTCTACATGGGCGGTGGCCCGCCGACGATCGACATTTGGGATCTCAAGCCGGGTCAACCGACCGGCGGTGAGTTCAAGCCCATTTCGACCACCGGCGACGTGCAGATCACCGAGCACATGCCGCTGTTGGCCAAGCAGTTCCACCACATGTCGATCGTCCGCTCGATGAGCACCGCCGAGGCGGATCACGCCCGTGGACGTTACTACATGCACACCGGCTTCAAGCCTGATCCGAATATCGAATATCCGGGTTACGGCGCTGTCGTTGCGCACGAGTTGCACGAGCAGGCGAAGTACATGAACCTGGAAATTCCTCCGGTCTTCTCGATCACCGGTCCGAGCGCTGGCCCAGGCTTCCTGAGCATGGCTTACTCGCCGTTCGTGGTCGACAGCGGCGGAAACATCCGCAACCTGCAAATCGACGGCGATGCCAATCGCTTGGCCCAACGCATGTCGATGCTCAGCAAGCTCGAAAAGGGCTTCGCTGATCAAGGTCGCGGCCAAATGGCCATGGACCACGCCGAAGTGCTCAAGAGCACCGCGGCTTTGATGACCAGCAAGCAAATGGAGGCCCTCAAGGTCGACAGCGAGCCGGACAACATCAAGGAACTCTACGGTCTCAATCAACAGCCCACGCAAGGTGCTGGTATGGG
>CAYLYE010000419.1:0-2310 GCA_964387325.1 uncultured Planctomycetaceae bacterium
CGGTAAGTCAGGGTTATACGACAACAACTCGCGTTCGACGCAGTATGTGCAGTCGGGACAAGAAAAGGGGGCAGAACGATTTGTGAAATCGTTCTGACCCCTTTTCTTGTCCTTTTCTTGTCCCTTTTCTTGTCCTGAGCCTCGTCGAGAAGTTCTTCACCCAACTCAGGCCGTTGCTGATTGTACCAACGGGCACTCGCCAATAATTCTTCGACAGCCTCGGGGCGAACAATGAGTTTCATGCTCCGCTGGAGCCTTGGCCGGAGACAATCGCCTTGCGAATCTGAGCTAAGGCAGTCTCGGCATCCAGGCTGCGAGCGTCTCCGCTACGCATCCGCGCAACACGTCGATCAAGCTCTTCCGTCCATTCGGCTGTGAGCTGCTCATCAGAACCCGATTCGCCCGGCGTATTATGAACGGGCAGACTATCTTGCAGTAACACCATCAACTCCGCCCGAGCATCAGGCGGCAAAGCCAAAATCTGACTGACGAGTTGATCGGGCAGGTGCATTAGAAATTCTCCGTGTGATGGTTATTCTATCCTGCCATAACTGGCTTCTGAAGGCCAGATAAAACCCAAGTTCGACGACTTCCCGTGTGAGCGTCTTAAACGTGGCGCAAACCATCGGGAGACTCACGTCTCCCGCTCGTTGTGGAGAATGACCGTGTAAAAACTACTTGAAAAAACATGACGTCCACGCGCCGAGAGTTTATCGAACCTCATGCCCCAGCGCGGCGAGGATGGCGTCGACGTCGTAGACGCAGCCGCCCCAGGTGCCGCCGCCGGCGGTCTGTAACGCGGCCCAAAGGCGCGTCTCGGGAGGTAGATCGACATCCGGGGACAAGTCATCTCGCTTCGGGCGATCGGCGAGCACGCGCGAACCTTCTTCACGGCTCAACTCATGGGAGCCGTCGCCGATAAAATCGACCGAGCCGATGAGCTGATTGCGATCGACAACGATGCGCACCTGGTCGCCGTCGCGCAGCTTGCCGATCGGGCCGCCGGCCAATGCCTCGGGGCCGACGTGTCCGATGCAGGCTCCGGTGCTCACGCCCGAGAAACGAGCGTCCGTGATCACAGCGACGTGCTTGCCCCAGGAGAGGTGCTTGAGCGCCGAGGTGATCTGATAAATTTCCTCCATCCCGGTGCCGAGTGGGCCGCGACAGATGAGCACGACCACGTCGCCGGCTTTCACCGGGTTGCCCCCCTGCCCTTTGATGGCCGCGACGGCATCTTTTTCGCGCGTGAACACGCGAGCCGGGCCGGTCTTGCGATACACGCCGTCGGCGTCGACCACGCTGGGGTCGATCGAGGTGCTCTTGATGACCGAGCCTTCGGGAGCCAAGTTGCCGCGCGGAAAGCAGACGGTGCTCGTGAGTCCGCGCGAGCGGGCTTGCTCGGCCGACATGATGACGTGCTGCGGATCGATGCCGTCGCGTTCGGTGAGCAGCGTGCGCAACCGTTCGCGGCGCGGCGACGCGGCCCACCAGTCGAGCATCGCGCCGAGCGATTCACCGCTGGCCGTGAGGGCGTCGAGCTTGAGTAGACCCAAGTCGCGCAGATGAAGCATGACCTCGGGCACGCCACCGGCCAAGAACACCTGCACGGTCGGATGCCCGATGGGTCCGTTCGGCAGAGCGTCGACGAGACGCGGGACTTGCCGATTGATGCGCGTCCAGTCCTCGACCGTGGGACGCGGCAAGCCGGCGGCAAAGGCGATCGCGGGAATGTGCAGCAGTAGGTTCGTTGAGCCGCCAAAGGCTGCGTGGACGACCATCGCATTGTGCAGCGAGGCTTCGGTGAGGATATCGCGCGAGGTGAGCCCGCGCATCATTTGCATCCACAGAGCTTTGCCGCTGCGGCGGGCCATGTCGAGCCAAATCGGCTGACCGCTGGGGGCCAGCGCACTGTGCGGGAGTGTCAGACCGAGCGCCTCGGCAATCACTTGGCTGGTCGCGGCCGTGCCCAGGAATTGGCAGCCGCCGCCGGGCGACGCACAGGCGTGACAACTTAGCTCGGCCGCCTCGTCGAGCGTCACTTCCCCTTGGGCGAAGCGAGCGCCGAGCGACTGCACCTTGCCGGCGTCTTCGCCGGCGATCGGCGGCAGGGTGACCCCGCCGGGAATTAAAATCACCGGCAGATCGCGCGTCGCGGCCAGGGCCATCATCATCGCGGGCAAGCCCTTGTCGCAGGTCGCCACGCCGACGACGCCGGCCCGTGTCGGCAGCGAGCGGATGAGCCGCCGTAGTACCTGGGCGGCGTCGTTGCGGTACGGAAGGCTATCCATCATACCCGTGGTGCCCTGCGTT
>CAYLYE010000420.1:0-2267 GCA_964387325.1 uncultured Planctomycetaceae bacterium
GGAGTTCCGTTCCATGCCTACGACCCTACGCAAGCCCAAGCCTTCCACCACCTCTTCCAAGCAGAATGTTGAGAACGCGGCCCTGTTGGCGGCCATTGGCAAGTCGCAAGCCGTCATCGAGTTCGAGATGGACGGCACGATCATCACAGCCAACGACAACTTTCTCAAAACGCTCGGCTACTCGCTCGACGAGATTAAAGGCCGGCATCACAGCACGTTTGTCGAAGAGTCACTGCGCAACAGCAGCGAGTATCGCGAGTTCTGGGCACGACTCAATCGCGGCGAGAACCTGCCGGGCGAGTATCGTCGTGTCAGCAAATCAGGCAAGCTGATTGTCATTCAAGCCTCGTACAACCCAATCGCCGACGCCTCGGGTAAGCTCGTTAAGGTGGTCAAGTTCGCCTCGGACATTACCGACATGGCCCATGCCCGGACCGAAGCCGCCCGCGTGCAGTCGATGATGGAACAAGCGCCGATCAATGTCATGTTCGCTGATCGGGAACTGAAAATCCGCTACGTCAATCCGGCGTCGGTCAAGACGTTGAAAACGATCGAGAGCTTATTGCCCGTCAAGGCCGATCAGTTGCTGAATCAATCGATCGACATTTTCCACAAGCGGCCCGAACATCAGCGCAAGATGTTGGCCGATCCGGCGAACTTGCCGCACCGCGCACAAATTCAAGTCGGTCCCGAGACGCTCGACCTGTTGGTCAGCCCGATCTACGACCAGAACAAGCAGTTCCTCGGCTCGATGGTGACCTGGGAAGTGATTACCGCGAAACTGAAGATGGAACGCGATGTTAAAGAGAACGCCGAGCGCGAGAAGCAAAAGGCCGCCGAGATGGCTCTGATTCTTGAGCAGGTCAACGCCAGCGCCAATACGCTGGGCTCGTCGGCCGAAGAGCTGACGGCCGTGAGCACACAAATGGCCGCCAACGCCGAAGAGACGGCCGCCCAAGCCAACGTTGTCTCGGCCGCGTCGGAGCAGGTCAGCAAGAACGTGCAGACGGTTGCCACCGGCGTTGAAGAGATGAACAGCAGCATTCGCGAGATCGCCAAGAACGCCACCGAGAGTGCTCGCGTCGCCGGTCAAGCCGTCTCGGCCGCCGACATCGCGAACAAGACGATCTCGAAACTCGGCGATAGCAGCTTGGAAATCGGCAAGGTGATCAAGGTCATCACCTCGATCGCCGAGCAAACCAACCTGTTGGCGCTCAACGCCACGATCGAGGCCGCCCGAGCTGGCGAGGCCGGCAAGGGATTCGCCGTCGTAGCCAACGAGGTGAAAGAGCTGGCCAAGGAAACCGCCAAGGCGACCGAAGATATTGGCCACAAGATCGAGGCGATTCAGTCCGACACGCGCGGCGCGGTCGACTCGATTCAACAAATCGGCAAAGTGATCGCTCAGATCAACGACATCTCGAACACGATCGCCAGCGCCGTTGAGGAGCAAACCGCCACGGCGAACGAGATGAGCCGCAACGTGGGTGAAGCAGCGAAGGGAACGTCCGAGATCGCCCAGAATATCACGGCCGTCGCTCAGGCCGCGCAGAACACAACCCAAGGCGCAACTAACTCGCAACAAGCGGCTGCCGAGTTGGCGCGCATGGCCGCCGAACTGCAACAACTTGGTGCGGGTCAGAAATAGCCCGCCGCTAGTGTTTTATGTCGATGAAGTTGTGCCGGGGTAGGCCCACTACCCCGGCACGTCATCGGCAACGCAACTCGACTCACCGTTCTTCCGTTTTTTTGTTTGGGATACGTCTATTATGCGGGCCCTGATTGTCGACGACTCTCGACCCATTCGCCGAATCGAGAGCGAAATCCTTAAAGAACTTGGCTTCGAGACGGCCGACGCCTGTCATGGCAAAGAAGCGCTCGAACGACTGCAAACCGGGCCGCTCCCCGACGTCATTCTCGTCGACTGGAACATGCCCGAGATGGATGGCCTCGAGTTCATCAAGGCCGTCCGCAGCGACGCGCGCTACTCGGGCTTGGTCATCCTCATGGTGACCACCGAGACCGAGACGGATCAGATGCTCCGCGCCCTGAGCGCCGGGGCCGACGAGTATCTGATGAAGCCGTTCCAAAAAGACGGCCTGATCGACAAGCTGCGCTTGGTCGGAGTGGTCAGCTAACATGCGTAAGATTCGGGTACTGATCGTCGACGACTCGGTGGTGATCCGCCGATTGCTGAGCGATGTGCTCAGTCAAGATCCGCAGATCGAGGTCGCCGGGATCGCGCCGAACGGTCGCATTGCGCTCGC
>CAYLYE010000421.1:0-2264 GCA_964387325.1 uncultured Planctomycetaceae bacterium
AGCACCGAGGGATCGCTTGGCGTGAAGAAAAAACGATTCCAGTGGGTGACCGTTTCACGCCACAACAGGGCCAGATAGTTGACGATGACGCTCATGGTTGGTTCCCCTCGCTGGCGCGACGCACGATGAGCGGTGCTCGCTGATACGATCGCGGATCGGTGAGCTTCACCTGTTCGCGAATGATTTGGGTCGGGGTGGCAATTTCGTGTCGCACGAGTGTCAAGGTCACACGCGTACCCTGATGAACCGCGAGCAAATGATCGGCATACGACTCGGCAAACTGTCGCTGCATCGGCGAGGGGATACTCTCTTGCCACGAACGCGCTTGACTGTTCGGGTCGGGGATCTCGTGCCCCACGCTCTCGGTGAGCATGAAGTGCCGATGGTACAGCAATCGCGGAAAATTCACGTTGCGGTCAGGGAAGGTGCCCGTGACATGCGAGCCGTCGGCGCGTTCGACATCGAACTCGATCAGGTGCGACGGGCCCGGGTCGGGTGCGAAGAACTTATAGGCATGGCCACCAAAGATCGCTTTGTGATACGGCCCAAAGATGGGCAGCATGTAGTCGCTCAAGATCGTCGGCGGCAACGAAAGCGGACCGATCAACGTGGCGGCCAAGTGCCACAGCAGCGCCAGGCTCGCGAAGCGCCGGGCCGTCGACGACCAGGGGAACTCGGAGCCTTTGGTAGGTGTTTTGGAACGGCCCATCAGATCCTTCCTAGAGAACACATCGACGCAGGGTGCCATGCCCACGGCTCGGCGTGGGCTTGTTTGCTGGGCATAACCACCCTAAGTGTGGCCATGACACCCCAACGACATGCGCAGACGACGGATAATTGCTCTAGAGAGAATATCGGCCTGATCGCGAATACGGCCCGAGTCGGACCGAGTACGCCGCACAAACGGCCCTATGAAACGAGCAACCCTCGCACAGACGTTGAAGTCCGAGCGAGGGTTGTACTCGTTGTACCGGTTGTAATCAGCGGGCAAGACTTGCGTCTGGCCGCTGGGCTTCCATGCGGTATGGGGAGACTACTTGCTGGTGCTCGCCAAGCTGGCGACGTTGAAATCGACGGTCAACTCACGGCTGTCGCCGGCGGCCAACGTCAAGTTGCGCTCTTCGACCAGCGTGCGGCCATCGCGCTCGAACTCGACGCGGACGACGTAGTCGTTCCACGATTCGCCCTGTGCGAGCCGCGTGGTGGTGAACTCACGCACTTCGCCGGTCGAGTGGGTCGCGTTGCCCGAGAGGTACACTTTGGCGTCGGCCGGAACGTTAAGCGTCAGCTTGGTCTTGACCGGTTCGGCCGCAACCTTGCCTTCGTCGCTGCTCATGCCGAACGACAAGTCGATTTGCTCGCCTGCCTTGAGGCGGACGATCTTGGTCTCGGTGACGGTTTGACCGTCGCGGACCATCTCGGCGCGGAGCTCATAGGTGTAGTTGAAACCGGCTTCGAGACCGTTCGAGACATAACGGCGTTGTTCGCCGGTGCTCGAGGTGGCCAAGCCGTTGACAAACACTTTGGCCTCGGCCGGAACGCGCACGTTGAGTGTGCCTTGGTTCGGAGCGGGCTTAGCGGCGTCCTTGGGCATCGGTGGAGCCGGTGGCATCGGCGAAGTTGGGCTCATGGTGGTCGTGGCCGGAGCGGTCATGGTGGCCGGAGCGCCTTGGATCACGTAGCCGCCGGAGCTTCCGCCGCTGCTACCGTGATAGTATCCGCCACTGCTACCGCCGCTGCTGCCGTAGTAGTAGCCGCCCGAGCTGCCGCCGCTCGATCCGCCGCTGCTACCGTAATAGTAACCGCCACTCGATCCGCCACTGCTACCGTGGTAAGCATGACGGCGCCAGCCCCAGTTGTGGACGCGCGGAGCGTAGGCGTAACCGCCGCTCGAACCGCCGCTGCTACCGTACCAGCCGCCGGAACTTCCGCCGCTGCTACCCCAGTAGCCGCCGCTCGATCCGCCGCTGCTACCATGATGCCGCCACCACGTGGCGTCGGCCCGATCGGTACTCAAAACCAACGTGGCAACCGCCACCGCTGCAACCAACAAAAACTTGATCAATGACTTGTGCATCTTAAATGCTCCCCGGAACACAATGGAAAATCCTGCGGTTCGTGCAACCGGCAACAAACCAAACGTAGCTTGCAACTCACGGGGTCTGCGTAGCTTTTTCACGACACGAAGACTGAAAAAACTACACTGACTTTAACGGCAGTATGGATTATGCCGGATAAAATGCAAGCGTTGATAGCTTGATTCC
>CAYLYE010000422.1:0-2261 GCA_964387325.1 uncultured Planctomycetaceae bacterium
GTCGACCACTTTGGCAAACGCATCGGCCGACGTGTCGTTGACGAACGCGGTCACCTGCTCGGGCGTCGGCGGCAACCCAATCAGGTCGAAATACGCGCGGCGGATCAGCTTCTCTTTGCTGGTCGGGCCGTTGGGCTTGATCTTGTGTTCCAATTGCTTGGCAAGCACGAAGCGATCGATGGGCGAGGCCGACGCGGGGATCGCGCTGTGTGTGGGTGGCGCGACGGTCGAGAGTGGCTGGAACGACCAGAACGTGCGCCCCGCGTCGAGGTTGATCTCGCGCTTGGCCACGGCGGGCTTCTTACCCTGTCGCGGGTCGGGTGCCCCCAGCTCGATCCATTTCGTAAAGTCGGCAACGATCGCGTCGGAAAGCTTGCCCGTCGGGGGCATCTCGAGCCCATCGAACTTCAACGCCTTGAGCAGCAAGCTCTCGCCCGGCTTCCCTTTGACCAAGGCGGGGCCCGTGTCGCCGCCGTTGAGCGTCCCCTCGGCCGAGTCGAGCAACAGCCCCCCCTTGAGCTTCTTGTTCGTCGCCGCCTCTTCGCTGTGACATGCGTAGCAGTGCTGCACGAGCACCGGGCGGATTTTCTGTTCAAAAAACTGGAGCCCCTCGGGACTCGGTGTCTGTGCCGACACCGGCGTCGCGGCAAACAACAACACGAGACAGATCAGCCATCCAGAACGCATGACGCGGGACCTCGCAGACACGTAACCAGGCGGGAGCAAACCAGCAGGCGGGTATACACTCTAATTGATGACTGCGTAGTTAACGAACCAGGGCGACCAGCGGAAGCCCGGTATTTCCCGGCTTCGCATTGCTCGCCTAGGCCCATTCGCTACGCATACTTCAATAGTTTAAGGTCCCGACGACCTGCGGAGCAATGTTTCTTTGCCCGTAAATTGAAGCCTTTGCGCTACGTGACCGGCCCCGCAAAGAGTTGCTTCACCGACTCTTTGCTCAGCACGATGATCGTGAACACGCCGAGCACCGTGCCAAACGGCATGAACAGGCACTCGACGCCGGCCACGACCAGACAGAAGAGGTGATGTCGGCGCGTCGCTAGAAACCGCCCGGTCAGAATGACCATCGTGGCAATCGACAGCCCGATGAGTATGAACATCGAACCCAGCAAGACGAACAGCCAACCAATGGCGGGCGGTGGACCGTTTCCGTGCGGGTCGAGTTTCTCGCCACCAAAGAGAAAGAACAGGCCAATCCCAACATGAATGAGCGGGAACAGCGAGAATATCCCCAGCAGACCACCGACGACAAAGTGGAATATCGACAGCAGCCGCAGATGTTCTTCGTCCTGGCTCATGATGCCCTCGCTCGGTTGGTGGAACCCCGCGATATGGTCTCTCGACGCCGTCACGTTCATTGTCGTCGCCTGAGTGGGCGTGTCAAATCGAGTACACGATCCAGGCCTGCTCCTCCGGCGTTTCCACCTCGTTTCCCGGGTGATATAGTGGAACGCTTGAGATTGACTCGCAGTATATTTGGGTTTCGACAGTTATGGTCTCACTCCGTCTCGTTGCCCTGTGGTGCTTGTTGACGAGCGGCCTCGTCGAAGCGGCTGAGACACCTGACTTTGAGCGCGATATCGCGCCGCTAATCGTGCAGAACTGCCTCGATTGTCACCAGATCAACAAACGGAGCGGACAACTCGACCTGACCACGCTCGACGGCTCGCGGCGCGGCGGTGAGTCGGGGCCAGCCGTTGTCCCTGGCAAGATTGACGAGAGCGTACTGCTCGACCGAGTCATTGCAGGCGAAATGCCTCCGCCCGACACCAAGGGAGCTAAGCGATTGAGCCCCGCGGAGGTCGAGCGGCTGCGGAGTTGGATCGCCGCCGGGGCACCTTGGCCTAAGGATCGTGAGCTCGGGTTGCACGAAAAGACGGTCGATCTCGACACGGCGCGGCAGTTTTGGGCCTATCAGCCGGTGACGCGCCCCATCGTACCTCAGGTGTCGCCGGCCGCTCGTGTGAGCAATCCGATCGACGCCTTCGTCTGGCAACAACTCGAGGCCCAGGGACTTGAGCTGGCGCCACGAGCCGTGCCGGGCGACATCTTGCGACGGCTCTCGTTCGATGTGCGAGGCTTGCCGCCGACGCTCGACGAGCAGCGGCAGTTTATCGAGGACCGTCGCGACGACGGCTACTCGCAGTTTGTCGATCGCCTGATGGCCGACTCGGCGTATGGCGAGCGCTGGGCGCGACACTGGCTCGATCTGGTCCGCTACGCCGACTCGAATGGATACG
>CAYLYE010000423.1:0-2247 GCA_964387325.1 uncultured Planctomycetaceae bacterium
TTACTCGTCGAGGCCCATTCGCTGCACTTTCTTCAATTTGCACCGTCAAGTGATCGTGGGGAGGTCAAGTCACCGGCGCGTCTCTTGCTACGACTATTGTTCGCCCATTGCAAAGGCCGCGACGTTCACGCATTTCGATTGTTGGCCGCCCCCGCCCCAGGCCGTGTCGCAAAAGTCCTTTTGATCTTGAAAGTCGCCGCCACTACTGTGGCCAGCGTGTCCACAGACTCCGCTGTAGCAGTAACTCTGGTTCACGTTGGCAATCGCTTGAGCGACATCCGCCAACTCGCTGACGACCGAGTCTCGAACGCTCTTGAGTCCAACGATCGTTCCCAACACCAGGATGGTCATCACCAGGATGATTTCGGCCGAAACAATGGCACCGTCGGTTTCATTGAACAAGCGAGCGATGGTCGTCTTCATAGTGATGGTCCTTGTCGTGTGAGGTCGTCGTTGTTGTTGAGAATCTTATTAAGCACAACGTATGCCAATCGCTCAAAAACACCCTCGCACTCGGTCAGCCATTTGTCGCAACATGTTAAATTTGAAAATCTTATGTCGATCGGGGTGGGGGATCCCCAGCCCCTGACCTGGCTGCTGTGACAAGATGAGTGTGGCGTGGAGGCATCACGTGGCGACACCGATCGTCGCCACGAAGCATCATCACGCGTACGCTCGATTGATGACCTCGATACAACCGGCACGACCGGATTATTGAGCATTCGCGAGGCCAATGTCGTTCTTTGCTTGCGAGGCCCGAGTGGTCGTGCGTAACGTAGATTTAGACACTCGCTCCCGATGTTTCGTCGGGGTTCGCCGAAACGGAGATGCTGGTTATGTTCACTATGCCACTGTCGCAGATCCAATATGCTCGTCGTAAATGGCTGGCATGCGTCGCCGTGTCGCTCGTTGCGCTACTGGCCGGTTGCGACAGCATCAACGACATTCGTCGCATGGGACGGATCAACGAGCTGTACGAGCAAATCAAGGTCGGCACTCCTGAGAAAGAACTCGTGGCGATCCTGGGGCAACCCACGAAACGCATGGCGATGCAAGGGGGCGAAGCGAGCGGGAGTCGTGTTCGCATATATCGCTACCTCGTACACAACCAGATTCTGACCTTCTCGGTTCAGAACGGCGCCGTGATCGGCAAACAACGTATTTAATCGCTGGATAGAATCGTCTCAGCCCCAGGGCATTGATTGTGGCTTGCATGCGGGCGGAGCTGGTCCTACGATCAACCGCATGACGATCATGGACCAACATGACTGGCGCTCGGCAGGTTTACGCTACCATGCCTACCAACACTTTTTGAAGCAGCGTTTCGGCTCGAAAATCAAAAAGGTGAGCGTCGATGCGGGCTTCACCTGTCCGAATGTCGACGGCACGGTGGCGATCGGCGGTTGCTCGTTCTGCGACAATCGCAGCTTCAGCCCGAGCCGTCGAATGCCGCGGACCAACATTCGCGAACAGATCGACGAGGGGATTCGTCGCATCCAGCGGCGGTTCGACGTCGAGCGTTTTCTGGCCTATTTTCAACCCGCGACCAACACCTACGCTCCGGTCGATCGACTCAAGGCGGTGTACGATCAGGCGCTTGAGCACCCGCAGGTCGTGGGGCTCGCGATTGGCACGCGCGGCGACTGCGTGGCCGACGACGTGCTCGATCTGCTCCAGGGCTACGCCGAGCGAACGTATTTGTCGGTCGAGTATGGCGTGCAAACGATCCACGATCGCACGCTCGATTGGATGAACCGCGGGCATCACAACGACGCCTCGATCGATGCGCTCGAACGGAGCAAAGGACGCGGGTTTGAAATCTGCGTGCATCTCATCCTCGGGTTGCCCGGCGAGTCGCGCGACGACATGCTCGCTTCGGTGCGTGCCATGGCCGCATTGGATGTCGACGCGGTGAAGCTTCATAATCTGTACGCGGTTAACAAGACGCCGCTGGCCGATCAGGTGCAGTCGGGCGAGGTGCAGTTGATGGAGCGTGCGGAGTACGTGAGCGTGCTGGTCGACGCCTTGGAGCTACTGTCGCCGCGGTGTGTCGTTGAGCGTGTTCACGGCGAGGCGCCGCCGAACTATTTGGTGGGGCCGGCTTGGTGTCTCGACAAGCCCGGCTTGCGGCAAGCGATCGACGCCGAGTTTTCGCGTCGCGACACCTGGCAGGGTCGGTTGTGGAAGCCGGCTTATTGAAGTATGCGCAGCTAATGGGCCTAGGCGAGCAACGCGAAGCCGGAAAAT
>CAYLYE010000424.1:0-2223 GCA_964387325.1 uncultured Planctomycetaceae bacterium
CGCGGTCGAGTTGATTCGCAATGGTCACATTGGCGACGTGAAAGTGGTTCGTGTTGGGGTCGGTGGTCCGCCGATAGCTTGCGATCTGCCGACCGAACCCGTGCCCGAAGGGACGGACTGGAATCTCTGGCTCGGTCCGACGGCCGAGCGAGGGTATAACCAGATTCTCTGCCCGCAGGGGCTACACAAGCACTTTCCTGCTTGGCGAGCCTACAAAGAGTTTGCCGGCGGGGCGCTCGCCGATATCGGCGCACATCATTTCGATATCGCGCAATGGGCCCTGAACATGGACGCTACCGGCCCGGTGCTCATCGAGCCCCCGACGGGCAACGAGGGGAGCGGTCTCAAATTCACCTACGCCAACGGTGTCGTGATGTTTCACGGTGGCCCGAGCGGCTGCACGTTCGAGGGGACCAAGGGGACGCTTTACGTTGACCGCAAAGAGATCAAAAGTACGCCCGAGAATATCGTCGAACACAAGACCACCGAGAGTGAGTGGCATGTCGAACCGTCAGACAATCACCATCGCAATTGGCTCGAAGCGATCCGCGCGCGACGCAAACCGATCTGCGATGTCGAGGTCGGGCATCGCTCGGCCACGGTCTGCTCATTGGCCAACATCGGTTATGAGCTGCGCCGCCCACTCAAGTGGGATCCGGTAACCGAGCGATTCAACGATGACGAGGCGAACAAACATTTGAGTCGCCCGCAACGCGAGCCCTGGAAGCTTTGATCCTTGCGAGGTCTTAACGATGCTGGCTTCCTGGTTGGTTGTTGCTTGTTTGTTGAGTGCCGAGGTCGACGCGCCGGCCGCGGCCCCCGTTTTCGCGCCGGCCGATGTCGAGTTCTTCGAGCGTCGTGTGCGGCCGGTGCTTGTCAATCGCTGCTATGAGTGCCATTCGCACAAGGCAGGCAAGGAACGCGGCGGGTTGGTGCTCGACGATCGCGGGGCAATTTTGCGCGGGGGCGACAGCGGCCCAGCCGTCGTTGCCGGGGAGATCGAGAAGAGCCTGCTTGTTGAGGTGCTTCGCTATAGCCCCGACGGGCTTCAAATGCCGCCGACCGGTAAGCTGCCGCAAGCCGAGATCGACGTGCTCACCGAGTGGGTCCGACGTGGCTTGCCCTTCCCTGACGCGGCCGCGAGCGCCGCTGCCAAACGGGGCGTCGATCTGACCGCCGGACGCAAACACTGGGCTTTTCAACCTCTGGTCGAACAATCGTTGCCCGCGATCGATAAACCTGGCCCGGGCCACAATCGCATCGACGTATTTCTCGAAGCGAAACGCCGCGAGCACGGACTTAGCCCCTCGCCCAAGGCCGATCCGCGCACGCTCGCGCGCCGCATGTCGTTTGACTTGCTCGGCCTTCCCTCGCCGCCCAATTCATCTCCATCGTCGATCGATGCCTTGCTCGCTTCGCCGCATTACGGCGAACGTTGGGCCCGCTACTGGCTCGATCTGGCCCGCTATGCCGATGTCACCGAGTCGTGGCGAACGGGAGATGGTCAGCCGTGGCGCTATCGCGATTGGGTTGTGCAAGCGATCAACAACGACGTGCCGTTCAACGACTTTGTCATGCGGCAGTTGGCAGCCGATCTGCTGCCCAATGCTCAAAGTGCCGACAACGCAGCGCTCGGCTTCTTGGGGCTGAGTCCGAGTTACTGGAAGGAACTGAAACTCGATCATCAGGTGATTAAGCAGGTGGTCGCCGATGAGTGGGAGGAACGGCTCGATGCGATCGGGTCAACATTCCTCGGGCTGACGATTGGCTGTGCGCGCTGTCACGATCACAAGTTCGATCCGGTGACGACGCAAGATTACTACGCCTTGGCCGGTGTGTTGGCGAGCATTCGTGAAGTCGATCGTCCCTTGCTGCCCAGTTCGCTAGCCGAACCGGCGCTGGCCGCTCGCAATCAGGCTAAAGGGCTGGAAGCGAAGCTCAATCCGTTGCAGGCCAAGAAGACCCCGACCGATGCCGAGCGGACCGAGATCGAGACTCTTCAGGCTGAATTGGCCACTCTGCGTCGCACGCCGCATTTCGACTTGCCGATCGCGTTGGGGGTGACCGACGCCGCACTGCATGTGTTGCCCAATGGCGCGAGCGCTACGAAGCTTGACTACCGGCCGGGTGAGTCGCAGGACCTGGCCATGCATATTCGAGGCAATCCCAGCCGGACTGGCGCGGTCGTGCCGCGACGGTTTCTGGCGGTGCTCGCGACCGATC
>CAYLYE010000425.1:0-2160 GCA_964387325.1 uncultured Planctomycetaceae bacterium
TCCAGGGCACCGGCACCCCGAACGCCAACATCGTCGCCGACTATCTGAAGAACGCCGAGTTCAAGAAACTCTACGAGCACGGACACGCGATCGCGCAGGCCGTCGGTATCACGGCCGAGGCCGCAACGTTCAACCCCGTGCTCGTCGACTTCTACGAGCAAGTCGGCTACCTGCCCGATGCGATCATCAACTACCTGTTGCTGCTCGGTTGGTCGCTCGACGACAAGACCGAGATGTTCACACGCGACGAAATGATTCGCCAGTTCTCACTCGAACGGGTCAACAAAGCACCGGCCAGTTTTGATCCCAAGAAGCTGTCCGTGTTTCAAGACCGCTATATGCAACTCTTGGGCATCAAGCCGAAAACGGCAATGGTGTTGCCGTATTTGCAAAAGGCCGGGCTGGTCAGCACTCCACCCGCCTGCGACATCGGACCGAAGGTGGCCCATATCCTGACCGCCGCCAGCGATCGGATCAAAACGGCCGGGGACATCCTCGACTACGCCGAGTTCTTCGTGGCCGACGACGCATTCAGCTACGACGAGAAAGCGTTCGAGAAGCGGCTCAAGGCCCCGGGTGCTATCGATCTGCTCGCCAAGTATCGCGCGGTCATCGCCAAGGTCGAGCCGTTCGATGCCCCGACGCTGGATCGCGTGACGCACGAGTTCATGACCGCCGCCGGGCTCGGCATGGGCGAGCTTGTTCATGGCCTGCGAGTGGCGCTCACCGGCAAGGCCAATGGATTCGGTTTGTTTGATACGCTTGCCATCCTCGGTCGCGACGCGGCACTCAAACGCATCGACCGCGCACTGGTACGAGTTGAATCCGCTTAACCGCTTTCAGGAGCGTCAAGCCAGTAATTCGGACGACGCTTGGCATGGGCGATGGCGATAATGACAACGCCATCGACTTGCCTGCGAAACACGATGCGGAACGGAAATCGCCTTAACGCAATGTAACGACATTCTCCAGCCGTAGGCGCAAATTTCGTCGGGGCGTCAACGATCTTGGCAATCGTAGCATCCACCGCATGAGCAAAATTGATTGCAGCCTGAACGCTCCGCTTCGCATACCAATCGAATGATTGGTCATAATCCTGTCGTGCTTGCTGAAGGAACTCAACCGTTTTGCCCATTGCGAATCCGTGCCAATGCTTCGTCACGAACTTCTGCCCACGAAACGGTTGATGCGGTACCGGCGTCCAGTTGACCAACCCGTCGCTCGATCTCGGCTATCCATTCAGCAGAAAATGGGGCATCAGTTTCCGGAGGCACGGTATCCCACAACGCATCGATCAGCCGCAGCCGTTCTTGGGCGGGAAGTTGCTGAGCCGCTGTGAGAATGGATTGAAAGTCGGTCATATTGGACCTAATTGCGGTCTCATGTGTCATTCGTAATTGTAGCAAGTTGAAGCGTCGAGTCGAACAGAATCCTGTCGCTACATCAAACGTGCATCAATTACCAGGAGGCTCTTACCACCGGTTTTGCCGTTCGCGCTCACGGGGGCGAGATATTACAATGACCGCTACGCACCGCGCCACCCTAGTCATCACTCCTCACGTAACTCGATTCGATTGAAAAGCGCCCCCTATGAGCACGGACGATACCTCTCGACCCAAGACCGACTTCATCCGCGAACTGATCCACGAACACAATCGCACCGGGCGATTTGGCGGCCAGGTCGTGACTCGCTTCCCACCCGAGCCCAACGGCTATTTGCACATCGGCCATGCCAAGAGTATCTGCCTCAACTTCGGCATCGCTCGTGAGTTCGGCGGTCGCTGCAATCTGCGCATGGACGACACGAACCCCACGAAAGAAGAAACCGAATACGTCGAGTCGATCAAAGGAGACGTCCGCTGGTTGGGCTTCAACTGGGACGGCTACTATCTGGCGAGCGATTACTTTCCGCAGATCCATGCTTGGGCCGTGCAACTCATCAAGACGGGCAAGGCCTATGTATGCGATCTGACGGGCGAGCAGATCCGCCAATATCGCGGCACCCTCAGCGAGCCCGGCAAGAACAGCCCCTACCGCGATCGCAGCGTCGACGAAAATCTCGACCTGTTCGAGCGCATGCGCAAAGGGGAATTTCCCGACGGCTCACGCACCCTGCGGGCCAAGATCGACATGGCCAGCCCGAATATCAATCTGCGCGAC
>CAYLYE010000426.1:0-2149 GCA_964387325.1 uncultured Planctomycetaceae bacterium
AATTATAAGGGTGTTTTCTTTTATAGACACATTTGCCTTTGTTTCCTGTACCAGCGGATGGTGCCAATAGTCGCATCGCCGGGTGCGAAACGCCGAGACCGACCAAAAGTACAAATATCTCACCGCACCAGAAGTATGCTTCATAGACTCGCCCTCGACGCCATCTATGGTATTGTCGCGCCGAAAGAATGCGCGGAAGGACGTTATTCACGAGCTTATCTCGGACAACAGACATGGTTGATCCCACCACGTGAATTATATCACTTCAAACCCAACGACCATAGTAACCTGACGGCTGCCAGAAACCTTGGAATACAAACACGCTCCGCCTGCCGCTCCGGTTGACCAACTTGTTAGCTCTTGTTTGCTACGTCTTCCTCTACCGCACAAGTGCGCGGCACAAGCCGCACATCCTCGGCAGTCTTCATCGCAGTCGTTCGCTGTTGCCCCGGTTCATTCCGTAAACCAGTCCGTTTGCCCGCATACATATTCGAAATTGAATCATTGCGCTGCCCATATGTGAGTATTTGCGCTAGCGATTCTTCGCTTCCGCCGATGTCTGCAAAATGCAGCGACAATTTCACTCGAAGAGCGTCACACATTGCCTTGTCACTAATTTCATCACACAATCGCAGTGCTTCCTCGATTTTACGGTCAGCCCGGAGACGATCAAAAAACTCGGCCATTGAAGTGCGCGCTCGATTTGATTCTCGAAAAAACAATGCGGCGACCACATCGATAATTGTGCCAGCGACAATCCCCAGATAACCAGACTTATCTGAGTACGTGAACACGGACGTCGCGATTATCAAGAACCCAACCGAAGCAAATGCCAAGCTGAACCAGAAGCTGATTTTTGATTGACTAATGCTTTGTTGGTGATAGTCGTCGATCTTGGATGCTTCTATTGCAATTCTCTGAGCATTCGTTGGTGTCAAATGCACGTCGCCATTGATGTGACCGGAAATTACGACTGTGCGTTCGGACGGTTCCGTCGCTTTTGCTGGTTTGCGGGAAAAAAGCCCCCGTCGATAGCCTGCAATCATCGCAATGACCGTCATCGTGATCGTCACGACAGGGACGAGTATCTCACGTAGCGCGAACGCTGTGTACTGGAGTGAGTCCATAATCGCCTCAAACAGCTAACAAGTATTCGTTTGCGAAATCTTTCGCAGTTAGCCGCGCCCTAAGCAAAATATCTCTTGCGACTACAAGTCGCCGAATTGAAAGTAATGTCTGCTGAAAAAAATTATGTGGCGATCTTTCGCGCGCTGAAACCTGGAGTTCAGTGCGCAAGCTATCACCCGATACCAACTCTGCACTAAGTTCCCAATAGAGATGGCGGCTGGGACAGTAGGTTCCGCCGCAACAACAGGGCAACCAACATCCAGAGGGCTTTGCGCACCTCGGCTCCCCGTATTCAAGACGCGCGTATCGATCATCGTGATATCGATACGCGCATGGCCGAGCAGTTTTTGAAAGGAACTGCCCCAACGGTGTCGCACGTGAGTGGATGCATGCCCGCATGATTCTACCCGAACCGCCGTAGATTCTACCCGAACTGCGGCAAATGCTATCACTCAAGCGATTCGACTGTCAAGCAATTTTTTATCGCACTTTTCACTCATCTCGACCGTTCATATGCGACTTGACGGGTGGTTGATTGAACGAAGGAACGATCGTCGAACAATATCGTGCCCCCTAACATCATCCGGCAGCGCACGCTTTACTTCCACACCTCAAGCTGCAATTCCAGCTCGATGCCTAACCGATCGGCGACGCGACTGCGGATCAACTCGATGAGTCGCAGGACATCCGACGCCGTGGCGTCTTTGTCGGTGATGATGAAATTGGCGTGGCGATCGCTGACCTCGGCGCCGCCGACGCGCGTCCCCTTGAGCCCAAGCTGATCGATGAGCGTGCCGGCACTCATGCCGCGCGGGTTTTTGAAGACCGTGCCGGTCGGCAAGCCCGCCATCGGCTGAGACGCCTTGGTCACAATCCACTGCTTCTGCATTCGCTTGGTCAGCTCGGCAGGGCTGTCCTGTTCGAGTTGCAGTTCGGCCTCGAGGATCGCGAGGTCGTCGAGACTGCTCTGGCGATAAGCGAACACCATCTCCTTGTCGACCCGCTGAGAAATCTCTCCGCT
>CAYLYE010000427.1:0-2068 GCA_964387325.1 uncultured Planctomycetaceae bacterium
ATAGCCAACGTAGCCCGGAGGAGCGCCGATCAAACGGCTGACCGTGTGCTTCTCCATGAACTCGCTCATGTCGAGCCGCACCATCGCGTTCTCGTCATCGAACAACACCTCGGCAAGCGCTTTGCACAGCTCGGTCTTGCCGACGCCCGTGGGACCCATGAACAGAAAAGAACCGATCGGACGATTCGCGTCTTGCAATCCGCTTCGGCTGCGTCGCACGGCGTTCGACACGGCCGTGACCGCCTCGTCCTGGCCAATGACCCGTTGATGGAGCCGTTCTTCGAGCACGAGCAACTTGGCACGCTCGGTCTCCATCATGCGGCTCACCGGGACGCCGGTCCAGGCGCTGACCACCTCGGCAATTTCCTCGGGCCCGACTTCTTGCCGCAACAAACGTCGCGTCGTTGTGGGAGCCGGTTGTGATTCGGCGCTTTCGATCGAGGCCGTGAGCTTTTTTCGCTCCATGTCGAGTTCGTACAGACGTTGATATTGCTTCTCGTCGATTGGCAGGCCCGAGGCCTGGGCCTCTTTAATGGCCGTGCTATGCTGTTGAAACTCGTGGGCAACGCGATCGAGCCTTGTGCGAATTTCCTGCGTGTCGCCGAGCCCCGCCTTCTCGGCTTCCCATTGATCGCGAAGGTCTTTGAGCTTTTTTTTCAGCTCGGTCATTTCCGCTTCGATCTCATGCAGACGCTCGACCGCGTGTTCTTCTTTTTCTTCCGCAAGTTGTCGCGCGGCTAGTTCTAGTTGCATCAAGCGTCGCTGCACCTGATCGATTTCGCTCGGCACGCTTTGCAGTTCCATCGAGAGTCGGCTCGTGGCTTCGTCCATCAAGTCAATGGCCTTATCGGGCAAAAAACGATCGGTGATGTAGCGTTGCGATAGTTGTGCCGCCGCGACGAGCGCCGAATCCTTGATCTTGACCCCCTTGTGATGCGCCTCGTAACGACCTTTGAGGCCGCGCAGAATCGCAATCGTGTCTTCGACATTCGGCTCGCCGACAAACACGGGCTGGAAACGACGTTCGAGCGCGGCATCTTTCTCGATGTGTTTGCGGTACTCGTCGAGTGTCGTGGCGCCGATGCAGTGCAACTCGCCGCGTGCCAGGGCGGGCTTGAGCAGATTGGCGGCGTCGCTGCCTCCTTCGGCCGCGCCAGCTCCAACGACCGTGTGTAACTCGTCGATGAACAGAATGACATTCCCGCCGGCGTCGGAGACCTCGCGCAGCACGGCCTTGAGCCGCTCTTCAAACTCGCCGCGGAATTTGGTGCCGGCGACGAGCGCGCCCAAGTCGAGAGCCACGACCCGTTGGTTCTTTAAGTTCTGCGGCACGTCACCCTGCACGATCCGCAAGGCGAGCCCCTCGGCGATCGCGGTCTTGCCGACGCCCGGTTCGCCGATCAGCACCGGATTGTTCTTGGTGCGCCGCGAAAGGACTTGAATCACACGGCGGATTTCTTGATCGCGGCCAATGACCGGGTCAAGCTTGCCCGCATTTGCGCGGGCCACCAAGTCGATGCCGTATTTTTCCAGGGCTTGGAATTTGCCTTCGGGGGTTTGGTCTTGCACGCGCGCGCTCCCGCGGATCGATTTGAGGGCCGCCATCAACTCCGCTTCGCCGATGGCGTTGAGCTTAAGAATGTTGCGAGCCTTGCTGTCGGTCTTCGCCAAGGCGAGCAGCAGATGCTCGACCGAAACGAATTCGTCTTTCATCGTGTCGGCTTCACGCTGCGATGCTTCGAGCACCTGCATGAGCTGCGGCGTCACGCTGGGCGTGCTCGAACTGCTGCCACGTCCAAAGACGTGATTGAGCTCCGCATCGATGGTCTTGGTCAGTTGTGCGCGGTTCGCGCCGATTTTGTCGAGCAGCGGGCCGACGATCCCCTCTTGCTCTTGAGTCAACGAGAGCAGAAGGTGCAAGGCGTCGACCTGAGCATGGCCACGATCCAAAGCCAGCTGCTGGGCGCGTTGCACGGCCTCTTGAGCTTTGAGCGTCAGTTTATCGGGTCGAAATGCCATGATGACCTCCTGTTACGTTCGTCACGATGCGCACCGCGAGCGCAGACAC
>CAYLYE010000428.1:0-2062 GCA_964387325.1 uncultured Planctomycetaceae bacterium
AGAGACTCCCGAGGTTCAGATCGACCGCCGCGCGTTGCTCATCGGCAGCGGCACGGTCATCGCCGGAGCCGTAGGCTCGATCGGGTATCAGCTTTTCCGTCGCTGGCGCGGGGTGGGCAAGCAGACCCCCGTGTTCTTGGCTCGCAATCAGACCTACGATGGCCCCTTGGAGCAAACGATCCGCGATGGCTTGCTGAGCGTGGGGCTCGACCCCGCCGCACTCAAGGGACGCCGCGTGCTGCTGAAGCCAAACATGGTCGAGCCGGTTCGATCCAGTCCGCAAATGACCACGCACCCGGCCGTGATCGTCGCGACGGCCAACGTATTTCGCAACTGGGGCGCAACCGTCAGCGTGGGCGAAGCCCCCGGCCACGTGCGCGACACCGAAATGGCGCTGTTCGAATCGCGCATCGGCGAGGCGCTCGATGACGCCAAGCTGCCGTTCGCCGATCTGAACTACGAAGAGGTCGGGTTTGTCGCGAATCGTCAAAAAGTCTCCCCGCTGCGCGGATTGTTTTTTCCGTCGTCGGTCTTGGAGGCCGATCTGATCGTCTCGATGCCGAAGCTCAAAACCCACCATTGGGTCGGCATCACCGCGGCGCTCAAAAACCTGTACGGCACGTTGCCCGGAGTCGTGTACGGTTGGCCGAAGAACGTGCTGCACCACGCGGGCATACCGCAAACGGTCATTGACATCAACGGCTCGCTGCCGCCCACGGTGGCCGTGGTCGATGCCATTACGTGCATGGAAGGGGATGGCCCCATCCTCGGAACGGCTAAGGCGATGGGCATGATCGCCGTTGGTGCCAACCTCACGTCACTCGACGCGACTTTGGCCCGCATCATCGGACTCGTTCCGCAGCGGGTCTCGTATCTATCGTTGGCTCATGGCCGGCTGGGGACCCTCACCGAGACGCAGATCGTACAGCGCGGTGAACCGTGGCGTCCGCTGCATTCCCCCTTCTCGATCATCTCGACGAAAGACCTCGATGTACTGCGCGCCCGCAGTCCTGGCGAACTCGAATCGTAAAACGTCTTTCTAGCGGGTGGCGCCCACAACGGTGAATGCCCTTCCGGGGTCAGCCTCAGAAGTACGACTGCATTCCGGTCAACACCGTGATCGGACTCTGTCCCAAGCGGAACGGTTCCAGGGGACGAACGTTCTCGACCATCACGCTGGTGAACGCTTCCACTCCGCGCGCGCAGCGCCAAGTGCCTTTGATCAGCCCGCGGTGATGCGGCGTGTCGACGAGAGCATTGTCGAGGGGCGTGGGAAAGTAGTCGCCGTAGTTCAGGTCGACCCGGAGGTTGGCCCAAGTGCGACCGACATTCACGTAGTAGCCGAGGCCGGTGAGCTTGCCGCCCGGCCGACCGACATAGATATCGCGATAGTACAGGCTGCGCCCCCAGGTGATCGTGTTCGGATCGATCGGCCTGCGATATCCGTACTCGTCGTAGATCACCTCGGCCGAGACATCCCAGTTGCCGCGATTCACAAGCACATCGAAGCCAAAGTAGTTGTTGATATACTTTTGCCACTCGGACCCAACGCCGTCCTGAATTTTGGCGGACGCACCGGCGACGAACTCGGGCGTCTGTACGCCCAATCGCACGACACCAGCCTTGGACGAATTGGTGTCGCGACTCTGCGTGCCGTTGGTCACGGCGATATCGGCGAGAAAGATCCCCGACGTGTAACGCAGGAAAATACCGACCTCGTTCCAATGAACGATTTCGGAGCGAATGAACGGCGCGTCGATGCGGCTATTGCTGAACAGCGGCGCGTAATAGCGGCCAAACGGAGTCGGGGCCTTGCCAGCGGACAGCCGCCAATTACCCCTCTCGACCGAGACATTCAAATTCCAGATTTGAAACGGGTCGACCTGAAAATTCGGTTCGTACGAAGTGCCCGCGGGAAACTTGAGTAGGTTACGATCGAACGGCTGATTCAGAAAAAACACGCCATTGGTCGCCACCCTCATGCCCGAGTCTTCATACGACCAACTGGGTGCCAGGACTCCTTCCACCCCGAAGGTCTCTTCATTGCCGGTCCATTGCACTC
>CAYLYE010000429.1:0-2056 GCA_964387325.1 uncultured Planctomycetaceae bacterium
GTTCGCCTCGGGGCTCATCCCATTTCAACGCTGCTTTCAGTTGCTACCCAACTGGCGACCCGGACCGCCGCTCTAATATGGCCTTACTTCAAGTCATTCGCGGACTCAACCCTGGCCAGCAATTCCCGCTGGAAGGTAAAAAAGCCATTTTAGGACGGCATCCCGACTGCGATATCGTGGTCGATGTCGGTGCAGTAAGCCGACAGCATGCACAAATCACTCGCGACAACGAAGACTATTTTGTCGAGGATTTGAAAAGTCGCAACGGAACGTTCGTCAACGGCCAACAGACTCAAGGTCGCCATAAGCTGCTCAATAATGACCGGCTGCGGATTTGCGACGTGCTGTTCACATTTTACCAAGGGGCCGCACCGGCCCCCAGTGCGGCTCTGACCGGCAGCGATGTTGGAACACCGCCTCGGTTTCTCGTCGAAGACACCGGCGAGAAGGGGGCCACGATCATGTCGACGCTCGACATTCAGTCGGGCGTGCGCGGCACCCAGCTGTTGGTCAATCCCGAGACGAAGCTCAAGGCGCTGATGGAAATCGCCAAGCATTTGCGGACCACGCTCTCGTTGGAAGAAGTGCTCAAGCAAGTTCTGGAAAGCTTATTCAAGATTTTCACCCAAGCCGATCGCGGCTTCGTCGTGCTGCAAAACAGTGTCGGCGTGTTGGTCCCCATGGCGGTTAAGCACCGTCGCCCCGACGACGAAGAGTCGGCTCGCGTTAGCAAGACCATTGTGAGCAAGGCGATGACCTCGGGCGAGGCGATCTTGTCGGCCGACGCGGCCACGGACTCGCGTTTCGATACCAGCCAGAGCATCGCCGACTTCCGTATCCGATCGATGATGTGCGTGCCGCTGATGAGCAACGAAGCCAAGGCGCTCGGGGTGATTCAGATCGATACGCTCGATCAGCGCAGCCGATTCACCCAAGACGACTTGGAAGTGTTGGCTCACGTGGCGATTTTGGCGGCGACGGCCATCGAGAATGCCCAACTGCACGAGGCCGCGCTGGCCAAGCGCGCGATCGATCGCGACCTGGAATTGGCCCATAAGGTTCAACAAGGCATCTTGCCCGGCGCCCCGCCGAATGTGCCCGGCTATACATTCTTCGACTACTACGAACCAGCCCGACAGGTCGGCGGCGACTATTTCGACTATGTCACATTGCCCAACAACCGTTTGGGGATCATCGTCGCCGATGTGTCCGGAAAAG
Organism: uncultured Planctomycetaceae bacterium; assembly: GCA_964387325.1. Classification (GTDB taxonomy): domain Bacteria; phylum Planctomycetota; class Planctomycetia; order Pirellulales; family PNKZ01; genus CAZZBK01. The sequence continues at coordinate 1,219 of CAYLYE010000429.1, forward strand.
GAGTTTCGGCGGCGCTCGTCATGGCGCGGTTGTCGAGTGAAGCTCGCTACGCCCTGGCAAGTCACCCAAATACTGCCGAGGCCATGCAACATTTGAACGCGAGCTTTGCGCGAGCCGGCTGGGAAGATCGCTTCGTGACCATGATCCTGGCCGTGCTCGACCTCGATCAGCATTTGGTCACTTTCACGAATGCCGGACACATGGCGCCGCGATTGCGACACGCGGCCGACAAACCCGATCGACTCGAGTTGATCGGGGATGCCGAGACCGGTTTGCCACTGGGGGTGACCGACGATTTTCAATACGAGCAAACGGTCGTCAAGCTCGCGGCTGGCGATTCCCTCACCATGTTTACCGACGGATTCAGCGAAGCGATGGACTCTCAAAACCAGATCTATGGTCTGCAACGCCTCGACAAGCAATTGTCGGCGAGCGCGCTAACCGTCAAAGAGCTGGGGGGGCAATTGCTCGAAGATGTCAAGCGATTTGCCGGAACTCGCGCTCAGGCCGACGACATGTGCCTGCTCTGCTTCGGCCGAGCTTAACGCGCTGCTGGAACACACGAGAAGAACAAGCAAGCCACGGATCACCACAGATCGAGGCAGCAGGAAGCGTAAGAGGCGATGCTTCAAGGCTATTTCCTCACCCCTCACCCCTCACCTCTCCTTCCGCGTAGCGTCGAAAGGTGGCCTCGTCTAGGAACACGGCCTGACGCACCCATTGCATCATGACCGACGTCGGTGGCGCGCCGAAGCAGCGGAGCAATGCGTCGAACGATTCGGCCGGACATTCCCCTTTCAGGTCGACGTACAGCAGTCGGTTGTCGCGATCGTACAAC
>CAYLYE010000430.1:0-2020 GCA_964387325.1 uncultured Planctomycetaceae bacterium
AAGGAGACTGCCCATGACGCCAATCGCAAATCGTCTGCTTCGGGTCGGATTATGGGCACTCACCGGGCTGGTGATGGTCACACCGACGGTCCATGCGGCCGGAATCGATTCCGCCAGCCCCCTGTTGCCTCCCGCAGGCGGCGTCTATCTGACCGCCGCAGATGTGCACGCCATCTACGATGGACCCGGGTTGCAAATTGTGCTCAGCGATATCCGTCATTCCGGCTTCTCCAATATCCTGTCGCTGCCCATTCCCGGCGGCACGCAGGAGTTTTTTGATTCCAACGCGACCGGCGACGCGGCCATCGATATCGGCCCCGATTCGTTCTTTGACGTGTTTTTCAATATCGCGCTCGAAGGACCGACCAGCGTTGTGCTCAGCGGAAACTACAACCCGGGCGCCACGGGCACGTTTCCAACCGAGATGGTGCAGCTCGACCTGGTCGGTAACTCCCCCTTCGGACCAGTGCGGATCCGCGAAAGCCCCTCGCGGCCGTCGGTCGGGCAAACTTCCATCACTCCCATCGGCGGTGGTATGTTCCACATCGACAGCTTTTTCGACATCTTCACCGAGCTCTCGCTGGATGGAGGAGCCAGTTGGATCCCCAGCAACGGCTCGGTACATGTCGAACTGGTGCCGGAACCCTCGTCAATCGCGCTCTGTATCTGCGGCGCGGTTGCCCTGGCCGTGGTCAGGGGCAGGCGATTGGGTAAGTCGCGCAAGGCATAATTTCGTCGAGCGGTAGCAGGCTCCGCTCGGCATGAGCCGTTTGCGTTGCCAGGCGATCGCCAGCTCCTCGCGCGGAGCTGGCTGCGGCGCGGTTGCGCCACGGCCGGTCGAACGGCCGGCTCCTGGCGTCCGCGGCGGCCATAAACAAAAAACCGCTGTGCAATCGCAAGTGCCAAGGCAGGCATAGCACTGATGGCCGAGAGAGCGATACGGCGGAGCAAGTGTTCCGGCCGTTCGCGCGGTGAAACTGCCCCGGCCGTCTGAGTTTTCACGCCGGCCATCCCCCCCTGCTTCATCCCGACGGGCAAACGTTCGTGGAGGCGCGGGAAATCCCGTGCGGCGGTCGTTAACGACGTCGGCCAGCGCTCAACATTGCCGCGAACCCGCCAACCAAGAACAAGGCCAGTGACGATGGCTCGGGCACGGGAATCGTGATGGCGTCCAACAACAACACGGAGTTGTGCCCCGAGTCGCCGACGTTGAAAACACCAAAACCGAGCGTGTAGCTGCCGCCGGTGGTGAACGTGTACCCTTGCGTTTGCCAATCGGTCTGGCCGTCAAAGCCCGTGGGCGGGCTGACCGTGTTAAACGTGCTGCTGTTGCGGCTGGCCAGCAGGTAAGCGTCCCCCGAAATCGTAAAAAATCCAAAGTCGTTGAACGTGGCCGACTCGTCCAACTCGTCGGTCAGAAAATTCCAGTCGAAGCTCAGCGTGTCGCCCGCTGCAACGGTGATGACCTGCGAAAATCCGGACCCGTTGGTTGGCGAGCCGGCACCCAGGCCCATAATGGCCGAGCCGGGCACGCCCAGCGATCCGACGACGGCCGACGCAGGGGCCGTGTAGTTGCCCGTGGTTTCGAGAAACCCCTGAAAGCTGCCCTCGGGGGGTGCCACGCCAATGCTCGATCCCATGGCCTTGGCAGAACCGATGGGCGTCCAGCCGCTGCCGACCTGCACCGAGGCGGTAACGATGCCGCCCAGCAGCGCCGTCTTCCAGATCAGATCGCGCAGCGCCGGCGACTGCAGTCCGCGGCGGGTCACGAGCCACGCCGTGCCGAGCAGCAGGGTGCTGTGCAGCAGGTAGGTCAGCAGCCAGCTGCCGATGAGTTCAGCGCGCATGGTCGCGCTCCTTGTCCCGGGCGTGATCGTTGAGAAGCTGCTTGAGGCGTTCGATATCGCCGGGGCTCACGTCACGGGCGGTGAGCAGGTGCGACATCACCTCGGTCACGTCACCATCGAACAGTCGCTCGGTGAGTTCGCCGATCATGGTGGTGCGCACATCCGATTCGGTG
>CAYLYE010000431.1:0-2005 GCA_964387325.1 uncultured Planctomycetaceae bacterium
AAAAGCCCGGGTAACTCAGCGCCTCGGCCAGATCGTACAAGTTGACCTTGGTCTTCGAGTATCCTTCGCGAGCAAAGGCCAGCACGGCATTGGGCCCGCACTCGACCCCGCCGTTGATCAACCGCGTGAAGTGGACCCCCAAGAACGGGAAGCTTGTGTCGGGGACCGGGTAAATTAAGTTGCGGCACAGATGCTGCACCCCTGGCTTGAGCTCGAAGTACTCGCCTCGGAAGGGGACGACTTTCACCTCGGGCTTTTGACCACCGAGGGCCGTGACTCGATCGCTGTACAGCCCGGCGCAGTTAACGACGTAGCGCGTGTGGATCTCGCCAGCCTCGGTTTCCAAGGTCACTTCGGTGTTGCCGTGCAGGATGCGATTCACCCGCGCGTTCAGTTTCACTTCGCTCCCCGCGAGGTGGATCAACTGCGCGAGCTTGCGGCAGACGTGTGGGTAGTCGACGATCCCCGCCTCAGGGACATGAATGGCCTGGATGCCGGCCGTGTGCGGTTCCAGTTCGGCGAGTCGGGCGCGATCGATGATCGAGCACTGCACGCCGTTGGCCTGACCCCGTTCGTAAATTCGCTCGAGCGTCGGCAGCTCAGACTTGCTGACGGCGACGATCACCTTACCGCACACGTCATAGGCCACGCCATGTTCAGCGCAAAAGGCTTCGAGCGCCTTCTTCCCTTCTCGGCAGTTGCGAGCTTTGAGCGAGCCGGGCTTGTAATAGATGCCCGAGTGCAGCACCCCCGAGTTGCGTCCTGTCTGGTGAAACGCGACCTCGGCTTCCTTTTCTAGCACGACCACATGCAGCGCGGGGTCGAGCTTCAGCAACTGGTAAGCGGTCGCGAGGCCCACGATGCCGCCACCGATGACGGCCACGTCGTATTTCTTCATAAGATGCTCAACAAACGCTCTTGGTCATGGCGAGTCGACCTCGCACAAAATCGTCAAATTCAAACAACTTCAGTATAAGCAGACGAGCCGGTAATGTCGTACCCCTTGCTCAGCATCACTCGACGAGAACTGCTCCAGCGTGCGCAGGGTTGTGTCCCCCGTCGACTGGGCGCGGGCGACCAACTCGGTGAGCCGACCGGCGTAGCGTGTCGCATCGCCATCGTCCGCCTCGGCCAACAAGAGGTGCGTAAACCCGTCTCGGCGCAGCCGCTCGGCAAGCTCCGCTGGCGAAGCAAGCTGTTCGTCGTAGTGAGTCCGACGCCGGTAGAGCGATTCGCGCGTCACACGGCCCGGCAGGTAGAAAGCCCGTTGCTCCTCGCTCAGAATGTGAGTGTCCGAGCCGAGGTGCTCGCGAATAAATAGGGCGACACTCGCCGTCGGTTCAACGCGTTGCCGGTATTCGTCTCGCGTTTCGAGCCCCAGCGCCACCGGCGCGGTGTTTCGCGCTCGATAGGCGGGGATCGCCGTGAGCAATGCGATCATCAGTGACGTTGTGAGCAGCGCCACGTAGCGCGGCGCTTTCGGCCAGTTGAACAGCTCCTGCACGACCCACACGCTGGGTACAACGAGCAACGGCACGATCGGGAGCAGGAAGCGAATGTTCTGCCGCAGCATGAACCACACCAGCGTGTAAACTCCGGCGATCGCCAGGAGCACGCCCAGTCCACGTAGTCGCCGCACCAAGACCACGCCGGGCACGAGCATCAGCAGCAGCGGTCCCCACTGGTGCGACCGACCGCCGAGCCGCTCGCTGTGCATGGTGAGGGACCAAGGCGCCGAGGCCAAGGCCAGCGCCGAGTCTCCTAGCGGCCGCTTGTGTGCCGGCAACGACTCGTGTTGCGTGACCGCCTGCGAAGTCAGAAACGGATACACGGGGTCGCCACGATACCAGGCCGAGCGCACGTACCAAATGCCGCCGACACTGATGGCGACGGTGGCGATGGTGACCGCTCCGCTCATCCACATTCGTCTCACGTCAGGCGCCTGCGACGCGCCGCGCACGAGCCACACGACCCCGACGGCAACGATTATCGGCAAGGCGACGAA
>CAYLYE010000432.1:0-1941 GCA_964387325.1 uncultured Planctomycetaceae bacterium
CAACTTGCTGGTGCACTGTCCCGAACCGGTCGTGCGAGCGGTTCAGGAACAAGTTGCGAAGCTCATTCATGTGCCCAACACTTGGTACACCGAGGCTCAAGGCTTGTGGGCCAAGGCACTGAGCGACCGCAGCTTTGGTGGCCAGGCGTTCTTCTGTAACAGCGGTACCGAGGCGAACGAGGCGGCCATCAAGCTCGCCCGGCTCTCGGCTCCCAAGGGGCGCTACAAGATCATTACCTTCACGAACAGCTTTCATGGTCGCACGCTAGGTGCGCTCACCGCGACTGCGCAGCCCAAGTATCATGCCGGCGTCGGGCCGCTCGTGCCGGGATTTGTCTATTGCCCGTTCGGCGACCTCGACGCGGTCAGCAAGGCGATCGATGGCGAGACCGCCGCGATCATGATCGAGCCGGTGCAAGGCGAAGGAGGCGTCAATATTCCGCCCCCAGGGTTCCTCGCCGGGCTCCGCAAACTGTGCGACGATCATGGCCTGCTGTTGATATTCGACGAAGTGCAGACCGGTTGCGGCCGCACGGGACAGTGGTTCGGTTACCAACACTTCAACGTGACACCGGACATCATGACGCTCGCCAAGGCGGTCTGTGGCGGTATCGCCGGCGGAGCTTTACTGGCCAAGCCCGAGGTCGGCGTCCATCTTAAGCCCGGCACGCACGCCGCGACCTTCGGCGGCAACCCAATCGCCGCGCGGGCGGGTATCGCCGCGATCGAAATGATCGAACAAGAGAACTTGCTCGAACACGGCCGTAAGGTGGCCGAGGTGTTCCGCACGCGGTTCACGACCTTCCAGCAAGACTGTGACTTGGTGCGCGATGTGCGCGTGCTCGGGGCGATGATCGGCATCGAGCTGTCGATCGATGGCGCGCCGATTGTGCAGGCCTGCTTGCAACGCAAATTGCTGATTAACTGTACGCACTCGACCGTGATTCGTTTGCTCCCGGCGCTGAATTTGTCGGTCGAGCAGGCGCACACCGGGTGTGATCTCATTATCGAGGCGATCAAGGCCCATCGCTAAGGTGGTGAGGCCTTGAGCTCCGTGGTTTAGGTGGCTTGTTTCGATGCGACATCTTATTAGTCTGAGCGACCTGAAAAGCGCCGAGATCGAGCGGATCTTCGCCATCAGCGCCGACCTCAAGAGCAAACAACAACAAGGCCTGCGCGAGGCCCTGTTGCCCGGCCGGGTCATGGCCCTGCTGTTCGAGAAACCGTCGCTCCGTACGCGCGTGAGCTTCGAGGCCGCGATGATCCACCTGGGCGGCAGCAGCCTGTTCTTGGGCGAAGATGTCGGCTGGAATAACGGTCGCGAATCGGTCGCCGACTTTGCCCGCGTGTTGAGCGAATATGCCGACGTGATCGTGATGCGGGCCAAGGCCCATCGCACCGTGGTCGAGTTGGCCGAGCATTGCACCTGCTCGGTGATCAACGGCCTCACGGACCGTGAGCATCCGTGTCAGGCATTGGCTGATTTGTTCACCATGCGCGAACAGTTCGGCAAACTGCACGGGCTCAAGCTGGCGTTCATCGGCGACGGCAACAATGTGGCTCATAGCCTGGCTATTGGTTGCGGGCGGCTCGGCATTCGTTTTCATCTGGCCGCACCGAGCGAATACCATTTCTGCGCCGACACGCTCGCCGCACTCCGGCAGCACGCGCCGAATTTGGAATTGACGATGGGCTCAGATCCCGTCGAAGCTGTGCATGACGCTTCGGTCGTGTACACCGACGTCTGGACCAGCATGGGACAAGAGGCCGAAGGGCAGCGTCGCCGCCGCGACTTTGCGCCGTATCAGGTGAATGCCCCGCTGATGGCAAAGGCCCCGTGTGACGCGGTGTTCATGCATTGTTTGCCGGCCCGTCGAGGCGAAGAGGTCACCGACGAGGTGATCGATTCGCCGCAGAGTGTCGTCGTTCGCGAGGCCGCTA
>CAYLYE010000433.1:0-1871 GCA_964387325.1 uncultured Planctomycetaceae bacterium
AGCAAGTCACCATGCTCGAACGCAACTGTCACGACCTGGGATGCGGCCTGATTATGCTCGGTGGCCCCAACAGCTTTGGAGCCGGTGGCTGGGCCAACACGCCGCTCGAACGCGCCATGCCCGTCGACTTTGAAATCAAAAACGCCAAGGTGATCCCCAGCGGAGCGCTGGCGCTCGTGATCGATTGCTCGGGCTCGATGGCCGGTCTGAAAATGGACATGAGCCGAGTGGCGGCTGTCGCAGCGGTTCGTGTGCTTGGCGGTCGGGACCAAGTCTGCGTGGTCACATTCGACTCGGCCGCTCACGTGCTCGTGCCGCTGCAACCCGCCGGAGGACGCGAGCGAATCGCGCGGTTGATCTCGCGTCTGGCTCCGGGAGGGGGGACCGACATGATGCCTGGCATGACCGAAGGCTATCGCGGTCTCCAACAGGCCACTGCGGCAATGAAGCACATGATCGTGTTGACCGACGGCCAAACGATGGGTGAAGGGTACGAGACGCTCGCCGCCCGCATGCAAAAGCAGGGCATCACGACGACCACGGTCGCCGTCGGAGTCGACGCGGCCGTACCGTTGTTGCAGGGGATCGCCAGTGCCGGCGGGGGCAAGTTCTACGCCGTTCGCGACCCGCACGCGATTCCACGCATCTTCATGCAAGAGGCCCGCCGCGTCGCCCGACCGCTGATCTACGAGGACGAACGGGGCGTGATCCCCAAGCTCAGCGGAGTGCATGAAGTCACGACCGGCCTGGGAGCTGAGGTGCCGCCGTTGACCGGTTTCGTGATGACCACGCTTAAATCGAATCCTCTCGTCGAGGTGTCGATCAAGTCGCCGCCATTGAAAGGTTTTCCCGACAATGACACGATTCTGGCAACCTGGACCTACGGCATTGGCAAGGCGGCCGCGTTTACCTCGGATGTCGGCGCTCGTTGGGCCAAGGCATGGGACGGCTGGAACGGCTATGACAAGCTCTTCACACAACTCGTCCGTTGGTCGATGCGTAGCGACGGCGAGTCGGGCCAATTCAGCGTGGCCAGCGATCTCGTCGACGGCCGCATGCACCTCGTCGTCACGGCGCTCAACCGTCACGACGAGTTCCTTAACTTTCTCGAACTCGGCGGCACGGTGGTCGACCCCGCGATGAACACTCAGCCGTTGCGGCTTAAACAGGTCGCGCCGGGACGTTACACCGGCACGTTCGACGCTCAAGAATCGGGCAGCTACTTCATGGCGCTCGATGCCGGGGCGGGGAGAGCCCCGCTGCGCTCGGGCATTAATGTTCCCTACTCACGCGAGTTCCGCGACCGATTCTCCGACGAAATGCTCTTACATCGACTCGCCGAACTGCAACCGCCACACGGCACGCGAGGGCAGGTCATTCGTGACCCCAGTGGTCAAGATCGACTCGACACGCTGCTGACAGTCAACTCCTTTCGTCATGACCTACCACCGTCCCGCCGCACGAGCGACGCCTGGCCCGAGCTGCTGTGGATCGCAGGGCTCGTTTTCTTCGGCGATGTATTTATTCGCCGCGTGGCAGTGAACGTGGGCTGGATACCGTCGCTGACGGCAAAAATGTACAACCGCCTATTGCGTCGCAAATCGGTCGAGAGCGAATCGGCACCCTACCTGGATCGCCTCCGCAGCCGTAAACAAGAAGTCTCGCAATCGCTCTCACAGCGTCACCCGAGACTCCATGCTGAACCGGAGAGGCTGCCTGTGAGCGACGACACGATCTTGCCGCTCGATACGAGCGCTGCGAGCGCAATATCTGCCGACGCATCCGAGCCGCCGGCTGCGCCACTCGCGCCCCAAGACACTCCAGCGGCCGACGATTACACGAAGCGACTGCTCAAAGCCAAGCAGAAAGTT
>CAYLYE010000434.1:0-1864 GCA_964387325.1 uncultured Planctomycetaceae bacterium
GTATTCCCCGGATTTCGCCAGCTTCCGCCTTCTGACGGCGGGTGTGGATTTGGTGCCCGTTTATCGCCGCCTGCTGGGCGACACGCTGACGCCGGTGTCGGCCTTTCATCGCATCGACGCGGGCCCCACCGCGTGCCTCTTCGAGAGCGTGATCGGCGGCGAGAAAGTCGGGCGCTATAGCTTTCTGGCCGCGGATCCGTTTCTGCAAATCGAAGCCCGCGGAAACGAGGTCACGATTACGACACCGGCCGGCCGCGAAGCAGTCACCGCGGCGGACCCGCTGGCCTTGCTGCGCGAGCGCGTCGAGTCGATTCGCTCGGCCACGGTCCCTGAGCTACCTCCTTTTACCAGCGGCGCCGTGGGCTATGCCGGTTACGACGTTATTCGTTACAGCGAGCATTTGCCGCACGCGCCGCTCAACGACCGCCAACTACCCGATCTGGCCTTCGCCTTCTACGACCACATGATCGTCTTCGACCACGTGAACAAGACGAACGTCGTGGTGGCCATGGCCCGGCTGGACCGCTTCGGCGACGATCTGGAGGGGGCCTACGCCGACGCGCAGCGGCGGATCGATCAGATCGTGGCTCAGCTCGAATCGTCGGACCACCAACTGCCGCCGGCCGACATCGACACCAGTGGCTCGCCCGCGATCGCTTATCAGTCCAATTTCGGTCAGGCGGATTTCGAGCGCGCCGTCGAGAAATGTGTTGAGTACATCCGCGCCGGCGATATCTTTCAGGTGGTGATCAGCCAGCGGCTGCAATTGGAGATTCACAGCGACCCGTTCGAAATTTATCGCACTCTCCGGGTCGTGAACCCCAGCCCCTTCATGTTCTACCTGCGCACGCCCAGCGTGACGTTGGTCGGCAGCTCGCCGGAGATCATGGTGCGGGTGGTCGACGGCCGCGTAACGGTGCGCCCCCTGGCGGGCACCCGCCGCCGGGGCGCCACCGACGACGAGGACCGCCGGCTCGCCGAGGAGTTATTGGCCGATCCCAAGGAGCGGGCCGAGCACGTGATGCTGGTCGACCTGGGCCGCAATGACGTGGGCCGCGTGGCGAAATACCGCTCGATCGAGCTGACCGACGTGATGACCATCGAACGTTACAGCCACGTCATGCACATCACGTCCAACGTCAGCGGGCAACTCGCCGATGGACGCGACGCCTTTGACGCCCTGCGGGCCTGCGTGCCGGCCGGCACCGTCTCGGGTGCGCCCAAGGTGCGTGCCATGGAAATCATCGACGAGTTAGAACCGCATCGGCGCGGACCCTATGCGGGTGCCGTGGGCTATGTCGATTTCAACGGCAACATGGACACTTGCATTGCCCTGCGAACTTTGGTCGTGCAAGGCAACCAGGCCTATGTGCAAGCCGGCGCCGGCATCGTGGCCGACAGCGTCCCGGCGGATGAGTATCAGGAAACCCTCAACAAGGCCCGCGGCCTGCTGAAAGCCATCGAGATTACCGAAGCGCGGCGGAGCCAGACCCGCGGGTGACGCTGGCCGCTGAGGGGGGGCGCGATCAAGTCCGCTCCGGGGTCCTTGCTTTCCAGCGAAGAGATTGCGTGCATGCAGATCGACGGCTTGCGGCTTTATCGCTTGACGCTCGACGAGCCGGCCGAGGCGCTCGGCCTGGCCTGGGAGTCGGTCGTCGTGGAGATGACCAGTGGACCGCACACCGGCTGGGGGGAAGTCACGCTGCACGCGGCGCCGGTGGTGGAAGCCGAGTGGTCGGCCGGCGCGTTTCGCGTCGTGCTCGACTGGCTGGGCGCTGCCTTTCACCAGCAAAACCCCGAATCGGGCGATGCGGTGCAAGCACTGCTCGCCGGCTATCAAGGGCACCACGGCGCCAAGAGCGCC
>CAYLYE010000435.1:0-1852 GCA_964387325.1 uncultured Planctomycetaceae bacterium
TGCAGAAGACAAGTGGTATCGACGCCAAAGTGGCCACCGCAGACGAGTGAATACAACACCTGCGTCCTGGCTAATAGGCTAAACAAACCTAGTTCATGTCCGCGCTGGTTGCGCAAGCGCGGTGCGCAAAATTGTCGTATGGGAATTCTTTTTCCAAGGTTCGTGAGAAAGCGCGGTGCGATGGTGTCGCGCGTAGTGGATATGACGGCCTGTAATCATCGCCCTAAACCGAAACGATCCGTGGTCAGGCTGAGACCTGGCGAGGAATAAACCAGCACGACTCGTGGCGCGTCATGCCGATGTGCGGATAGTAGGTGGCAGCCTTCGGGGCCGAGAGCAAGATGAGCATCGTTTTGAGCCCCGCCGCCTCGTGGGTTCGTCGGATCAATTCGCGGCCGATCCCTTGTCGCTGAAACGCCTCATCGACCGCCAAGTCACTCAAGTAAGTACAGAAGGCAAAGTCGCTAATCGCTCGCGAAACACCGACAAGTTTTGTACCCTCGCGGGCCGTGACGATCACACTCGCCTGTTTCAACATCTGCTCGATCGCGACCCGATCCTCGACCGGTCGGCGCTCGGCCAGCGTGGATCGAACGAGTACATCGATGAACTCATCCGTCGACAGATTGGGCTCTAACTGATAGTCGATCATTTCGCGACACCTGAGGGTCTGTACTTACGGTAGCCGTGCAAGGCAAGCTTACCATTCAGTCGACGCAAGGGTGGTTGTACCCATTTGTGAACGGCCCTAACTGTCCACTCGCTGCCATTATGGCACCGTCGAATTGTGGCCTGACAACCGTTCGAATTATCCGCAACTGATTGTCTATCAATCACTTGTCAGCGAGTTCCATGCGATTGGCATACGCTTTGCGTTCTTAAGTTCGTCGCGAGAAGCGTTCTGCTGGAGCTGTGATGCACTGCTCGAGCGAATCACTCAAACCTATCATCACCCCTGATCGAGGAGACTCCGTCATGCCCCGTTATCGTTTGGCTAATTTTCCGCCATTGGGTCAATGGCGTACCGAAGTCGACCGCCTGTTTGATGATTTGATCACTCCAGTGGCACGTGCCGCGGGACGCGTCGGTTCTTACCCGGCCATCAATCTGTGGGAACATGACAACACGCTGCATGCCGAGGCCGAGTTGCCCGGCGTGCGGAGCGAAGATCTGGAAATCGCCGTGATTGGCAACGAACTCACGATCCGAGGGCGCCGCGCGGCCGAGTCGGATGCGGACCTCACGGTGTACCGTCGCGAGCGGGTCACGGGCGAGTTTGGCCGCACGATCAAGCTGCCCTACGAAGTCGATGCCACGAAGGTCGAGGCCAGCATGGCCGACGGCGTGCTGCGGATCGTGCTTCCCAAAGCAGAGTCGTTACGTCCCCACAAAATTCAAGTCACTACCAAATCCTAGCGAGGAGTTATCGATCATGAGTTGCCAATGCTCAACACCGACGAATGGCGCGCGTCAATCATCATGTGCTTCCAGGGGAGCCGCTGCGGAGACTGCCTTTGAGCCTCGCGTCGACCTCATCGAGCGGCAGGACGAGTTCGTTTTGAGCGCCGACATGCCTGGCGTGCGAGCCGATGCGTTGGATATTCAATTCGAGGAGGGGACCTTGACCGTTCACGGTCGCGTGTCGCCGCGCTGGGATGAGCAAGCCCGGTTCGTGCATGCCGAGTACGGCGTGGGAGACTTCCGCCGAGCGTTTCGGCTTGGCGAGCAAGTCGACGCGGCGGGAATCTCGGCCGAGTTGGCCCACGGTGTGCTGACGATCCACCTGCCCAAGGTGGCGGCCGCGAAGTCGCGCAAGATCGATGTGCGCGTTTCGGCGTAGTTCGAATAGACG
>CAYLYE010000436.1:0-1812 GCA_964387325.1 uncultured Planctomycetaceae bacterium
AGAGGTGGTGGAAGGCTTGGGCTTGCGTAGGGTCGTAGGCATGGAACGGAACTCCTCGGTTCGGGTAAACAAATATGATGAAGGGAAGCAATTGATTCAGATCGCCATGTACGTGCGACTTAGCTAGTCGCCATTGCACGGATATCGTTTTCGGACAAGACACGCTGAGTATCGAGCACCAGCAATAATCGTTCGGGCAACTTGTACGCCCCCACGATCAGACCTCGGACTTCAGAGCGAACCGTCGACGGAGGCAACTCGAACAGTTCTTCATCGACTTCGAGGACGTCGCCGATGCGATCGACCAGTAGACTCACGGCGTTCTCGCCATCACGCACAACGACATTCATCGGCGACACATCGGGGTTCCGTAGCGGCAGGGCAAGCCGACAACGCAAGTCAATCGCGGTGACAATTTGCCCCCGCAGATTGATCAGCCCGCTGATGGCCGCGGCCGACAGTGGCACCCGGGTCATCGACTGATAGCGAATAACTTCCTGAATCTGTTGCACGTCGATACCCAGGAACAGGTTGTCGACATAGAACGTGCAGAACTGCCGTGTGTGCTGGGTCATGAATTCTCTCATTACCTGTCGGACATTATGCTTGGCACGTGCCAGACGAAATCGGTCTTGGCATCGGTTACGAGTCGAGGCTACGTGGAGACGAATCGAGGGGTTGCTGGACGGCGTGCGAGTCGACGCAGGTTGAGCACATCGGTAACGTGCTGTTGAATGACCGCCGTACCAAGCAAGTTCTCGCTATTGGATTTTGGCGCGGTGAGTCGCAATTCGGTCTCAACGATGTCGATGATCTTGTTGACGACGAATCCACATTGGCAGTCCTGATCGGTGTAGACCACGATTTGGATATCATCGCGGGTCGAACTGCCGTCGGCGGTCGATCCGAAGACTTCGGCCAGTCGCACGAGTGGCATGATGGCGTCGCGATACTGAATGACTTCGCGGCCATCGGCAAATTCCACGGCCGAGCTGGCGATCTTTTCCAATCGCGAGACCATCGAGGTCGGCAAGGCGAACCGTCGCGAGTCCCCTAAGTCGACAACCAGCAGCGTCTCTTGGTTCTGATCCGTGGAACTGTCCCCCTTGAGAGCGCCCTTCAACGGCTGTTCACGTGCTTCGGCAGCCAAGCCAGCCGCGAGGGCCAAGCCCATCACATCAAGAATCAAGGCAATCGTGCCGTCGCCCATGATCGTGGCGCCGGCGTACTCCAAGAGACCTTTCAGTTGACGACTGAGCGGCTTGACGACAATCTCTTCCGTATCGTTGACTTTGTCGACGATCAGGCCAAACTGCCGGTCGTTGGCGCGGAGCACAACGATATTGACGACGCGATCGTCGGTGAGTTGTTCCAACCCTTGTTGGCACGCCTCCAATCCCAATCGCTCCGAGAGATACACGAGTGGCAGCAGCTTGCCCCGCAGGCGATAAACCGGCGCGCCATGCACGTACTCGATGCATTGCTTCGCTTCCGTGCCGTCGAGCCGCACCAACTCAAGCAAGCTCACCTGTGGAATCGCGTAGCGATCGCCAGCGTTGGTCACGATCAAGGCAGGGATAATCGCCAGCGTCAGCGGAATCTTGATCCGGACTGTCGTACCGTGGCCAGGACGATTTTCCAAGTCGATCGTACCGCTAATCCGCTCGATGTTCGTCTTGACGACGTCCATGCCCACGCCACGGCCCGACACGCTGGTCACCTTCTCGGCGGTCGAGAAGCCCGGGGCGAAGATCAACTGGGCCGCGTCGCGATCGGACATCCGCGCGGCCTGGTCGGCCGACAGCAGATCCT
>CAYLYE010000437.1:0-1675 GCA_964387325.1 uncultured Planctomycetaceae bacterium
CGGAGCGTGCATCGCATGCTCACCGGCAAGCAGTCGTACGCACTCCCCTACCCCTCTACACGCTTCGCCCCTCCCCATCACGCCCCAAATCGGCTAAATTACCCCTCATTGTTCCCCACTCCGGTCACCAGTCTCCGGTCTCTCCCATGTCGCGTCTCTCCTTCGAGCGTCCTATCTGCGAACTAGAAGAAAAGCTGGCCAAGCTTGAGGCGGCCGACGGCGGGAATCCCGCGGCGCAAGATCAGCTCCAGCAAGTTCGCCGCGAACTGCTCGAACTGAAGCGGAAAATCTACAGCAGCCTCGAGCCATGGCAGACGGTGCAAGTGTCGCGGCATCCCGATCGGCCGATGACCACCGATTACCTGTCGCTCGTCTTCGACGAGTTTTACGAACTGCACGGCGACAAGGCCTTTGGCGACGACCGCGCTCTGCGCACTGGGTTTGCCAAACTCGACCAATACAAAGTCATGGTCGTTGGCCACCAGAAAGGCAAAACGCTCAAGGAACGCAACGCCTGTTACTTCGGTTGCGCTCATCCCGAGGGCTACCGCAAAGCCATCGGCAAGATGAAGCTCGCCGCCAAGTACGGCGTGCCGGTCATCTGTTTCATCGACACCCCTGGCGCCTACCCTGGCATTGGCGCCGAGGAGCGCGGCCAGGCGCAGCTCATCGCCAATGCGATGTTCGAGATGTCTCGGCTCGAAACGCCGATCATCTGTGTCGTCATCGGCGAAGGTGGCTCGGGCGGCGCGCTCGGTATCGGCGTCGGCGACAAGATCGCGGTCCTCGAACACGCGTACTACTCGGTCATTAGCCCCGAGGGGTGCGCGGGCATTATTTGGAAGAGTCACACCTTTGCCGAGCAGGCGGCTAAGGCGCTCAAGATGACCAGTCGCGACTTGCTCAAGCTGGGCGTCATTGACGACGTGATCGAAGAGCCGCTCGGCGGCGCGCATCGCGACCCGCAGCAAATGGCCACGCGGCTCAAGCTCTATTTGCTCAAATGTCTCCGCGAGCTAACTCCCAAGCCGCGTGCCAGCCTGCCCGATCTGCGGTATGACAAGTTCCGACAGATGGGCGTCTTCATCGAGCCGACGATCTCTTAGGGCCTCGATCGGCTGGTGGCTTTGAGTGATGGTCATCGGACCATCTATTTGATGTTCAAAGACCGCAGCAGCAGATCACGCGCATATTGTGAATTTCCATGCCCAAACCGCCCGTACGCAACGTCCGATAATGTTTCTTATGTTCGGTTTTTGGTCGATATCACGGCCGAAAACCGACAATTGAGCAAAACGCTTGCCTAGCTTCCGTCACGCCTCGGGGGGCGTCCCCCGTAGCCGTAAGTCTCTTACTCGTGACGGAGTTGTCAGATCATGGACCAAGGCATTTCAATCTCGATCACCGCTCAGGTGTTCAGCAAACAGCAGAAGCCCCGCAAGAACGGCGGCGGCATGAACAACGTTGTGTCGTTGGTGTGGATGGGTGGCAAAGTCGACGTGTACGCAAGCGATGCGGAGTACCAGCAATTCACCGTCGGCCAGGTCGCCGAGTTCGAATTCGAGGGACGGGTGGATGGCTTTGCGTTGAAGCTCGGGAAGCTCAAGGAAGTGTATCCGGTATCTGCTGCCGGGGCACCTCCTGCCGCTCGCAAAGTCGCCTAGCGTACGTCGCG
>CAYLYE010000438.1:0-1626 GCA_964387325.1 uncultured Planctomycetaceae bacterium
GGGCTCGGTCCGGAGCCGCTGTTCGAGTCGATGATTCGAGCCACGGGCAATGAAGCGGCACTCGAACGACAGATCGACGACGCGCTGGCCGCAAAGCCAGTCGCCGAACGCGAGAAGTTTGCGGCGGACGAGTCGTTGTTGAAACGTTCACGAATCGAGGAGCGTATCAAGAAGGTCGCCGAATTTGCCGAGATGTTTGGAAGTCCGGCGGGGACCCCCGACACCGACTTTCAACCGTCGTTGCCCCAGGCTTTGTTTCTGGCCAACGGCGCGTCGATCGCGAGTTGGCTCGCACCGCAGCACGATAATCTGGCATCTCGGCTTGAACAGCAACAGGACGTCAAGCGGTTTGCCGATGAGTTGTATCATGCCATCCTTAGCCGTAAACCGATGGCCGATGAGTTGTTGCTGGTCGAGAAGCATTTGCGGACGCGAGACGATCGTTCGCTGGCAACGCAGGAATTGATTTGGTCGCTGTTGGCCTCGGCCGAGTTTCGCTTAAACCATTGATCTACCGAACCCACAGATGAAAAACATGGCTTGTCGATCGCCCGAACATCAGGTGTCGCGTCGCACGTTGCTGGGGAACCTACTTGCCGGAGCCGCCGGGGTTGGCTCGATCGGCCAGTTGGTTAATCCCAGCGTGGCCGCGGAGCTCGAAGCGAAGAAGAAGCAGGTCCTGATCGTGTTGCTCAACGGCGGGCTCAGTCAGTTCGAGTCGTTCGATCCGAAACCCAAGACCGATATGGGCGGGCCGTTCCGAGCGATCTCCACGTCGGTCCCTGGCACCCACTTTTGCGAGCTGTTGCCCTTTACGGCCCAGCAGGCTCATCGTCTGGCCGTTGTGCGGAGCATGTTTGCCGAGCAGGTACCAAACTCGCATGCCGGTGCGCGTGATTATGTCGAGACCGGTCGCAGCCCGGCGCTGGGACCGTATCCTCTGTTGGGAGCGGTGTACTCAAAACTCCTGACTGGGCAGAGCGCGTTGCCTGGCAACATCCACATCACCCCATCGCGCTCGGGACCGCGCGCCGACGCGGCTTTTCTGGGCCCGCAACATGCGTCGATCGCGCTGAGCGACGGCAAAGCGCCGCGCAATGTGGCCCAGCCTGAGATCTTTCAAGCGGCCGACGACGCCCGGTATCAATTGCGATCGCTAGCCGACATGCGATTCTCGCAGCGTCGCCGCACGGCGTACTCGGAAGCCTACCACTCCTCGTATGAGCAAGCCCAGCAACTGATTCGTCGTCAGGATTTGTTTGATGTGACCCGCGAGGCGCAGCGCGATCGGGACCGATATGGATCGCACGACTTCGGTCGCCATTGTCTATTGGCGCGGCGGTTGCTCGAAGAGGGCATCACCTGTGTCAAGATCACGCACAGCAACTACGACTCGCACATGGAGAACTTTAATTTTCATCTGGAGCAGCTCGGCGAATTCGATCAACCGTTCGCGACTCTGTTGAACGACCTGCACGAGCGCGGCCGACTCGAACATACGCTCGTCGTGTTGATGACCGAGTTTGGCCGCACGCCGCAGATTCAGCCCGACCTGGGACGCGATCACTGGCCGAAAAACTGGTCGGTCGTGCTGGGGGGCTGTGGTATTCAAACGGGCGGCTGCTT
>CAYLYE010000439.1:0-1618 GCA_964387325.1 uncultured Planctomycetaceae bacterium
TTTCTCCGCATTGGCTCCTTGGCCGGGGTGGGTGTCTCGTTGCCCGCCATGCTGGCTCAGAAGCAAGCGCTCGCCAAGCAAGGCAAGTCCAGCAAGGATATGAACTGCATCTTGGTTTGGACCCAGGGTGGCACGAGTCATCACGACACGTTTGATCCCAAGCCCGACGCGCCGGCCAACGTGCGTGGTGAGTTCAAGACGATCGACACCTCGGTGCCGGGCGTTAAGTTTGCCGAGGTCTGTCCGAAGTTCGCCAAAGAGGCCCATCGCTTCGCGGTACTCCGCAGCCTCAACCCTCGTAATGGCAGTCACGGCTCGGCCGATGCCTACATGATGTCGGGACGCAAGTTCAATCCGGGGCTTGTGTATCCGACGTACGGTTCGGTCGTGAGCCATCAAAAGGGTTTCAAGAACGCGCTGCCCCCGTTCGCACAGTTGGGGGACAACATTGACTATCGCTTTGGTGGTGGCGTCGCCGGTCACTTGGGCTTGCAGCACATGCCGTTCAAGATCGTGGCCGACCCGAGCGAAAAGGGCTTCGCGGTCCGCGACATTACGCCCCCCAAGGGGATCGACATGGATCGGATCGCTCGCCGCAAGAAAATGCTCGACGAGATCGACGACTTGCAGCAGAGTATCGACTTGCAGCCGGCCGCGTATGAAGCGCTCGACGAGCACTTTCGCGCCGCGCTGAACATGATCACCGCCCCGGAAACGAAAAAGGCGTTCGATCTCGATAGCGAATCGGACAAGCTGCGCGACGCTTACGGTCGTACCAAGTTTGGTCAGTCGTGCTTGCTGGCTCGCCGGTTGATCGAGTCGGGCACGCGATTTGTCACGGTCACCGACGGTGGTTGGGACACGCACGCGAACAACTTCACCTCGCTCAAAGATCGCAAGATGCCCTATGTCGACACCGCCTTGCCGCAGCTCATCATCGATCTGCAAGAGCGTGGCATGCTCGACAGCACCTTGGTCGTGTGGCTCACCGACTTCGGTCGCACGCCGAAGATCAACTCGGCCAGCGGACGCGACCACTGGGCCAGCGCCGCGTTCGCACTATTTGCGGGCGCCGGTGTTCCGGCCGGTTCGGTCCTGGGTAAAACCGACGACGAAGGTGGCGCTCCGATCTCGAATGAGTACTACACCGAAGATGTCGGTGCGACCATTTACACCAAGTTGGGCATTCCGACCGATTTGGTCACCTATGCTCCGGATGGCCGACCGATGCAGCTCAACGAAGGCAAGGTCATTCGCGAGTGGATGTAAGCCCGCGAGGCACCGACTTCATTCTTCCTTGACGAGTTTGTTACGGAGACCTCGAGCATGAAGCGTCCTGCGCCCTCATGCTCGGGTCCCGTTCGTGACGCCGCGCTCGGTTATGTGCCCCCCGCGTGGGATCGTCGTCAGTTGTTGCGTGTCGGCTCGTTGAGTGTTGCCGGTGTGGCGCTTGCCAACGGACAGCCGCTCTCGGCCGAGTCGTTGCCCCGCGCCAAGAGCGTGATCTATCTGATGATGATGGGGGGCGTCACGCACATCGACTCGTTCGACCCCAAGCCCGACGCTCCAGAAGAGATTCGCGGCACACTCGCTCCCATCGCCACCAAGCTGAGCGGCG
>CAYLYE010000440.1:0-1557 GCA_964387325.1 uncultured Planctomycetaceae bacterium
AGTCGAACGGCTGCGGGGCCGAGTTGAGAGCATCTCGCTCGATCTGATCTTTGGCTCCCCGGGCGAGACACTCGATCAATGGCAACACGACCTGCAACGGGCTATCGAGCTACGGCCGCAGCATATCTCGACCTACGGACTGACGATTGAACAGGGAACGATGTTCTGGAATCGGCGCTATCATGGTCGACTCGAGTCGACCGACGAAGAAGTCGAGCGCTCGATGTACAGCATGGCGATGGATCAACTCTCCGCCGCGGGTTTTGAGCATTACGAGGTCTCCAACTTTGCCCAGCTCGGTTATCGCTGCCGTCACAACGAGACTTACTGGGCTGCCGAGCCGTACTATGCGGCTGGTCCCGGCGCGGCCCGGTATCTACTGGGCCGACGTGAGGTGAACCACCGCAGCACGACAACCTGGATCAAGCGGATCATGTCGGGTGAGTCGCCCATAGCCGAGTGCGAAGAACTCTCCGCCGAGGATCGGGCACGCGAGGCATTGGTGCTCGCCCTGCGCCGCCGCGATGGCGTACGGAGACCGTCATTCGTCGAACCATTCGGCTTCACCATCGACGAGTTGCTGGGCATTGAGCTGCCGCGACTCGTTGAGCTTGGCTTGCTCGCCGATGATGGTGAGCGAGTCAAGCTGACCCGCGAAGGGTTATTCGTTAGCGACGCGATCTGGCCGCGAATATTGCGTCGCTAACGATCTCCAGGGAAATCAACGTTCAAGATTGTCCGGTGATATGTCGACTATTTCAACAACTCAGCCAGGGCTCGGCCGAGTCGTTCGCCGGTTTCGTAGTATGTCTCGGCATTGTGGTTGTAGTGATAGCCTTGATTGACCGGTGACACGTCCGCTTCGCGCCATAGGTCGCGCGTGTCAATCGCTTTCACGTTCCCTTTGAACTGAGGATATTTACCCTTGTGGCCGTCAACGGCCAGTTGAGCTTCTGCGATCTGCAAGCCGAAACTCTCGCGGCCGGGATTTCCGCAACCGGTCGCCAACACAAACTTGGCTTGAGGTGAATTGAAATCCTTGCGCAGCGATTGAATAAGATGGACGAGATTTTGCTCGTAACGGCTGGCCAACGCGGCGCTTTGATCTTTGTGACCCTGCCACCAGACGAAGCCCGCCACTTCATAACCCTGGCCTTGGTAACCAGGGTAATACTTCTCCAGGTTCTTCAACACCGCTTTGGCATGAGCCGTGTCGGCATCGTATTGGCGCCCCGCGTACCAGGGAACCGGCTTGGGCTCGGCCCCCTTGTCCCAAAAGTTGGCGACGTCTTTATAGCCCGCGAAGATCTTTCCCTCGAACTCAAATCGTTCGCTGCCGGGCGGGAGCAGATCCCATCCCAGGCTGCGATTGCCGATACACGCCTTCAACAGCAGCACCGGTTCGTCATGCACATAGCCCATGACGTGGCCGAAACCCAATTCTGGGCCGAATGAGCCCTTAGGCGACAGCCATTCGTTGCGAACGTCACCGAATTTTTCCATATCTTTGTAGTCGACCCCGCGCTGATCCATGACATGGACATAACGAACGTCTTG
>CAYLYE010000441.1:0-1549 GCA_964387325.1 uncultured Planctomycetaceae bacterium
CCCGCGCGAGACCGAGGTGTCGGTGCTGTTTTGCGATTTGCGTGGCTTTTCGCTCGTCAGCGAGAAAAACGCCGGGGACTTACTGGGGTTGCTACAGCGTGTGAGCAAAGCCCTTGGTGTCGCGACGCATCATATTCTCGATCAAGGAGGGGTCTTTGGCGACTTTCAAGGGGACGCCGCGATGGGGTTCTGGGGTTGGCCATTGCCCCAGCACGACAAAGTGCTCCGCGCCTGCCAGACGGCCCTGGCGATTGGCCAAACCTTTGCCGCCGCGAGCCACCGCATCGACCATCCCCTCGCCAATTTTCAAATGGGCATCGGCGTCGCCACCGGCCGGGCCGTCGCCGGACAGATTGGCACCTCCGATCAAGTCAAGGTGACCGTGTTCGGACCGTTAGTGAATCGGGCCTCGCGACTGGAAGGAATGACCAAACTGCTCGGTGTTTCTATTCTGATCGATGAAGCCACGGCGCGCGTGCTTCGTGAGCAAGTCCCCACGACAGTCGCCCGAGTGCGCCGCGTCGCGATCGTTCGACCTTATGGCATGGAACAGACCATCGAACTGAGCGAATTGCTTGCCCCCGTGAGCGAAGATCCCTCGCTCACGGACGAGGATCTCGTACAATATGGGCAGGCGCTCGACGACTTCCTGGCCGGCCGCTGGACCGATGCGTCCCAGAGATTGCAGCAAATCAACGCGGCCGATCGGGTTCGCGAGTTTCTTTCATCCTATATGGCATCGCATGAACATACGCCTCCCCAAGATTGGGACGGTGTGATTACTCTGACCTCGAAAGGTTAATACGCGTTTCATGAGTCGCACGCTGAAGATAGCCGTTTATGGTGGCGATGGCATTGGCCCCGAGGTCACGCGCGAGGCCGTGCGTGTGTTGCAAGCGGTCGAGAAGCAGAGCCGCGATTTCACGCTCACTCTCACCGATCTCGATTGGGGTTACGACTATTACGTGAAACACGGGTCGGTCGTGCCCGATAACTTTCTTGAAGTCGTGCGGCCGTTCGACGCCATCTTGCTGGGAGCCGTCGGCTGGCCCGATAAAATCCCCGACCACTTGACGCTCGCTCCACTGGTGAAGATTCGCCAAACCTTCGATCAATACGCCTGCGTGCGCCCGGCCAAGCTGTATCCGGGTGTGCGATGCCCCCTGGCAGGCAAAGGGCCCGAGCATATCGACTTTGTCGTGATCCGTGAGAACAGCGAGGGAGAATACGTCGACTCGGGGAGCCGGTTTCATGTCGGTCGAAGCGACGAGTTCGCCTTGCAAACGGCGATCCACACGCGGCGTGGAGTCGAGCGGATTTTGCGTTTTGGCTTCGAGATGGCTCGCGGTCGACGCCGACGACTGACGATGGCCACCAAGAGCAATGCTCAGCGCTATGCGTATGTGATGTGGGACGAGATTCTCTCCGAGGTGCAAGCGGACTACCCCGACGTGAGTGCCCAGCGGCAGCATTGCGACGCACTCGCGATGAATCTGGTGCGCTGTCCCGAGGCGTTCGACGTGATCGTGGCCTCGAATTTATTCGGCGA
>CAYLYE010000442.1:0-1516 GCA_964387325.1 uncultured Planctomycetaceae bacterium
GAGGGGGAGCTGGTGATTTTGGCGGAGGGGGTGAGCGCGTTCGCACCGGCGATTTGGGCGTTGCCGCCCGAGGTCACGAGAGGTGCAACCGAGAGCGTGCCACTCAGCGTCAACGTACCGCTACCGATACTGGCGTCGCCGCTATAGTTTTGCCCCAGCAACATCGTCAGTTGGCCGACGGTCGCACTGTTATCGTTGAGGTCCAATAGACCGCTGGGGCCAATCACCACCGAGTTCACGGCGACATTCACGCGATCGAGCGCCGGAATCTGTCCGCTTTGGATCAATTTGACGACAGCACTGTTGTCTAAACTTGCGGCATTGCTGGCCTGCTCACCAATCACGAGGGAGCCACCGAGGGCCGAGAGGCCGCTGTTTTTGTTGAGTTCGAGTGTGCCGTATTGTACGAAGGTTGTGCCCGTGTAAATGTTGGCGGTGCTACCGCTGAAACGAATCGTGCCCGCTCCGACCTTCGTGAGGCCGGTACTGGTTTGAGGCCCTGCGCTGGAGAAAATGCTGGAAATTTGCCCGCTGATATCGAGACGCCCACTATCGGAGCCGATGGCATTGAAAATGGTACCGGCACCGGGCGTGATGGGCCCCGACCAGATCGAATTACCGCTGAGATTGCGCAACCCGCCCGAGAACATTTGAGTCGGCGATTGGGTGCCATCGTTGAGCCCCATGCCCTGCAGCAGCAGGGGTTCGTTGATGTTAACGGCATTATCAGCGCCCGTGTTTTGCACCAACAATGCCGCACCCGGAGAAACGATCGTGCCGACCGCAGTCGAACCGAGCGCATTACTGCTACCGGCCAGGACCGACCCCTGAACCACATACGTGTAACCTTGGTAATCGCTGTTCGCGCCGGTCAACGACAGTCGCCCTGAGCCCGCCTTGTTGATGCCGCCGCCGCCGGTGACGTTGCCGCTGATCACGGTGTTGCCCGAGCCGTCGACCTGGATGTACTGCAGATTTCCCGTGGCTACGCTGCCGAGAGTGAGCGTGGTTCCACTCACGGCCGAATAGATCGAAGCGGGCGTAGCGAAGCCCTGCGCAGGGTTATAACCACCTGCGAAGGTCAACGGCGAGGAAATCGACACGTTGTCCGTGCTGCCATTGTTAATGCCTTGTAGCAGCGTGATCGAATTGTTACCAGTGACATTAAATCCACCGCTGCTGAAGCTGATGGAGCGGAAGCGCATGTTGGCAAACGCGGGGTCACTATTCGTGACATCCGTGGTCGAACCGGCTGCAGCCGTGAAGACCAGATCGTCGTCGGCGTTCGGCGCGGCATTGCCCACCCAACTTGACGCCAACGCAATATCGCTGTTATTCGCGCCTTGCCACACGCGGACAGCCATCATGACCTTCGGCTCCAGGAACTCATGGAGCATATTCTTGCGGAAGAAGCCCACGCTCGAGCGGCGAGCATTGAGTCGACGCTGACGTCCCTTGCGGAACGCAAACCGATTCAATCGGTTGCTCCACTGCCAGGGCAGGCTAATCCACCTGG
>CAYLYE010000443.1:0-1512 GCA_964387325.1 uncultured Planctomycetaceae bacterium
CCCGGCAGCTTCGAGTTCGAGTCGCGGATGGGCTTCACGGCGAACTCGATCCCGGAGACGTGGTCTTGGCCGATCGCTATTTTTGCGGCTGGTTCGACATCGTTCTGTTGCTGCAACGCGGCGTCGACGTCGTGTTGCACAAGCACCAGAAGCGGCCCACCGACTTCCGCACCGGACGGCGACTGGGATCGGACGATCACGTCGTTCGTTGGCCGAAGCCACTGCGTCCCGATTGGATGTCGCGCGAAGCCTACGCCAAGTTGCCCGAGGCATTGGAGATTCGCGAACTGCTGGTGCGGGTCAAGCAAAAAGGCTTTCGCCTCAAGAAGCTGGTGGTCGTAACGACGCTCTTGAACGACGAGCCATACCCGCTCGAAGAGATTGCCGACCTGTACCGCCGGCGTTGGCAAGGAGAACTGCATTTACGCAGCCTGAAGTCGGTGCTGCAAATGGACCACTTGCGATGCAAGACGCCGGAGCGGGTGCGCAACGAGTTTTACATGCACTTGCTCGGCTATAATCTGATTCGCCGCGTGATGACCGAAGCTGCGCTCGAAGCGGGCGTCGAGCCGTGGCAAATCAGCTTTAAGGGCACGCTGCAAACCTTGGCCAACTTCCTGCCGTTGGCCGTTTCCGCCGTTTCGTTGGAGGCTTGGCATCAAGCATTATTGGCGGCGATCGCCGCGCATGTCGTCGGCAACCGACCCGATCGCGTCGAGCCGCGGCTCGTGAAGCGCCGCCCCAAGCCCTACAAGTTATTGCAAAGACCGCGCAACGATTGCAAAAGACGTTGGCAGTGAACACGTTGTGTAAGTTCAAGTGCCATTCCATCCTGATTCTTTATCGATTCGTGGAGTTTTCTACAGAGCCAGAATGTCCCCTTATCCCGTCCCGGTTCCATCCGACCGGTTCTCACCCCTGATCCTGGTCGTCTTCTTTGTTGGAAGGAAGATGTAATTGACATCACATCAATCACGCCCAAGCAATCATCACATAAAGTCTGCGGCCATCCGCATTGCTGAAAAGGCGATATACTCTCTGGACGGTCTTGGCGATCTCGCTTCATCGCCTGCGAGCCATTCATCAAGTAAGTCGTCAATCGAACGAACTGTGGTCACCAAGTCGGTTTTCGCCGACTCTGGGGCTTGAGCAATCCTCTGCTCACGTTCCAAGTCATCAGCTACACCCCACAATGCAGCATAGGGTATGTAGCCAATCAAATCTGCTGGAACCTTGGCAACATCGAGTTCCAGCAACGATTGACTTGAAATAAACGGGCCATAGGCCGCCCTCATTTTTGCGAATGTTTGCTCGATAGTCGATGCGTTCATTGGAATTCACTTTCACTTGGAAAGGGCGTTTTTCATGCGTCCGAACCAGTCCCAGTAATCAGCAGAGAATAAAAGGGTCAGAACTATTTACTTCTCCGATCACTCGGCCGGTTTACTGGGCCTCCCCGCGCACGGGGCGACGAAACGGGACTGGTCTAAACATCATTCGACGGCTCGGGAT